>CBIHPJ010000171.1:0-13502 GCA_966211295.1 uncultured Myxococcales bacterium | reverse complement strand
TTTCTCCTCGCGCCGCCGCCCGCGCTCGACGAGACGATGCCGCGCTCTAGGGCTGCTCGATGAACAGTGGCTCGAGCGAATGAGACGCGTAGTCGCGATTCCGGACACGATTCCGTTTCTGACCGAGCCTTATCCGGTGGGGATGGTGCTGTTCTGCATCGAGCTCAACACCGGGTCCGTCGTGCTCTTCAACGACAGCGAGGAAGAGTTGCAGCGCTGGAAGTCGTTCAGCGAGTGGCTCACCACCTTGAACGAAACGCCGGGAAACTGAGACGCTCTCCTGATGACGATCGTGCGTGGTCGAGTCTCTGGTCGTGTCGTGCTCCTCGAAGAGGAGCTGCCGGACGGCGCCGAGGTCGAAGTCAGGGTCCGAGAGGACGTTGAGGTGACTGACGCGGATTGGGCGGCGTTGATGGAGGCGGCGGAGAGCGTCAAGCGCGGGACGGTCATGGATGCTGAGACCGTGCTCGCGGCGCTTCAGCGCCGATGTCGTCAGTGAAGCGTCGGCTCTGGCCATCGGCCGCCTTGATCGGGTGTGCGTTCGTCGCGCTCGGTGCGTGGGCGCTGATGAGCAAGCCGCATCTGCCTTATCGACTCGAGCGCTTCGAAGGAGATTGGTTCCTGGCGCGTTGCGCTCGTTGGTCGTCGGTAGAGACCTTTGGGTGCGTCGCGATGTCTCATTTCGTCACCGAGGTCGAGATCGACGAGAACGGTGATGGACTCGCGGACCTTCATACCTACTTCTGGGACGGCGCCAAGCCGCGTTCGTGCGAGGAGTGGCGAGATGGTCGCTGGGAGCCGCTCGCCGTGGGACCTTGCTGTTGTCGCGCGGGCTGCAGTGGAAACGAGAAGCGCGCTGCCGGCTGCCCGGTTCCCTGATCAAATCAGAGCTTCGGCAAGCCCTTCGCGCACGTCGATGGTGGCCATGTCGCGTGACCCCGCAGAGGCCGGGACCGTGCAGAGTCTCGCGTCTCGTTTCTCGGACCTTCCTTTGGCTTCCCGCCACGAGATCCAAGGGTTTGCACTGGCATGTGGGCAGCACAAGGGGCCGCCGCCGTTCAACCCCAACCTCCGAGACCACCATGCACCGCATCCTCTTCGTCGCCGTCGTCGCCCTGTCTGCCTGTGCCCCTCGCGCCATCAAGATCCCCAACGTCGCCGTTCCGCCGACTGCGGTGTCCTTCGAGCAGGGCGTCAACGCGCGCACCAAGCTCCTCGAGTACGAGATCCCCGAGGTGAAGTTGGCCACGCAGAAGACTCAGGGCATGAGCATCAAGCTTCCGTGGGGCCACAGCATCGGGAACGCGAAGCAGCAGCAGCAGCGCTCGTTCGTCGTGCGCCGCGGGGCGAACCCCGAGCTCAGCGTGGACTGTGAGACGCGCCAAGAGGGCAAGCGCGTCGCGTCGATGGAGTTCTCGAAGCACACCTACAAGTGCAGCGCTCCGGGCTTCGATCTCGTCGTCGACGAAGCGCGCAAGAGCGTGTTCGCGGGTTCCGTGCGAGTCGGTGAGGTCGAGCTCGAGCTGGAGTCGACCGATCAGATGCTCTCCGGCATCCCGATGCGGCCCTCGGGCTTCCACATTCGCCGCAATGGCCGCTGGATCGCGAGCTTCGAGTACTACCAGTTCGGCAAGGCGTACCTCGGCGCGGACATGACCGCTGACGAGCGTGATGCCGTGCTGGTTGCGATGGTGAGCATCCAGAGCACCAACCACTGGCTGGCGCGGAGCATCGACCAGAACCAGTCGCGCGCGTTTGGTCTCTGAAACTGCTGACGACCGTGATGATTCGCGGCGAGAGAGTGAGTTGCTCTCTCGCCGTTTGCCTTTCAGGGACTGCGACAGTCCCGCGGGGCAAGGAGTCGATTCACTCGCCGATCAGCGTCGCTCCCTGCGCATGCTTCAGCGAGCGGCCGAGGACCGGCATCATCTGCAACAGCGCCCTGCGAACGGTCATCAGCCGCTCGGGCGCATCAGAAGCGCGCGAGCACGACGGGAGGAATGATCGGAATCCGAACGCTCCGCGGAGGAGCCAGCTGAGCCTCGAGCTCGCGGATGCGCGCATCGACGCGAGTGAGCTCAGCTCCGATCACGCCCATCGCGATGCCGCCGCCGATTCCGACGAGCGCCCCGAGGCCAAAGACGGCTCCGCCGATCATCAGGCCGAACACCTGGCCCTCGCTGCGGATCCCGCCTCGCGGGTCGACGAGCACGAACGAGAGGAGCACGAAGGCCACGCCGACCGCAGAAACCAGACCGCTCACGCCGACCGCGGTGCCGGCCCCATCGAGGCTCGGCCTGTTCTTCTTCAAGTACCGCAGCTCGTGAAGCGGAGTGACGAAGGCCGGGTTGGCCACGCCACGCACCTGCTCCGGAGGCTGCAACTGCTTCGGTTGATCGCCAGAGGCCGAGATTACCACCGCAAACATCATTCCGAACATCGAACGTCCCCTTCACCACCGGCCTGAAGGGGACCCTACCGCATGCGCCTTACTTGCGATCGCGCTGCAGCAGCGCCGCGCGAATGAAGCCCGAGAACAGCGGGTGCGCCGCGAACGGCTTGCTCTTGAACTCGGGGTGGAACTGGCAGCCCACGAAGTGCGGGTGACCGTCGAGCTCGATCATCTCGACGAGATCGAGCTCGGTGTTCATGCCCGAGAAGATCAGCCCGGCCTCCGCCAGCTTCGAGCGGTACTGGTTGTTCACCTCGAAGCGGTGACGGTGACGCTCGCTGATGGTGTCGCTGCCGTAGAGGCGGTGCGCGAGCGAACCCTGCTTGAGCGCGCAGCTGTACGCGCCCAGTCGCATGGTGCCGCCCTTGTCCTTCACGCCGACCTGCGACTCCATGATGGTGACCACCGGGTGCGGGGTCTTCTCGTCGAACTCGAGTGAGTTCGAGCCCACCAGCCCGAGCACGTTGCGCGCGTACTCGATCACCGCCATCTGCAAGCCGAGGCAGATGCCGAAGAACGGCACCTTCTTCTCGCGCGCGTACTTCACCGCCTGGATCTTTCCCTCGGTGCCGCGCACCCCGAAACCGCCCGGCACCAGCACCGCGTGGCAATCGGAGAGCACCGCCTCGGCGCCCCTGGTCTCGACGTCCTGCGAATCGACGAACACCAGGTTCACCTTGCAGTCGTTCGCGATCCCGCCGTGCACCAGCGACTCGTTGAGCGACTTGTACGACTCCTTCAGCTCCGTGTACTTGCCGACGATGCCGACGCGCACCTCGCCCTTGCCCGGGTGAGTGACGGTCTCGACGATGCGCTCCCACTTCTCGAGCTTGGGGCCGCGCGTCCAGATGTTGAGGATCTCGGCCACGCGTTCATCGAGGCCCTGCCGGTGAAACTCGAGGGGCAGCTGGTAGATGCTCGCGACGTCGGGCGAGGTGAACACGTTGCCGGTGTCCACGTTGCAGAACATCGCGATCTTGTCCTTGATGTCTTGCGCGATCTGACGGTCCGTGCGGCAGATCAGCACATCGGGCTGAATACCGATCTCGCGCAGCTTCATCACCGAGTGCTGGGTGGGCTTGGTCTTCACTTCGCCCGCCGCCGCGATGTACGGGAGCAGCGTCAAATGCACGTAGCAGGTGTTGCCCGCGCCCACGTCGTATCGGATCTGACGGATCGCCTCGAGGAAGGGGAGCGACTCGATGTCGCCGACCGTGCCGCCGACTTCGACGAGCACCACCTCGTGGCCCTCGGCGGCCGCGAAGATCATCGCCTTGATCTCATCGGTGATGTGCGGAATCACCTGCACGGTCTTGCCGAGGTACTCGCCGCGCCGCTCCTTGGTGATCACCGAGTGGTACACCCGGCCGGTGGTGAAGTTGTTGAGCCGCGACATGTGCGCGCCGGTGAAGCGCTCGTAGTGGCCGAGGTCGAGATCGGTCTCGGCGCCGTCGTCGGTGACGTAGACCTCACCGTGCTGGGTGGGGCTCATCGTGCCGGGGTCGACGTTGATGTAGGGGTCGAGCTTGACCAGCGTGATGTCGAGGCCGCGGTTCTCGAGCAGCGCGCCCATCGAGGCAGAAGCCATTCCCTTTCCGAGGGAGCTGACGACGCCGCCGGTGGTGAAGATGAACTTGGTTTTTCGCTGGCGCATAGGCCGGTATTTCCTAACTGCCCCCCCGCCGTCAACGACCGCGAAGTCCTATGATGGGGCGCATGCGCGGGTGGGCTTTCCTGGTGTTGGTGGGTTTGGCCGGTTGTCCGGTGAGCGAGGTTCCTGCGAACCAACCGCCTGAAGAACCGGGTCCTCATCCCTCGTTGGAGCTGGAGAGCCGGGCTGTCGAGCTTGGCTCGGCTGAACTCCGCTTCCGCGAGCGCGTGCGGCGTGAAGGCTTCGTCTCGATTCGCCTGAAGGACTCGGCGGAGCCCGTGGTGCTCGACGTCATCACGAGAGCACCTGCCGTCGCGCCCGCCACCATCACGCTCGAGCCGAACGTGTGGCTCCAGGTCCCCGTGGCGATGGAGCTCTCTTCGGTGGGCCGCGTGTCGAGCGTGATCTCGTTCTCTTCCGCCGAGCGCATCGTGGCCGCGGTCTCGGTGGAGCTCACCGCCTCGGGCACCGCCGCGATGGGCTGCCTCGAGGTCGATGAGAGCGCGCTGCACTTCGGCTCGCTCGAGCGCGGCTGTCCCGTGAAGCAGCGCCTCGTTCGCCTCACGAACAACTGCGTGGTGCCTCACCTCCTGCAGGACGCCGAGGTGGTGCCTCGCACCGCGCCGTTCTCGATCTCTCAGCAGGTCTCGCTCCCGCGGCGCCTCGGGCCAGGTGAGTCGTGGTCGGGGCTCGTCGAGTTCCTGGGCGGAGAGGTCGGGACGCATCGGGCCGATCTGCACTTGCAGGTCGACGGCATGCTCGGAGCCGCGATCTCGCTCGAAGGCGAGCGCACGGAGAACGGTCCTCGGCGCTTCACCTTCGCGTCGCCCTCACCGCAGGTCGATCTGCTGGTGGTGATCGACAACTCGCCGAGCTTCGCCTCGAGGCGCGCGATGGTGGAGCGGAAGATCGTCGACGATGTCGCGAATCCCGCCTGGTACGCGGGGCCGCTGCGCGTCGCCGTGGTGGGCACCAGCGGACAGTCGCTCCTCTGGGGGCCCGGGTTGCCCTGGTACGAAAATCACCAGCTCGACTTCGATGGCCTGGTGGCGAACGCGCTCGACACGCTTCCGCCGGGCGATGAGTTCGAGTCGTGCCTTGGCGCCGCCGCACAGATCGCCGACACCGCGACGAACTTCTGGCGCTTCGGATCACGCCGTCTCGCGGTGTGCATCACCGACGCGCCTGATCAGACGCTCTCTCTGTCGAACGCGATCTCCACCCTCGCGGACGCAGGCGTGCGCTGGGACGTGATCGGACCGCCGTTCGGAATGGCGGAGAACGGCTGCGAGGTCGAAGGACTCGACGACGGCATTCACCTCGCTGGCACCAGCGCGCTCGGTGGATCGGTGCAGTCGATCTGCAGCAGCACCTGGCAGCTGAAGAGCCTCCCGCTCGTGCCCCCGATGCCGTCCGTCTTCCGCTTGCCGGTCACCCCGAACTTCCCGATCTCCGTGTTCGTCGATGGCCAGGAGGTCTCGGCGTTCGACTGGAACTGGGAGCCCACGACGCGGAGCCTCGAGCTGCACGAGCGGCCGAACCACATGGTGGTGGTGGTCGAGGCGCTGACCTGCGGTCCCTGACGCTCAGGGATTCGGGGTTCGCACCCGATCGAGCACCTCGCGCACCTTGCGAGCGAGCGTCTCGGGCGTGAAGGGTTTCTGCAGGTAGCCCGGCTGCGCTTCTTCGAACTCTCCCGGTGAGAGCGCCTCGGCGGCGTAACCAGAGACGAACAGCACCTTCACGCCCGGCAGCAAGGGAAGCAACCGGTGCACCATCTCGGGGCCTCCCATGCGTGGCATCACCACGTCGGAGATGATCAGGTGAATCGGCCCCTGATGCTGCTGTTGCTGCGTCAGCGCTTCGAGCCCATCGGATGCGAGCAGCACCTGGTAGCCCAGCTCCCGCAACCGCCGGCCCATGAGCGCGCGCAGCGGCGCTTCGTCTTCGGCGAGGAGGATGGTCTCGGTGCCGCCCGGGGCTGGGCCTGCGAGCGAGCGTCCCGAACCAGCGCCAGCCGCTTCCACGATCCGCGGGAAGTAGATCTTGAACGTCGAGCCGTGCCCGGCCTCGCTGTACACCGTGATGTGTCCGCCGCTCTGCTGCGTGATGCCGAACACGGTCGACAGTCCGAGGCCGGTGCCTTTGCCTTGCTCCTTGGTGGTGAAGAACGGCTCGAAGATGTGGCTCTGCGTCTCGGGACTCATGCCCACGCCGGTGTCTGCGACGCTGAGCATCACGTAGGGGCCTGGCGGCGCCGAGTGTGCCTTCGCTTCGTTCTCGTCGAGGTCCACGTTCGCCGTGGAGATGATCAGCCGGCCGCCACGAGGCATCGCATCGTGCGCGTTGACCACCAGGTTCATGATCACCTGTTCGATCTGTCCGAGGTCCGCACGCACCACGCCGAGGTCCTTCGGGCCGGTGCTGACCAGCTCGATGTTCTCGCCGATCACGCGCACCAACATCTTCTGCAGGGTGCCGACCACGACGTTGAGATCGAGTGGCTGAGCTTCGAGCGCCTGCTTGCGGCTGAAGGCCAGCAGCTGGCGGGTGAGCGCCGCAGCGCGCTCGGCGGCTTCTTCCACCGCCTCCACGTCAGGCCGCAGCGGGTTCCCCTGCGGCAGCTGATCGAGCACGAACTGGGTGTTGCCGTAGATCACGGTGAGCAGGTTGTTGAAGTCGTGCGCCACGCCTCCCGCGAGCCGGCCGATCGCTTCCATCTTCTGCGCCTGCCGCAACTGCGACTCGCTGGTGCGCAGCTGGCTCTCGGTCTTCTTGCGCTCGGTGATGTCGCGGAACACCGCGATCGCCAGCCGCACGTTGCCGTCTTCGTCGAGCAGCGGCCGAGCCGAGGTGCTGATCCACCTCTCGGGGATGGTGGCCGAGTGGACGAACAGCACGCGATCCTCCACCGTCTCGCCGCGAAGCGCACACACGAGGGGAAGTTGCTCGGTGGCGATCAGCGTCTTGCCGTCTTCCAAATGGAAGCCGAAGTGCTGCACCCACTGTGACGGTTCCAGATCGACCTGGGGGCCTACCAGTCGAGTCGCGGCCGGGTTCCAGAGGAGGATTCGGCCCCCTGAATCACACACGACCATTCCCTCGCTCATGTTGTCGAGAATCGAGACCAGGAACTTCGCCTGCTCGTGGCTCTTGGCGTTCGCGTCGCGCAGCGCGCTCGCGGCCTCTTCGGTGCGCTCGAGCATGAGGTTGAAGGCGGTCACCGCGAGGCCCGTCTCGTCGCCGGTGTGAACGGGAGCGCGCAGGCCGTAGTCCTGCTGCTCCGAGACCCGCTTCGCGGTGCCTGCGAGGGCGAGAATGGGCCGCGAGACCTTTCCCTCCAGGCGCGCGGAGATCGCCAGCGCGGCGAAGGCTGCGACGACGATCACGAGCACCAGCATCAGTCCGAAAGACTGCAGCTGCCTGATCGCTTCGCCGGGCTTTACGGCGATGGTCAGAGTGCCCACTCGTTGTTCGTGCAGGAGCACCGGCCCCGAGTGCACCATCAGCCCGCCGCCGAGCTCCGACTCGTCGGCCAGCGGCGCGGCAGGGCAAGGCGCAGGCGCGTCGGCGGACTGATAGACGCTGAACAGCTTGCCGCGCTCGTCGTAGAGGCAGCCCTGCACGACGTCGGTCTGCAGCGAGAGCGCCGAGAGAATCTCCTTCGCGGCATCAGCGTCGTTGAAGGTGATCGCGGCGGTGCTGTTGGCTCCGATGATCGCGGCGACGGTGGAGATCTCGCGAGCCATCTGACGGCGGCTGGCCAGCACCTCGAAGATGGCCATGCCCACGCCCACCAGCAGCAGCGCCAGCACCGCGGTGGACATGGCGATGGCGATCAGCTTGGCGCGAATCGACTGGAGCTTCATGGGGCAGACCCCCCGCCGGTCTGCTTCGAGAGGGTCATCAGCTTCGCGCTGATCTGCAGGCCGCTCGCCTTGGCCGCTTCGGCGTTGATCTCGAAGCGCACGTGCGCGTGCTCATCGACGTAGAGGTTGATCAACAGGCCCAGCTCGGCGAACCCCACGGTGTCTCCCACCGAGAGCACCGGCTTCCCCTTGAGCTCGTTGACGATTCGCGACACCTGCGAGCGCGCGCTCGGGGCGACGTAGAGAATGTGACAATCAGCCACCGCGGCGCCGTCGCTCAGCCGTTTGAGTTGCACGGCCCGGTCGTGGATCTTCCGTTTCGCGAGCACCTGGTCGAGCTGGGCGCTCAGCGGACTCTCTCCAAACACACAGACCACGAAGGGCGCGTCGTCGGCTGGGACCGCGCTCTGCGGCCACTCGATGAAGCGCGTGAAACGCTCCACGAACTCGGCCTTCACCTGGGCCTCCTCGGCGGCGAGCGCGTGGCTGGCCCAGCCCAGGCTCAACATCGCGCACCCTGCGAACCACCGGAGCGAGCTCACAGCCGCAGATCCACCTGGAAGAGGACCTCGATGCCGCGGGGCTTGTACGTGCTGCGCAGCCACTGCCCGGCGACGGGATCTCGGTTGTTGAGGAGGTTGTGCCCGATCAGTCTCAGATCGAGCTTGTCGTCCCACAGCTTCTTCAAGGTGAGGGTGGCGTCCAGATAGAAGCGGTTGTCGATCGTGGTGAAGGACTGCGTGGTGAAGTCGAACGCGGCTTGATCCGTGAAGTAGCGAGCCGAGGGCGAGAGAAAGAGCGCCTCCTTCACTTCCCAGTCGAAGCCGAGGTTCGCGGTGAAGCGCGGCGCGCCCACCAGCCGCCCGTCGCCGTTGGTCACGATGTGGTGTTGCTCGACCGATTCGTCAGACGGTTCTCTGAACTCCGCCTCGGGCTTCAGCGTCGACGCGTTGTACGAGACGTTGGTCCACAGGTTGAAGCGCGGGTGAATCGGCGCCTGCACCGTCACTTCGGCGCCTGTGCCACTGAAGTCGCCGACGTTGGTCCACGGCTGGAACCAGCTGATGAAGCCGTCGAGGAACTGGTAGTACACCGACACGCTGGTGCGCACGGGCCCGAGGTACGCGATGCCCTGCGCCTCGACCGTGTTGAGGATCTCGGGCTTCGTCGCGTTGGGCGCGGTGTTCGCGAACGGAGGCGCGTCGGGTTTGTCGTTGCCCCACACGTCGTTGCGCGCCTCGACTGGAGTCGGCATGCGCACCGCGCGGTTGTAGGTGAGCTTGGCGACCCAGTTCGTGGTGGGGAGGAAGATGAGCGCGCCGCGCCCACCGACGTACCAACGATCACCGGCCAGAATGGTGTTGTGATCGACGCGCGCGCCGGCGACCAGCTTGAGCCACTTGAACGGCTGGAACTCGTCGTCGAGAAAGAAGCCGAGCGCCCAGGTGTCTTTGCTCACCAGCGTCGTCTTGGGAATCGTGAGCGCGTCGGTGTTGAGCGAGAACCAGGTGTCGAAGTTGTCTTCGAACGCGGCCTGCACGCCCGCTTGAATCGATTGGTGCCAGAGCCCGGTGAAGAGCGCGCTCGCCTCGAAGGTGTAGTCCAGCTGGTGCGCCGAGACCTGGAGCGCGTTGATGGGCGGCCCGCCCATGTTGAGCCGCGTCTGTCCCTTGTACGTCGCGTCGGCTTGCAAGCGCGTCTGCAGCGTCGGAGTCCATTGGCGCTGATGACGAAGGAGCAGCGAGTACCACTGGTCGACCATGTGGCCGTCGTTCGAGGGATCCCCGTTGTTGATCAGCAGCTCGGGGGCATCGGAGCGATAGGCCACCAGCTGCGCGGAGAAGTCGTCCCGTTGCGCACGCAACGTGGAGAAGAAGCTCGGTTGATTGAGCTGACCGGTCTGCTCCTTCCCGGCGAGGTTCGGGCGGAAGTCGGCGGGCCACGCGTCGAAGCCCTTCTTCTCCTCGGTGCTGAACGAGAAGCTGACGAAGCGCCTGTCCTCCCACTTCTGTCCCAGCATCAGCGTGCCCGAGTAGGGCGTGGAGTTGCCGAAGGCGAAGAGCAGCTCCGCGCCGCTGACGTCCTTCGTGATCACGTTGATGGTCGCGGCCAGGGTGTTGGCGCGTTGAAAGAGAGAGGAAGGGCCCACCACCACTTCGACGCGCTCCACGTTGTCGAGGTTGATGGGGCCGTTGAGGAAGCCGGGCTCGATCACGTTGTTGAGCTCCTGGCCGTTGATCAGGAGCGTGACCTTCTCGTTGTCGTTGGCGTTGAGACCGCGCACGCCGGTGACGAACTGCAGGTCGCGGTGAAAGACGGTGAAGCCCGGCACGATCCGGAGCAGCTCCCCGAGGCTGCGATAGCCCCGGTTCTGGATCACGCTCCTCGGAAAGACGTACACGTTTCCCGGTGCCTCATCGATGCGCTCATCGATGCGGGAGACGGTGGAGACCTGGACTTCCATGAGCTCTTCCAAACTCATCTGACTCACGGAAGGAGTCGGCTCCACGGGTTCTTCCGCCGCAGCGCGGAGAGCGGAGATCGCCACGACGCAGACGATGCACCGCGCTGTCGCTATCCGTACCCCCGCCCGAGCCACGAGGCAGAAGGCTGCATTCGACGAGCCACTGAGCGACTTTCCCCGGGAACCTTGAGTGCCGGTCAGGGACGCGGGGTCGAGCCGGTCCGCGGGGCATGAGCTGCTACCCTCTCGCGTCGATGCTCCGACGCCTCGATCTCGTGTTCTGTGTAGACCTCACCGGCAGCATGGGAGGTTTGATCGCCTCTGCACGTGCGCACATCGGCCGCGTGCTCGACGCGCTGAAGGACGAGCTGGGCGAGGATCTGCGCGTGGGCCTGGTGGGCTACCGCGATCACTCCGACGGCCCGAAGTTGCTCCAGGTCGAAGAGCTCAGCTCCGACGTGGAGAAGGTGCGCAAGGCGATCAACGAGGCGAAGGTCGACGGAGGTGGTGATGGTCCGGAGGCAGTGTTCGCGGGATTGGTGAAGTGTCTCGAGTTGCCGTGGCGCGAGGGCAGCTACCGCGTGGTGATCTTGATCGCCGATGCGCCGCCGCACAGCGTGGGCGCGCCGGGCGACAGCTACCGGGTGGATCCCACGGGCTTCACGCTCGATGACGTGGCGAACCGGCTCGAGACCGAAGGCCTCTTCGTGCACGCGCTGTCGCTGTCGCCGAAGGACCAGATCATGGAGTCGTCTTTCCGGCGGCTCTCCATCTCCACCGGTGGCACGTACTCCGATGCGACGAGCCCCGACGCCGCGATGAAGATCGTCGAGACGGTGACGCAGCAGTTCTTGAAGGATCTCGAGTTCGATCACCGCCTGCTCGAGCGTCTGAAGCAGGGCGTCGAAGTGCCCGAGCCGAGACACGACGACGACATCGTTCCGACCCGCGATGAGATCGTCGCGAAGTTGATGAACGTGCCGGTGCAGGAAGTGTGGGGCGGGATGATGCGCCTGAGGCGGCGCCGTCTGTTCAGCTGATCAGCATTGGAATTCCGCCGGTTTGAAGCTCCAGTGCCGGTTGATTTTTCTGCATATCTAGACGCTTGCGTGGGGGCGGGACGTATGGGGTAAAAACGACCGCAAGTGCGATTCAATCAGTCTGTAACGAAGGCGATGTTGCTGGTTTCACTCATCTTTGGGGCCTCCGTCGGAGCACAAGAGGAGGACGGAGGAGCTTCACTCCCAGCGGAAGCAGCTGGTGACGACGCGCTGCTCGAGGAGATGTTGGAGCTCGAAAAGCAGCTCCTCGATCTTGTCTATTCCGCTTCGCAGGTCGCTGAGCCCGTCCGCGAAGCGCCGGTGCCGGTCACGCTCATCACGCGCGAGATGATCGAAGAGAGCGGCGCGCGAAACCTGCTCGAGCTGCTCACGCTCTACGTGCCGGGCATGACGCGCGCCGAGGATCACAACGAGCTCAACGTGGCGATGCGCGGCGTCTACGCCAGCTCGCAGCAGAAGATCCTCATCCTGCTCGATGGCCACCGGCTCAATTCGCGCGCGTACTCCGCGGCGAACCCGGACTTCAGCATCGACCTCGACAAGTTGAAGCGCATCGAAGTGCTGCGCGGCCCCGGGTCCTCGCTCTACGGCAACGTGGCGCTCACCGCGGTGATCAATCTCGTCACGCTCGACGGCAAGGATCTGCGCGGAGTGCAGGCGCGCTTCGGCATCGGCAACTACGGCCAGCTCACCGGCAGCCTGCTCGCGGGTCACGACTTCGGCAAAGACGGCGACGTCCTCGCGTGGGGCCGCTACTACATGGCGACGGGGCAGCGCGTGATGCTCTACGCGAACCCGGTCGATCCTCGTCAGCAGAACTACAGCGGCAACGCGCAGGACGGCTTCGCGCTCGTGGGCGCCGAGCGTGATCCCGGCAGCACCGACTTCGGCCTGAAGCTCCGCTACGGCACCGTGCACCTGCTCGCGAGCCACCGCTACGGCAAGCACACCGAGCCGCTCACCGCCGCGGGTGTCACGGGCGAGGTGTACCGCTTCGATGATCAGACGAAGAACTCGTACTTCGGCCAGGGCCCGGGCCTGGGCTCCGAGACCAACCACGGCGAAGTGGGGTGGGCAGACGCGTTCGGCGCGAAGAAGCAGTGGAACCTCTCGGCCACCCTGTACCTCGACACGAACACCATCTCTGGCGTCACCACCACCAACGCCAACGGCGGCGCGATCCTCATCGGATGGAACGACTTCAACGTCGGTGCGCTGCTGCAGGGACGCTACGACTACGACCTCGGCAAGCTCGGCACCGGCAGCGTGAGCGCGGGCCTGCAGTGGGAATACATGCGCGTGGTCGACTCGATCTACGCGGTGGCGCAGAACACGGTGTGGACCAGCTTCGCTGATCAGTCCACGCCGCTCCTCGAGCCGGGCCGCGAGATCATCTACTCGGGCTTCGCGATGGTGCGGCACAAGCTGCTCGACTCGGTCGTGCTCAACGTGGGCGGCCGCTACGACAACAAGTTCCGCAAGGAAGGCCCCAACGTGCAGAACTTCTCTCCGCGCCTCGCGGTCGCGCTCGCGCCGGGGAAGACGTGGGACGTGAAGTTGTCGTACGCGGAGTCGTTCGTCGATGCGCCGTACTGGTATCGCTACAACTCGCTGCCCAGCTATCGCGGCGCGCGTACGCTCACTCCGGAGCAGATGCGCTCGGTGCAGCTCTCGGGCTCGGTCACGTTGCTCGACGAGCGGCTGCGCGGTTCGCTGAACCTCTTCTACAACAACCTCTTCAACTTCATTTTCCGCGACAACAATGCCGCGCCCACTGATCCCATCTACAAGAACGCGGGCTACCTCCAATCAGCAGGCGCGGAGGCAGAGGCGTCGTGGATCGACAGCTGGCTGCACGTGCGACTGGTGGGCGCGTTCCAGGCGGCGGTCGCGGGCAAGGACTACGGCACGCGCGGCGGCCAGATCTACAACGTGCCCAACTGGTCGGGCGCGCTCAGCGTCGACGTGGCGCCGGTGATCGCGTGGAAGGACAAGCTCTGGCTGC
>CBIHPJ010000170.1:0-13533 GCA_966211295.1 uncultured Myxococcales bacterium | reverse complement strand
TCAGCGTCTGCAGCCCGGAGCACTGTCAGATCGAGAAGCTGCCGCTCAGTGTGTCGATCGAAGTTCAATAGCCTTCGATCGCTGGCACCGTCAGCGCGGGCCGAACGAACACGAGCCGCACGGTCTTCAGCGGCATCCGCCGCGGAAGCAGCGAGTCCATCGACCCAGGATCGAAGTGCCCTGCGCGAACCACCGCGGGTCCTCCGGAGATCATCGGGTCGACAGCGGCGAGATCCAGCAAGTGCGGCCGCCAGCCATCGGCGCAGAGCTCAGCGTTGCCGGTCTCCCAGTGCTCACGTTCCTGCTGCACCGCCCACCACGCGAACTCCCACTCGGCCTCGGTCGGCAGCCGCTGCCCGCGCTTCGCCAGGGTCTTCGCGTTCTCCTCTTCGACGTCATCGAAGAACGGCTCAGCGTCCTCGCCTTCGTGAATCACGTCCTCCATGAGGAGAAACGGCGAGACCTTCACTTCGCGCACGGGCCAGTAGACCGTGGGATCGAACATCGTCATCGGGTTCGCGCGCTGAAAGTCTTCCACTGCCGCGAGTCGCTCGAGGGTCGCTCCGATCGTCACCTCACCGCCGCTGAAGAGGCGCCAGGTCTCACCGCTGCGGTTGTCCCTGAAGCGCAGGAGCGCGCCGGGCTCCGCCAACTCGAGCCACGAAGGGAGACGCTCCAGCAACTGATCGAGCACGACCTTGCGCGAACGCTCATCGAGCGTGGCCCACGCCGCCACCCCAGCTGGGCGCCCTTCAGGCGGAGCACTCACGCAGCGCGCGCCGTCGCATCTCCCCAGTCGACCACCAGCCAGCCGCGCTTGTTCGCGTGCCGCCGGAGCCGGGGATCGGGGTTCACCGCCACGGGCGCAGCCACCGCCTCGAGCACCGACAGGTCGCTGTAGGAGTCCGTGTAGAAGGTCGCGTCGCGCAGCAGCGAAACGCCCACTCGATCGGCCTCCGCCTGCGCGTGGGGAAGCTTGCCGGGCCCGAAGCACACGCCACCGACCACCTTGCCGGTGTGCGCTCCGTTTCCATCGACCTCGAGGCGATTGCAGAGCACGCCATCGAAGCCGAGCTCGAGCGCGACCAACTCCGCGAGGTAGTGGCTGGATGAGGTCAGCATCACCAGCCTGCGCCCTTCGCGGCGATGCTGTTCGATCGCCTCGCGCGCCCCGGGCCGGTACGTGTGCCGCACCTCTTCGTGGAAGAAGCGCTCGGTGCGCTCCTTGAGATCCAACGACGAGGTGCCGACCACGTGGGAAACCGCTTCTTCCACCATCGCCTCGGCCGAAGCGAAGCCCAGGTGGTAGCGGGCGAGCCACGCCAGCGCGCGGAAGGCCTGCCGCTTCCCCAGATGACCCAGCGCGACCTCACGGCGCACCCAGAGCACCCCCGAGTTCACGGAGAGGATCGTCTTGTCGAGATCGAAGAACGCGATGCGCACGACAGGCCGACGGTAACGCGCCAGCGCGTCAGGTGCACTTCAAGTGGGGCGAACAGGGACGTAGGTCACGGGCTTCGTGACCGAGCTGCTCGTGGACTTCGGCGATGACCAGAGGAGCGATTGACTGTGATCGGTCGCACGCTGCGAATCGACGGTGAAGAAAAACGTGAAGCTCTGGCTCGCCATGGCAAGGGACTGTGCACTCGCCACGCGATCCCGCAAATTTTCTGCCGTTGATTTCGCGGCCTTCCCGGCTCAGGTGGCGCAGATCATCTTCACCGTGATCGTCTGATCGTCGGCGCGGCGGCGGCACTGATTGCCGAACTGCACCTTGGCGGCGGTGCCGTCGGTGCTGCGCGAGAAGTTCACGATGCCCTCGTTCGCGATGGTGCAGTTCTCGACGTCGCCCGTCTTCCGGACGATCACGAACTGCATCAGCTTCTCGTCGGGCACGTTCTTGATCTCGATGGTCTGCGAGACCGACGCGAGCTCAGCGATGTTGATGAGCGTCTGCGAGAAGTTGTTCTGACAAATCGAGTCGAGGTTCACGAGCGTGTTGTCGAACAACTCCGCCATGGCGCGCTGCCGGTAGCCACCCTGGTTCGAGGTCGGGCAATCGACGTTGCGCACCTGGCCGCCCGGAGCGGTGTTGTCCACCACGCCCATCGCCGCCTTCGTCCCCACTCCCACGGGGGCGATCGCGGTCCAGATGACTTCCTTCACGGTGCCGTCGCTGTTCTTGAGGTCCTCGGTGAACATGCGGTGGTACTCGCTCACGGTGGTGAGCTGCATCTCGTTCACGGTGCAGTCGGCGATCGCCGGGTTGTCGCCCACGCTCACGGTCGGCGGACGCACGGTCTCGCTGCAGTCATCTTCGTCGGTGAGCACGACCACCAGCAGACGCGCGCCGTCGCGCAGGAACTCCTGGTTGCCGCCATTCACGATCGGCGTGGTGGCCAGATCGGTGAGCAGCGCCAGGCGCACGGCCTCGAACGGAGTCTCCTGGCCCGAGCCCGTCGTCCCCTGCCGCACCAGCCGCGAGAACTTGGAGATCAGCTCCGGATCGGTGCCGCTCAGCAGCCGCTGCGCACCCGTCGGCTCGAGATCGAGACCGCCGTCGCCGAGGTCGGTCGGTACCGGGCGAAGGTGGCCCGCCTGCTTCGGATAGTTCAGGAGGAAGGGCTGACCGCCCACGCGACCGTTCAAATACACGGAAGTGGTGATCACGCCGATGTTGAAGTCGGTAGGCACGCCACCACTCGTCTTGATCACGTCGACGAATTCGGTGAGCGAGCGCGCGACTGCGTCCTGCTCTTCGCGCATCGAGTTCGAGTTATCGATCACGAACAAGATGTCGAGCTTCGGCGGCTCGATCAGGGGCGGCGCCGACTCACACGAGCGGACCAGCACGAGATCGGGATTCTCGATGGGTGAAGTATTACAGCCAAAGCATCCCTGGCAGCTCGCGATGAAGATCGAGAGGGCTCCGGCGAAGAACGTGCGTTGTCTCATGGTGTGTTCGAGCCTTCGGGTTTCGGCCAGGCGTTACGCATCATGCACCGGACAACCAACCGGGGCGAGGAACGGGAATTCGTAAACGGCGTGGTTGCGGTGCAGTTTTTCGCTGCTACCCTCAATTGGTGTGAAACCGCGGAAGGGCGCTCCCTTCCAACCTGTTGAAAATTATCGAAAAGGCAGACTCCCCACATGTCCGATGACAAGAAGAAGGCAGTCGGCGCGCAGGCCTTGCCGACGACGATGACGCCTCCGGGCGCCATCAACAAGGACGACATTCCTCAGGTCCTTCCCATTCTTCCGCTTCGCAACTCGGTTTTCTTCCCCGGTGGTGTGCTGCCGCTTGCGGTTGGGCGTCAGAAGACGATCGCGTTGATCAAAGACGCAGTGCGTGACGACCAGGTGATCGGCGTGGTCACGCAGCGCAAGGCGGAAGAAGAAGATCCGGGAGCGACGGATCTCTACAACATGGGCACCGTCGCCCGCATCGTGAAGCTCTTGAAGATGGGCGAGGACAACTACTCGCTCGTCGTGCAGGGCCTCGCGCGCTTCCGCGTGATGGAACTGGTGCAGGAATCGCCCTACCTCAAGGCGCGCATCGAGCCCGTCGACGACAAGACGGCGCCCGACAACGTCGAGATCGAGGCGCTCACGATCAACCTCAAGAAGCTCGCGCGTGAAGTGATCGAGATGATGCCGGAGCTGCCTGCCGCGGCCACCGAGCTCGTCGAGAGCATCACGCACCCGGGCCACCTCGCCGATCTGATCGCCGCCAACGTCGACGTGCCGATCGAAGAGAAGCAGGCGGTGCTCGAGACGGTCGATCTCAAGGCGCGCATGAAGCTCGTGCTCGAGCTGCTCAACCGCAAGCGCGAGATCTTGAAGCTCTCGAACAAGATCGACTCCGCCGTGAAGGGCGAGATGTCGAAGACCCAGCGCGAGTACTACCTGCGCCAGCAGCTCAAGGCGATCAAGGAAGAGCTCGGCGAGATGGGCGAAGACGAGGAAGAGCTCGACGAGCTCGGTGAGCGCCTGAAGAAGGCCGGCCTGCCTCCCGACGTGGAGAAGGTCGCCAACAAGGAGCTCAACCGCCTCAAGACGATCCCCGCGGCGTCGAGCGAGTACACCGTCGCTCGCACCTACCTCGACTGGATCGCCGATCTGCCCTGGAGCAAGCAGACCGAGGACAACCTCGACATCGAGAACGCCCGCAAGCAGCTCGACAACGATCACTACGGCATCCAGACCGTGAAGAAGCGCGTCCTGGAATACCTCGCCGTGCGCAAGCTGAAGAATGACATGCGCGGCCCGATCCTCTGTCTCTCCGGTCCTCCGGGCGTCGGTAAGACGTCGCTCGGTCAGTCGATCTCGCGCGCCATCGGCCGCAAGTTCGTGCGCCTCTCACTGGGCGGCGTGCGTGACGAAGCGGAAATTCGCGGTCACCGGCGTACCTACGTCGGCGCCCTCCCCGGCCGCTTCATTCAGCAGATGAAGAAGGCCGGCTCGCGCAACCCGATCATGCTGCTCGACGAAATCGACAAGCTTGGTTCGGACTTCCGCGGCGACCCGTCGGCGGCGCTCCTCGAGGTGCTCGATCCGGAGCAGAACAACACCTTCTCCGATCACTACCTCGACATCCCGTTCGATCTCTCGAAGGTGATGTTCATCGCCACGGCGAACCGGCTCGACACCATCCCGGCTCCGCTCCGTGACCGCATGGAGATCATCGAGATGAGCTCGTACACGTTCATCGAGAAGGAGCACATCGCGCGCAACCACCTGATCCCCAAGCAGCTCAAGGAGCACGGGATCACGGCGGAGCACTTCGAGCTCACCGAGGACGGCCTCAACAAGGTCATCCAGGCGTACGCCATCGAACCCGGCGTCCGTACCCTCGAGCGCCGGATCGCCGAGCTCTGCCGCTCGGTGGCCGTGGGCGTCGCGTCGGGCAAGACCGAGAAGGTCCGCATCGACACGCCTCGCGTCGAAGAGCTGCTGGGCCCCAAGCGCATGGAGCTCAACGTCGCGGAGCGCACCTCGCAGACCGGCGTGTCCGTCGGCCTCACGTACACGGCGCTCGGCTTCGGAGACATCCTCTTCATCGAAGCCACCAAGATGCCGGGCAAGGGCACGCTCACCATCACCGGCCAGCTCGGCGACGTGATGAAGGAGTCGGTCAGCACGGGGTTCTCCTGGCTGCGCGCCAACGCCGATCGCATGGGCCTCCCGCCCTCGACGTTCGAGAAGACGGACATCCACATCCACTTCCCCGACGGCGCCACTCCGAAGGACGGTCCTTCGGCGGGCATCGCGATCGCCACCGCCCTCACCTCGCTCTTCACCGGCATTCCGGTGCGCAGCGACACGGCGATGACCGGTGAGATCACGCTCCGCGGCATCGCGGGTCAGATCGGCGGCGTGCGTGAGAAGGTGCTCGGCGCGCACCGCGCGGGCATCAAGCGGGTGCTCCTGCCCGAGAAGAACAAGAAGGACCTGGTGGACGTGCCCGAGGTCGTTCGCAACGCCCTCGAGTTCCACTTCGTCAGCCACGTGGACGAGGCGCTCAAGCTGAACCTCGAGCGCTCACCGTTCGTGGTGGTGCCGGTGGTGGAAGAGCCGAAGGCTGAGATCCGGGCCTAAAGCCTCCCCGAAGTTCCGAAGCACGACGCCCGCGAGCCGAAATGGTTCGCGGGCGTTGTTGTTTTGAAGAGCGCTGGTTTCTAGAGCTCGAAGCTCTGCTGCCCGGGGAGCTCTTCCTTGTGCTTCTCGAGAATGAGATCGATCCCCTGGCGGATGTACTCAGCGACCGGAACCTTGGTCTTCTGGTTCAGCTCCTTGAGGCGCTCATTCTGCTCGGGCGTGATGTAGATCGTCGTGCTGATCTTCTTGCGCGCCATGGACGTATGTGACGCTATGTCGGGTTGGGCCGAGGGCAACAAAATGACCTTGATGAACTTCAGAGCTGTCCTTCTCACCGCCGCGCTCGCGCTGGTCGGCTGCGCCACCACGTCTGGCGAGAAGAAGGAAACGAACGCCGACGGCGAGCAGGTGGCCGAGAACATTCGCCAGAAGCAGGCCGGCAACGAGAAGGTCACCGAGTTCGATCTCAACAAGGACAAGAAGACCGACGTCTGGACGTACACGGTCACCGCCACCAACGCCGAGGGCAAGGAGTACGAGCGCCTCGCGCGCAAGGACCTCGACATCAACTGGGACGGCAAGGTCGACATCGCCCGCGTCTACGACGAGAAAGAGCAGATCAGCCGCGAGTCGCTCGATCTCGACTTCGACGGCAAGGTCGACGAGGTGATCTTCTACGAGAAGGGCCTCGTGGTGCGGAAGGAGCGCGATCTCTCCTCAGCCGGCAAGCCTTCACTCTGGGTCTTCTACGAGAAGGGCCAGATCGTCCGCAAAGAGCGCGACACCAACGCCGACGGGAAGGTCGACTACTGGGAGTATTGGGAGAACAACCAGGTCGACCGCATCGGTGAAGATCTCGACGGCGACGGCAACGTCGACAAGTGGACGAAGAACCCCGACGCCGAGGGATAACTCCCTCTCCCTACGGGAGAGGGTCGGGGTGAGGGGGCGTCCAGCTCGTCACCCGAACGATCAATTCGCCAACGTCACAATCGCGTTCATCGCCGTCTCACGGCGGAAGTCATCCATGTACCGCGACGCCGCGTCCTTCGAGCCAAAGCGGCCCATGCGCACGCGGAACCAGGTGCCCTTCCCCGGGATGCTCGCCTCGACGATGTACGGCGCGTAGCCCTTGTCGCGCAGACCAGCCGCGAAACGATCGGCCTCGCCCTTGTCCTGGTAGGCCGAGAGCTGCACGGTCCACGAGCCATCCGCAGCGGTCTCCGTCGGAGGACGCTGCTGCGCCTTGCCGAACGCTTCCTTCAATCCACCGCCAGCGTCGACGGTGCGGGTCGCGACCTCGGCCGCCTTCGGAGTCTCTGCGAGCTCAGCGGGCTTCTTCTCGGGCTGCTGCGGCGGCGCGACGACGGCGACCTCGGCGGGCTTCACTTCGGCAGGCTTCGGGGCCTCGACGGGCTTCGCGACTTCGGTTGGCTTCTCGATCGGCTTCTCGATCGGCTTCTCGACGGGCTTCACGATCGGCGCCTCGGCGATCAGCGTCGGCTGCTGGCGCGTGAGCTCGTCCTGGAAAGTGAGCGCGGCGTCGGCCTTCACGTTCTCGAGCGCCTCGGTCTTGCGATCGAGCTGACCGAGCAGATCCGTCGGCTGCTGCTGGAGCGCCACGGTCTCGGCCGAGAGCTTCTTGCCGACCACCACTCCGAGCATGAACACGCCGCCGAGCACCACCAGCGAGGCGACGGTGATGCTGACGATCTGGCGGTTATCGAGCGAGAGCTCGTACTTCTCTTTCAGGCGGTGCGAATCGCGCATGTCTTCCTCGCGCCCAGCGATCAGCTCTGCTGCGGGCGCATCACCAAGGTAGCGCGCGGTAGCACTGCGTCAATTTCGTGGGGCATTGTTCAAGATCCAATCGCGGATCAGCAGCTGCTGCGTGGCGGTGAGCGGGGCTCCACCTCCGCGCGGCATGTCACCTGAGAGCGTGCGCGTGTAGATCGCCGAGGCGTTCAAGTTGCCCGGGCTGATGCGGCCGTTCTGATTCACGATGGTGTCGTAGTTCCACTGGTGGCAGGCGTCGCAGCGCGAATCGAAGATGGGCTGAATCTGCGCGGAGTAGCTCACGTTCTGCGGCCCCGCGTCGGTCATGCCCGCATCCATCATCATCATTCCCGAGTCGGGCGGATGGTAGACGCCCGCGTCGTAGCGAATCGAAGCGTCGGGCCGATCGGGGAAGCTCGCGTCGTAGTCGCCGTTCTCGAACAGTCCGCACACGCCGGCCTGGCAGACCTGGTTCGCCTGGCAGGCCATGCACGCTTCGCCGCCAGTGCCGCACTCGAAGACCGCGGTGCCCGCGAGGCAGTCGCCGGTGTCCGTGCAGCAACCCTGGCAGGAGGAAGGATCGCAGCTCTTCGTGGGGGCCATGGTTTGGCCGCAAGAGGCAGCGAGCAGCCCCAGCGAAAACCCGAGCAGAAAAAGACGACGCATTCGAGGGAAGAGCCTACCGCAGGCGGAGATCCATGGGGCCCTCAAGCTCGACCTCGACCCCGTCGCGGGTCGTCAAGGTCGCCTCGGCCCCATCGGGGATGATCAGCCGCACGGTACTTCCGATCTCGTAGGTGTGGCCCTCTGGCAGCGCCGCGGTGGCGAGCTCGTCGGTCTCAGCGAAGACCACATCGTCCTCCACCTCGAGCTTCGGTCCGCCCTTCCCCAGCGGCCCGGCGTGCACTCGGGTCACCTTCACGCGTTGCGACGGCGGCGGCAGACTCAGCGGTCCTTCCTCGCGCGGCGCGTTGGCCATGTTCTCGATGCCGTTCGGCGTGAAGAAGGCCTTGAAGTAGTCGGCGTCGCTCGGGCCATTCCCACCGGACAACGCGCTCGCGGGCGTGAAGCGATTGTCGGAGTACCGAGGGAGGATCGACGGCGCGAGCGCCTTCGCTTCCACCGGCTTTCCGTCCTTGAGCACGAAGCGCGGAATGGTGGTCGCCTGGATCTTCGCTTCCTTCAAGTCACCGACGACGACCTTCTCGTCGTCGAGGACTTTGAGCGCGCCGCCGAAGCACTCGAGCAGCGCCCAGCCCTTCGCCTCGATGCGCTCCGAGGGCATCAACTTCGCGCCGACGCTCAGGGCGACCTCACGTTTGCCTTCGAGCAACACGGGCTCCGAGGCCGCTTGAAGTCCGCACACCGCGACCTCGGGCTCCTTCGGGCAGCCGCAGAGCAGCAGCGCGAAGAAGCTGAGAAGCCTCAAACGATCCACCCGCCGCCGAGGACGCGTTCACCCTCGTAGACCACCGCGGCCTGGCCCGGAGTCACCGCGCGCGCGGGCTCGTCGAGCTTCACCTTGAAGTGGCCGTTGAGCTCGAGCTTCACCTTGCCCGGCGCGCCCTGGTGGCGATGGCGAATGCGCACGGTGACAGACTTGTCCATCGGCGGCGCTCCGTCGACCCAGTGCGGACGCAGGAGGTGGAAGCTGTCGCGCTCGGTCTCCGCCGCGGGGCCCACCACCACGCGATTGGTGTCGGCCTCGATGCGCTGCACGTAGAGCTTTTCGGCGTGCGTGACCTGCAGGCCTTTGCGCTGGCCCACGGTGTACTTGTGGATGCCGTCGTGCTTCCCGAGCACTTCGCCGTCGGCGGTGACGATCTCGCCCTTCGGCTGCGCGCCCGCGACCTTCTCCACGAAGCGCGCGTAGTCGCCGTCGGGCACGAAACAGATCTCCATCGACTCGGCCTTGTGCGAGGTGACCAGGCCGTGGCGCTCGGCGATCGCGCGCACCTCGGCCTTGCTGAGCTCTCCGATCGGGAAGATCAGATCGCGCAGCTCGTCCTGGCCGAGCGTGAAGAGGAAGTACGACTGGTCCTTCGCGGCGTCGGCTCCACGCTGCAGCTGGAAGCGGCCGTCTTGTTCCGTCACCCGGGCGTAGTGGCCTGTCGCGAGCTTCGCGCCGAGCTGCCGCGCGCGCTTCAGCAAGAAGCCGAACTTCACGTCCTGGTTGCAGGCGACACACGGAATCGGAGTGCGGCCACCGAGGTACGACTGCACGAAGGGCGAGACGACCTTGTCCTTGAAGAGCTCTTCGACGTTCGACACGTAGAACGGAATGCCGAGCTTCTCGGCCACCGCACGCGCGTCATCGATGTCGTCGGGGCTGCAGCAGCTGCCGCACTGAGCGGTGCTCTCGTAGCTCCACACGCGCAAGGTGATGCCAATCACCTCGTGGCCCTGCTCCTTGAGCAACGCCGCGGCCGCGGATGAATCGACCCCTCCTGACATGGCCACGACGACGCGCATGGGGCACCCGATGCCACAGCTCGGGGCTTCCTGAAAGGCGTCTCCCAGCAGCTCGTCTGGCAGGAGTCACCAACACCTTTTCCACAAGCTCCCTCACTCGGGTCAGATGTGGGCAACGGTCCGTGTCAATTTGGCAACCACGGTATAACCATATGAATTTAATGTGGTTTTAGACCCTCTTCCGAGCGGGCAGATTTCCCTCTCGGAGCGGGGGCGTTCTCAAGGATCGAGGGTGTGGGAAAGCCTGTGGGAAAACTCAGGCAGGCGGTTTCCACGCCTTGAGGGCTGCCGTCAGCCCCTCTCGCGAGTTGAGAGCAGGGTTGTCCAGAACGACCTCAAGGAGGTGCCGGGTGGCGTGGCCAATGGCGGGTGAAGGGCCGGTGCCGAGGGCCTCCATGATGGCCTGTCCATTGAGCGCCAGTTGCTTGCTGGTGAGCGGAGGGTTGGTGGCGAGCATCGCCTCGACCCGCGCACGGAACCCCGCTGGCAACGAGCCACGGGCCTCATGGAGCGAAAGGATCGACGGCGCCCTGCCCGCCTCCACCTTCGCCAGCCAGCGCCTCAGCTGAGGATCCGTGACGTCGATCGGCGGCAGCTCGCTGCGCAACACGATCGCAGCGGCTTCATCGGCGATCCGGTTGGGGAACTTGAGACGGATCACGACATCGCGCGGCGTTGGATTGCCCAGGAGCAGCAACGCGAGACGGATCGCTTCATCGCGAGGCGCCTTGCCGAGGGACTCGAACTCGGCGCTCGCGGCTTCCTTGAAGAACTCTCCGAGCAGCCCGGTGCTCTGCAGCAGCTTGAGCCCCTTCGGCGCGTGCGGAGCGAGCAGCAGCTTCACGAACTCCTGGTGAATGCGCTCGGCGGCGACCTTGCGGAAGACCTCGAGCGTCTTCGGAATCGCGGCCTCGGTCTGGGCCTCGAGCGTGAAGTCGAGCACGGTGGCGAAACGCACGGCGCGCAGCGGACGCAATCCGTCCTCGGAAAAACGCTCGATGGCGTCGCGCACGCAGCGCACGATGCCCGCCTTGAGATCCTTCTCGCCTCCGAAGGGGTCGACCTTCTCGGTGCTCACCGGATCCCACGCGATCGCGTTCATCGTGAAGTCGCGACGGCTGAGATCGACCTCGATGTCTTCGTGAAACTCGACCGTGGAAGGGCGGCGGCCATCGACGTAGTCACCTTCGCTGCGGAAGGTGGTGACCTCGACGTGCGTGCCCTTCATCACCACGGTCACCGTGCCGTGATCGATGCCGGTGGGGATCACCTTCTTGAAGAGCTTCTGCACCTCGCTCGCCAGCGCGCTGCTGGCGACGTCGAAGTCCTTCGGAGGGCATTCGCGCAGCATGTCGCGCACGCAACCGCCCACGAGGAAGGCGCGGAAGCCGCCCTGCTGCAGGCCTTCAATCACTTCGAGCACGGCCGGGGGGACGGTGCTGCGCTTGAGCAAATCACTCACAAAAGTACCGGGACGTTTCCGAACTGCTCGGGGGCGATGGGCTGAGGGAGTTCGGTCTCGCCCAATTGCTGACGGAGGTTGATCTCGATGTTGCGGCAGATGGCGTTCAAGGCCAATGCATTCGGAGCGAGCGTGAAGGGGTCTTCCATGATCCGTCCCAGCGTCTCGAGCACGAGGAACGCGAGCGAGAGACCGAGGAGCACGGGCAGCGCCGAGAGCTCGACCTGCTCCAGGAGTCCGAGCGGAAGAATGGTCACGTACACCCGCGTGAAGAGGTGCGTGAACACGCGGTACGCCGTGGGAATCGGCGTCGACTTGATGCGCTCGCAGCCACCCTGCAGGTTGATGAGCTCGGTCAGTCCGCGATCGAGCATGTCGAGGCGGAAGTCAGTGAGCCATCCCCGGCGCGCGGCCTCGGTGACGTCCTTGCCCTGCAGATGGAGCAACCACGCAGGGATGTTCTTCTGCGCCTTCGCGGCCTCTTTCTCTTCCGCAGAGAGGAAGGGAGCGATCACCTCGTGCACGTCGAGCCCCCGCAGCTGCTGCTTGAGCGCGTTGAGCCAGGCGAAGTGACGGTAGAGAACTCGCTTCTGCAGCTCGGTCACCGCGGCGCGATCGGCGTCAGGTGCCACGATCAACGTGAGCAGGTGCCGCGCGAGCGTGCGCGACTGGTTCACGATGCCGCCCCAGAGCTTTCGCCCTTCCCACCAGCGGTCGTACGCAGAGTTGTTTCGAAAGCCGAGGAAGATGGCGAGCGCGACGCCGGCGATCTGAAACGGCACCGGGGTGACCGGCAGCTTCACCTCGAGCAGTTTGCGCGTGAGGAACGCTGCGACGGCGACGGCGGCCGTCAGTGCAAGCCACGGTGCGTGCAACCGGAGAATGAACCTCCAGGGAAGCTTGTCGCCGATGACCACGCACACCCCGTCTTATGGGTCGCTCCGCCTCGAGCAGTCCTCCGCTTCGCTTCGGCTGCTGTACCGGCTTCGCTCCCTCCTCCTGGGTCGCTCCGCCTTGAGCAGTCCTCCGCTTCGCTTCGGCTGCTGTACCGGCTTCGCTCCCTCCTCATGGGTCGCTCCGCCTCGAGCAGTCCTCCGCTTCGCTTCGGCTGCTGTACCGGCTTCGCTCCCTCGGAAAAAATGATCCCGGCAAGAATCGAACTTGCGACCCCATCTTTAGGAAAGATGTGCTCTATCCAACTGAGCTACGGGACCTTCTGCGGAACGTCGTTTATCAGCGGCGCCAGTGGAGCGGAACAGCCTCGAACGAAGCGCGCCTCTCGAGATCAGCCAGCTCTTCACGCGCTCGCGGCAGCTCACGGCGGTTTCGATCGAGCCGATCCTTGATCATCGCGTACTCGGGGCTGAACGCGCCGCACGTGCCGTAGCCGTAGCCATACGGGTACGGACTCACGAAGCCCGTCGAGACCACCGGAGGAACGATGACAGTGGTGCCAGTCACGGTGGCGCCGACGTTGACTCCGGGGACGGGCTGACCGGTGGCAGTGACGGCGAATCCAGCCGAGTTGATGGGCGGGACCCGCGCGACACCGACGCCAGGATAGCCGGGGCGGTAACCGCCTCCGTAGTACCCGCCTCCGTAGAAGCCGCAGTTGAAGCTGAAGGTGAGCGGGAGGCCGTTGACCTCCTCGACCTTCTTTCGGTCTGACTCGATCTCTTCCTCGAGGTTCGTCACCTTGTTGCGCGCGTCGCGGAAGAGCTGGCGCCAGACGAGCTCGGCGTTGCTCGGCGCCTCAGGTCCTGAGGGAGGAGCGGGTGGAGGCGCGGCGACGGGCTTCTTTTCGTCCTTGTCGGTGATCACCATCACCGAGATGTCTGCGCCGTCCGTGGTCCGGACCTTCACGCCCTTGGGAATGGTGGAGAGATCGTCCGTGAAGTGCTCCACGCCGGCCTTGTCCGTCCACGCGTAGACGGTGGCCTGAGTCATCAGCAGCGCGAAGAGCAGCGGGCTCACGGGCGAAGCTTAACGACGGGCCGGTTGAAGCTCAAAAATGCCCCGGAAAGTCGAAGGCCGGAGTCGCTGTGACGCGACCCCGGCCTCTTATCTTCTGTGGGCACACCAGGTTTCGAACCTGGGACCCCCGCCGTGTGAAGGCGATGCTCTACCGCTGAGCTATGTGCCCAGAAGCGGCGCGGTAAGTGCCACGCAGCCCCGAGGCAGTCAAGGACGAAGCCAGTGTCGTCGCCTGACTGGTCCCTGATTCG
>CBIHPJ010000169.1:0-13610 GCA_966211295.1 uncultured Myxococcales bacterium | reverse complement strand
GCGAGTTCGGGGCCACCACGACGCTCGAGCTCCGCGATCCACGCGCGCTCGTCGACCGAAGGAACCAGCGCGCCCTGCTCCACCGTGAACACCGCGCCCTCGCACGTGCCGCCGTTCGGCGCGCTCAGCCCCGTCAGCGTGATGTCGATCGGCCGCTCACGCTCGAGCGAGAACCGCGCGTCCGGATCCATGTTCGGAAATTGCGCATCGATGATCAGCGCGCCCGACTCGGTGCTCCAGCTCCGCGGTTCCTGCGCGATGCCGTTCGCGTGCACCAACACCGTGCCCGTGATCATCGACGGCGCCGAGACGGTCACGCGCACGTACTCACCCCAACGCGACTGCAGCGGCACCTTGCGAAACCCAACAGGCCCACACACCACCGGGCCGGTCACCACCTCCCGCGTGCCCTCGCCCATCACCACCAGCTTGGCGTGCGGCAACGACACGCAGCCGAGGAGTCCGAAGGTGGCGAGGAAGAGGCTCGAGCGCATGTGAGTCATGTACGGAAAGACGCCCGAAACATTCATTTGGGGTAGCCCGTTAACACCTTGAAATGCGACGAAAAAAAACGAACGCCGCGAACCCCCCACAAGGTCCGCGGCGCTCTGATTTCCTCAACCAACTTCGGGAGGATGTCCTGCAGTCAGTTCAATTCAGTTCGGAAGCCCGTACTTGTCGGCGGCCACGTAGATCTTGAGGTGCATCTCTCCGTCAGCGGTCTCGACGGTCACCTCGGTGCTGCCCGTGCTCCGCCCGAGGATCACCACCTGGCGACCCTTCTGCGTGACCTCGATCAGCGACGGATCTTCGACCGTCACGCGCGACACCGGAGCCGGCATCGAGAGCGTCGTGGTGTGACCCACTGGCATGTTCAGGCGCCTGGGAGCAGCAGCGAACGCCACGGAAGACAGGGCGAGGAGAGCGAGCATCGTGTGACGCATGCGGCGGCTGAATCCACGGCGCGTGCCAGCATGAATCCCCAAGGAGACCGGCAACTTGCAAGCTGTTGCGCAAGCTGCTCCCTGCGCCTGCGCAGTCCACTGGAGCACCCACGCTCCAGATCAGCAGCCGAGGGCTCAGCGCTTCAACACGCCGTACTTCGCGATCGCGTAGATGGCGCGCACGCCGTCCTTCCACCCGATCTTCTTCCCCTCTTCGTAGGTGCGCCCGAAGTAGCTGATGGGCACCTCGTAGACGCGCACGTTCGCGCGACCGACACGCGCCGTGAGCTCAGGCTCGATGCCGAAGCGATCTTCCTTCAGCGTGAACGAGCGCAGCACCTCGCGGCGGAACGCTTTGTAGCACGTCTCCATGTCCGTCAGGTTCAACCCCGAGGTCATGTTGGAGAACGTGGTGAGCGCCTGGTTCACCACCGCGTGCCAGAAGTAGAGGACGCGACGCGTGTCGCCGGTGAAGCGGCTGCCGAACACCACGTCCGCGTTCCCGTCGAGGATCGGTTTGATCACCCGGGGGATGTCCTTCGGGTCGTACTCGAGGTCGGCGTCTTGAACGATCACGATCTCGCCGGTCGCCTCTTCGAAGCCACGCCGCAGCGCCGCGCCCTTGCCCTGGTTCTTCGGCTGAAAGCGCACCGCGAAGGTGTTCGCGTTCTTCGGCTTCGCTCCTTCGAGCGCGGCCATGCCCTTCGATGCGAGGATCTCGAGCCACTCGCGGCTCCCGTCGGTGCTGCAGTCGTCGACGATCACGATCTCTTTGGGGAAGTCGACGGCCACCACGCGGCGGAGCAGCTCCTGCAGCGTGCGAATCTCGTTGTAGACCGGGATGACGAGGCTGACGGTCGGTGCAGAGCTCACGGTTCTGCGGCTCGTACTCCATTCGTGATCCTCAGTCGTCTTCTGAACAACGCGAGCAGCCCGAGGATCATCAACGCGCCGTCAGCAGAGCCGCACTGACAGCTCGACGCCGCGGGGAGATCTTCTTCACTGGCGGCATGGGTGACGATCCGCGTCGGAATGCCTGCGTCGGGCGTCGATCCATCACCTCCACCCGCACCGCCCCCCAGGGTGGCGACGACGATCCCCCCGAGCATCTGGCCTTTGACCCGGACGCTGACGACTTCGCCACCACCGCCACCAGTCGGCTCACCTCCACCACCGCCGCCGCCCATGGAACCGCCACCTCCTCCCGTCATCGGAGGAGCGAGCACGATCACCGACGCCGAGTCCATGATCGATCCGATGTCCGCGGTCACCGAGTTGGGATGAGCGCCCACGTCGTTCCCCGCGGTGAACCAACCGATCGTGGTGATGGTGACCGCCGTCGAACTGGCGTGCCACGTCACCGCGTCATCGACCGAGTTCCCGCAGTCGTCGCGCACGTTCGCCGTGAACTGCTGCAGCGCGCCGCTCTGCAGCGACACCTCCGCGGGGCTCACGGAGATCTGATGCGGGCGCCCGCCGATCACCCGCACCGAGGTGCTCGAGTACTCCGCTCCGATCCTCGCGGTGATGCCCGTCGCATACGTGCCTCGCGTGCACGAGGCCGCGAACAAGCCGCTCTGCGTGATGGTGCCCGCGGTGGTGGTGGCGCTCCACGTCACGTTGTTGCCGGTGAGCACGTTGTCGCAGTTGTCGAAGACGCGCGCCGAGTACTGCTGCGTCTCACTCGAACGAACGTCGACGTCGTGCGGCGTGATCTCCAGGCGCGCCACGTCGCCAGGCACCACCGTCACCGAGGCCGTCCCCGAAACGCCATTGGCCGCGCGCGCGACGATCGCCCCATTGAAGGTGCCCGTGGTGCAACCCGCGGTGAAGCTCCCGTTGCTGATCGATCCCGCGTTCCCCGTCACCGACCAGGTGAGGTTCTCGTGCTGCAGCACGTTGCCCGCCGCGTCGCGCGCCTGCGCGCTGAAGTTCGCGCTGTGCCCCGCGCCCACGCTCGTCGAAGAGGGCGAGATCACCACGCTCGCCACCACGCTCATCTGCGGCGCCGAGCCGTTGGAGATCTGAATGGTGGAGTTGCCGCGCAGCGTCTGCAGCAGCGTCACGTAGAGCTTGTCTGACTGCTCATCGAGCGAAGCCATGAAGCCACTGGCCGGCAGCTGTTGGCCATTCACGCGCACCGCCACCGAGTCCACGTTGTTCGAGGTGTAGTCGTGCACCACGATCACCGGCCGCCGGTAGCCGATGTTGCCGGAGTCGAAGGTGAGCACCGCGGTGTTGTTGAGCGCGAGCACCTCCCACGTCCGGTACACCTGGTTGTACCCAGTGGGCGAATACGTGTGAGCGACGGCGTTGCCGCTGCCCTCGGGACCGACACCGATCAGCGAACCCGTGGTGGCGCGCACCCGAATGGAGCCCTCGTGCAGTCCCTCGGTCTCATCGATGAGCGCGCGCATGCCGTGGTCGCTCCACTTCCCGAGGTGCCACGCCACCGAGTAGTTGCGATAGCCGGGCGTGGAGCCGCCACCGCCGTAGATCTCTCCGAAGCGCGAGCCCCAGGTGAGCCGCTTGGTGCCGTAGTCGTCGAAGAAGTTGAGCTGGTAGGCCATCTCTTCGCCGCCGAGATCTGGATAGACCGGCAGGTGCGAGCCTGCGGCGTCCTGGCCGTGCGCGAAGCTCTCGCCGGCGCGCTTCTGCGAATACGTCTCGGTCTGCACGAAGCCCGACTCCGCGTCGCCGCGCCCGCTCGAAGGCGTCACCCACTCCCAGACGTACGGCACGGTGTTCGAGTCGCCGTAGGTCCAGTTGCGCATGTTGTTGGTGACGAAGGTCTTGAAGTCACCCCAGCTCTGCCCTTCCGGAGGACCGCTGCCGCCCGCCCAGTCCGTGGTGCCCTTCCACGGCGCGTTGCTCACCAGGCAGTACGGCGCGAGCGAGTTGTTCATGTACGCGATGGGATCGCTGCGGAAGTTCCGCGAGGCGTCCTGCGTGATCGCGTACACCACGTAGTCGAGCCCGTCGGCGATGAACCAGTCGATGGTCACGTAGACGAACGGCCGCGGGTTGTTGTCTTTGATCAGCTGCGTGTATTGCTTGAAGGTGATTCGGTAGATGAGGTGATGCGGCCCGAGGAACGCGGGCGTCTGCACGAAGTCGAAGCCATCGCGCTTGTTGGTGGTGGCCGCCGCGCCGGTGCCGAAGATCGGGTGGTAGCCGCCGAACTGCCGCCAATCCATGTGCATCACGTTGATGCCCCAGCCCTGCGCGTTGGCCGCGTTGATCCCCGCGGGATCTTCCTCGGCGATGATGCGCTGCGAGCTCGAGTCGGGCTGCCAGGTGATGCGCGTGGCGTAGCCCATGATGAACGGCACGACCGGATTGGGATACGTGCGCGCGAAGTAGAGATCGCGATTGAGTCCCTTCGAGTCACGCCAGGTGATGCGGTCCACCGAGGTGAAGCCGTTCACCCCGGGCGCGTTCTCCTCGTACGACACCGCCCACGCTGTCGATGCCCATAAAATCCCCAACAGCCCCGCGCGCCGAAAGCTCATTCATCACCCCGCCGCCCGAACGGGCTGCAAGGGTGGATCCATCAACGGAATTGCTGGGAGTGAGGCAGACCGCAGCGCAGGATTCGCCGCGAGCGAATCACTTCACTGCGTATGCGTTCCGATGAACGCGTCGATCAACGCTCCATAGTTCTCGGGACCCATCACCTCGGGGATGTTGCCGTGCTCCGCTCCGGGCACGAGCTCGAGCTGCTTGGGCTCGTTCGCGTTCGCGTAGATCTTCTCGGAGAACTCGGGGCGGACGAACTCGTCGGCGAGCCCGTGAATCAAGAGCAGCGGCACGTGGATGTTCTTGATGCGATCGACCGTCGGCCAGCGCGCCTTCGCGATGAAGCCCACCGGAAAATCCATGCCCGAGCTGTCGGTCTCGAAGTCGTGAATGGAAGCGAAGCCCGATTCGAGAATGAGCACGCGCGGCGGCTCCTGCTCCGCGAGCTGCGTGGCGATCGCGGTGCCCAGCGACTGCCCGTAGAACACGAGGTGCGGAACATTCGCTTCGCCGATGCGATTGCGCATCCACGCGTGAGCGGCCTTGGTGTCTTCGAGGATGCCTTCCTCAGTGGGCGTGACGTTGGTCGAGATGCCCCAGCCGCGGTAGTCGAACGCGAGCACGTCGTAGCCGTAGTTCGACCAACGCTTGGTGCGAGAGAACGCGCTGTCGAGCGTGCCGCCCTTGCCGTGGAAGAAGATCACGTACGCCTTCGGAGGCTGCACGTTGCCCTTCACGTACACCGCGCCGAGGCTGATCTGATCATTCACCTTGATCGTCACCGGCTCGATCGCGTCGGCGTTGATCGTCTCTTCCGGAGTCTCTCCGCTCGGCGCGAGGTCGTATTTGTCCTTGCGGCTCGGCGTGTAGAGGAACGCGTCGAGCGAGAAGCAGCCGCTGGTGAGCACGACGAGGAACGTGAGCGTGAGTGATCTCATCGCGGCTCTCCAAACGTGTAACGGAATCCCAGCATCAAGCCGACCGCGCCCAGGCCGCCGATGCCCTGCCACTCCACGGCGTTGAAGTACGTGGGCCGATTCGGGCTGAACCAGCGGCACTCGGCCTGGACCGCGAAGCGTCCGAACTCCACCTCCACTCCGACGCCCGCGGCGAGCAGTGGCGCCGCGTTGGTCTGAATGAGCGTGGTGATGTTCAGGTACGGAGAGAAGCGCTCGAGGATGCGGTAGCTGCCGGTCGCTCCGATCTCGAGGTACGGCTGAAAGCCGCTCTTGAAATCAGTGAAGGCGAAGAGCCGGCTCACCAACGTGACCGCGGGGACCGCGTCTTTCTGGACCAGCGGCTGCCACGAGCCACCGATGTCGAGACCCGCGATGCCAAACGCCGCGGCGGTGCCGTGAAAGTGCGCGCCGATGTCGAAGCGATCCGCGATGCCGTAGCTCGCGCCGACGGTGGTGAGCGGCAACGGGAGGATCGCACCGCTCACGCGCGCGAACGGACCTCCGAGCGCGACCTCGGCGGTGACTTGTCCGTGCGGCGTGGGACGGAGCTTGGAGATATGGCCGCACCCGAGAAGGAGAACGGCCAACAGCGGAAGAAAACGCATCAGGTTCAGCCCTCTCCCAGACCCTCTCCCCGCGAGGAGAGGGAGACGCATGGGCGAGCGAGCTTACTGGCGCACGAGCGTGAGGTGACCGTTGATCGTCGGGTCGAGCGAGGCCGCCTTGTTCGCGGTGCAGATGTCGATGCGGCTGGTGCCTTTGCCGACAAATGCCCCACCGGTGTCGACCACGCGAAACTCGATCTGCCGGCCGTACTTCGCCTCGAGCTCGGGAATGCGGAGCTTGGTGCCGTACGGGAACGCCTTCGAGTCCATCGCGACAGAGACGTAGTTCGAGCGGCCCGCGAGGAAGTCCTGCAGCGTGCGGAGCGGCTTGTCCTGGCGATCGACGAAGCCACCTTCGAGCGCGGAGGAGTCAGGGTAGTAACCCGTGCCGCGCGCGTTGTACCTGGTGCCCGACGCAGGCGTGAAGTTGTCGACCGGCTGGCTCGGCCCCACCGGCGCGGGCTGCGAAGGAGACGCGTTTCCGAAGAGCGCCTTGATGGTGTCCTTGCCCACGATGCCGTCGGGCTCGAGGCCGTTCGCCTTCTGGAACGCGACGACCGCCTTCTTGGTATTCGCCCCGAACTTGCCGTCGGTACCCTGAGGGTCGAAGCCCTTCGCCTTCAGTGCGAGCTGCAGCTCGCGCACGTCGCTACCGCTGGAACCACTGCGCACCGAAGAGATGGAGCTGACGGGCATGCCCCATTGTCGCACCCTGCCGGGAAATGTTGTCCTCAGACCAGGCGGTCAGCGTCGAAGATCGCCTTCAGCCCATCACGAGCAGAGGGATCTTCGTGGGCCGTGGTGAGTCTCGCGCGCATCAATTGGAACATCGCCTCAGGCATCGAGGATGAAGCGACGACCCCGTCGTTCGGGGCCTCGTCGGAGTAGCCGATGACCTTGAGCTGACTGCGCAGCGAAGCCGGGAGTGAGTCGAGTCCGCTGCGGGTCGCGGCTGCATTGGCCGGAGAAGAGAAGACCGCGGTGAGCTGCACCCGGCCCGCGATGAGCGCCTCGAGCGCCGCGAGGAAGGACCCCGCGAAGAGCTCGTCACCGAACGCCGTCTTGAGATCGACGCCCTGCTTCTCCAGATGCTGGCGCGGCAGCAGGTAGCCCGAGGTCGATTCGCGCGCGACCCACGCCACGCTCACCTGGTTCAACGCGTCGAGCTGCAGCGGGTGATCAGCGCGGCAGACGAAAGCAGAGCGGAAGGTGGTGCTCCCTCCGCGCTCGAACTGCACGAGGCGGCGGCCTCCCTCTTTCTCTACCTGCGCGCAGACCAGCGGAGGCGCCCACGCGGCATCTACTTTCCCTGCGCGAAAATCTTCGGTGAGCGAGCCGTAGCTCTCGGCCACGTGCATCTCGACCTTCACTTCAGGAGCGAGGAGCTTGCGCAACCACGGCCCAAGTTGCAGAGAGAGCGTGGACGCCTTGACCGGGCCCAACGACGCAGGCATCGCGAAACGAACATGGCCGGCCCGAAAACCCATTCAGAGGCCGTATTCTTACTCCCGATGGCCCGCTTCATCTGCACCGTCTTGCTCCTGACGTGTGTCGCGTGTGAGGCGCCTATCCCCGCCCCTGTCAAACCACCTGATCCGCCTACGGAGCCGCCCAGCGATGAAGAGCTCTTGGCGGCGCGTCCGTACTCAGTGCGTGCGCCTCCGGGGTACGACGCTGACGCCGGTACGACGTGGCCGCTGGTGGTCGCGCTGCACGGCTACGGCGGCAGCGCGATGGAGACGGTGAACTACTACTCGCTCGATCGCCTCGCGGAGAGCCGCGGCTTCTTCCTCTTCGCGCCGAACGGTCTGCCCGACTCGCGCGGCAATCGAGCGTGGAATCCGGGGCGTTCGCGCTGGCCTGAGTGGGATCAGTCGTGGCTCACCGCTGCGCTGCGCGACATCAAGCGGAAGTACCAGGTCGATGCTTCGCGCGTGATCGTCTTCGGTGCCTCGCAAGGCGCGCACATGGCGCATCGCATGGGCTGCGATGGCTCCGAGGATGTGACCGCGGTGATCAGCGTCGCGGGGCAACTGACGACGGATCCACAGCTCTGTGCGCCCACGCGGCCGGTGACGGCGTTGCAGATCCACGGCACCGCGGATGAAGCGATTGGCTACTACGGCGATCTGCAGAACGTGCCGCCGAAGCCCGACATCCCCTCGGCACACGACACCATCGGAGTGTGGGCGCGCAACGACGGCTGCACGGGAATGCTCGAAGTGTCGGCGATCAGCCCGATCAACATCAGCGAGTTCGTCGACGGACCGGAGACGATCGTCGAGACCTACGCGGGCTGTCCCAACGGAGTCGCCGTGGGGCTGTGGAGCATGCAGGGCGTGCAGCATCGTCCGCTTCCGACTCCGGACTTCAGCTCGCGCGCGATCGGCTTCGGGCTCGCGCGGCCGCGGCAATAGTCGTAAGCGAGGCGCGCATGTTCTTCGGGAAGAAGACTCACGTCGATCGGGGCGCAGCGAGACCGGCGGAGTTCTTCCAGGTGAGCTCGAGCGGCCTTCACTCGAGGATCGACTGTCTCACCGAGCGCGCCGACGGGAGCTTCGCGGTGCTGCGCCTGCTCCTCACCAAGGACTTTGCGCAGAAGGCGAGCGTCGCGCTCGAATCCACCATCGAGAAGTACCAGGCGGTGAAGGGGCACATTCGGGTCGGGCGAGAGTCACTCCCCGAGGCGCCGCGCGTGTCGTCTCAGGAAGAGCGCGCGGTGAACATGCTGAAGGTCTCGTACGCGGAAGATGCGTTGTTCCTCGAGTTCGCGCTCGTGCTCAACACCACGGAGCAGATGTCTGAGTACGACCGCTTCATGCTGGTGAGCTCGGTGGGGCTCGCGCCCAGCCTTCTCTCGGGACTCAAGGCCTCGCTAAAGTAATCGTCACTTCGGCGGCAGACGTCTTCGTCACGCGCAGCTGCCGCTCATCCTTCTCCACTTCGCAGCCCTCGCACGCGGCGTTCCAGTCGCGGAACTTCGTGGGCACGCTGATCAACGTAGGCGCAACGATCTTCGAATCGGGTGCGTAGCGAAACGTGAAGACGCCAGTCACTGCGTCGAATGAAAACTCGAGCGGCTGCCCCGCCACGCGCTCAGGAAACGGACGCACCACCGCGGCGAGCAACTCCGGCTTCTCCGAACCATCGGCCGCGAGCAGCGCGTAGCTGTCGTTCTTCCCGTAATCCCAATACAGCGCGCCCGCGTTGACCGAGCCTGACGCCGCGTAGACCGCGTCCATGTACTCGCCGATGCCGGGGTGCTGCGCCATGCCTCCGTACTCACCGAGCACCAGCGCGGCGCCGAGCTTGTCCGCCTCTTCTTTCAGCAACGCGACGTTCTGCAGAATCGCCGCGCGGCGCGAGGCGTCGAAGCCCATGCCCGATTCCGCCTGGGTGTCGTACGCGTGCGGGGCGTAGACGACGTCGGGCTCGCTGAAGCGGGGCAAGTTCGAGGCGAGCCCTAAGTTGCGGCTCGAGCCAGGTTCGAGAAACGCGAGCGAATCACTTCGTGTCTCGCGCACCACCGCGATGATCTGCTTGTAGAGCGGCGCCACGCGCTTCTCTTCGAAGATGTCGTACGCGGTGTTGCCCCAGAACGGCTCGTTCATCGGATCGAAGCCGATGCAGTTCGGAATCGCGGCGACCTTCTGGGCGAGCCGCTTCCACGACTCGACGTAGTGCACCTGCAGATCGCGGCTGGTCCAAAAGCCGTCGACGCACGCCATGATTTCTCGGTTCACGTAGTTGAGGAACCAGGGCGTGGTGGGTGTGTACGCCGCGTAATGACTGGCATCGCAGGTCCACTTCGGCGCGCCATTTCCCCCCGCGAAACCTTCGCCGTAGAGATCCTGGTGCATGTCGACGAACACCAGCAGCCCCGCGTCGCTCGCCTGTCGGACGCGCTTCGCGACCTCATCGAGATACACCTCGTCGTAGACGCCGCGCTCGGGCTCGATCGCCGCCCACTCCACGAGAAAGCGGACCGAGTTCATGCCCCAGTCGTTTCGCATCGCCTCGAACTCGGCGGTGCTGTGGAAGTCGAAGTAAGGGGGCTCCTTGTGGCGGCCTGAGACATTCGCGCCGCGAAGGATCACCGCGCGTCCTTCAGGATCGCGAATGAACGAGTCCGTCACGCTCCAGCGCGGAGCGGGCGCAGGCGTCGGCGGCGTGCACGCCGAGAACAGGAACCCGATGAGCAACGCGCGCGTCATTGAGCGGCGGGTCTAGTTGAAAGAGCAGGTCGATGTAACGAGGAGCGGTCCACAACCCTCAGCTACGGTGAAGTGAATGATCCACGCGCTCATGATTGGAATGTTGATCGATGCCGCCCCGCTCGAGCTGATCAAGGCGGAGGGCGAGCTCACGCTCACCGACAACGCGTCGTTCTTCGTCTTCAAGTCCGACGGCACCTTCCTCTCGTTCCCGAACGGCATGAGCGGCCGCACCATGAAGGGCACCTGGACCTCGCCGCCGGGAGAGCCGCTCCGATTCGAGGTGCTCGCCGTTCAGTCGTGGATGAACGGTGCATCGGCGCCCGACGATCATCGAAAGCTGAGCTTCGCGATCTACGGCGGGAAGATGCGGCCCTTTTCCCCTCAGCTCGGAGCGAGCGTCGAGAAGGTCTTCGACGGCTACTGGATCCTCGAGGAGCTCTCGAAGGCGCCCAAGCCCGCGAAGAAATAGCGGGTAGGCGATCGTGGGTACGGGTGCCGAGGTGCTGAGGGTTATTCTTCGAGTGTGTTCGCCGTGACCGCCGAGAGTGTCGCCAACATCAGCCCGTTCGCCCTCGTGGGTGCGGTGTGCTTCATGCTGCTCGCGGAGACGCTCTCGCCGCTCGTTCCTCTCCTCCCCGCGAAACCGCGCCTCCGTCACGCGCTTCGCAACATCGCCATCGCGATCTGCACCTCGCTCTTCGCGGTGAGCGGCAACTTCTTCCTCGTCGGTGTCGCCGCGTGGACGCAGGTGCATCACCTCGGCTTGCTCAACTCGTTCGACACGCCGTGGGCGCTGCGCTTCGCGGTGGCGCTCGTGGGTCTCGATTTCTTCGAGTGGATTCGCCACCGACTGCACCACCGCATTCCGTTCCTCTGGCGGTTGCATCGCGTGCATCACACGGATCCGCACGTCGACACCACGACCTCGGTGCGCGGGCATCCGTTCGAGAGTCTGATCGCGTACTCGTACTTCTCGTTGTTGGTGCTGGTGCTCGGCATCGATCCACTCGCGCTCGCCCTTCGCTCGATGATCGCTGCGGTAGCGCTCGCGTGGCACCACGCTGACTTCAAGCTGCACGCGGGCCTCGATCGGGTGATCGCGTTGGTCACTCCCACGCCGCGTACGCACCGCATGCATCACTCGCGCGACGTGCAGTTCACCGATTCGAACTACGGCACCTTGTTCACCTGGTGGGATCGCGCGCTCGGCACGTTCACTCCGGGCGATCATCACGAACCGAATCGCACCGGCCTCGATGGCTTCGATTCGCCGGAAGCGCAGTCGCTGGTGGGCGTGCTGACCTCGCCGCTGAAAGAGCCCGCCGTGGCCCCCGAAACCGCGAAAAGCTGAGCGAATGCGACATCGGCCGTGAGCCCGTGTCTTGAGGGAAATCCACCAGGACCCCTCAATGAACCTCACGAAAATCAGTGCTTTCGCCGTCGTCTTTCTCTCGCTGACTGCTTCCGCCCAGAGCGGCGCTTCCGTCTGCGGGACCATTCTCATGAGCGACGATCGCGTGCGCTGCATGCAGGCCATCGCCGGCCACACCATCGATCCCGGCGCGGCGCAGGTGTGCGGTACCATCCTCATGGGCAACGACAAGGCGGCGTGTCTGCAGGGCGCGATCGACAAGCGCTACCAGCCCGACGAGCTGAGCGCGTGCCGCGGCATCCTGATGGGCAACGACAAGGCCGCCTGCATCGCTGCCTCCGGAGCGGTGCCGCAAGTGCAGCAGGTGCAAGTCGCGGAGCGTCGCAAGAGCCGCCGCGATGACGATGACGATGATGAGCGTCCTTCGCGTCGCTCGCGCCGCAATCGTGATCGCGATGAGGACGATGACGACGACGTGCAGGAGCGCACGCTGCGTCTCACGAACTACCACCAGGGCTCGGTGGCTCGTTTCTATTGGCGCCGAGTGGATGGTCGTCGCTTCAAGGAGATCCCGCTCCCCGCGACGGTCACCACCAACACGTACCAGGACATCATTCTCCCCTCGGAGACGATCGAGACCTGCGTCGAGACGCCCGATGGCTTCCGTTTGTGGTGGCAGCGCGTGAAGCGCAGCGAAGATCTCACCATCGTGGCGAACGAGCCGAACTGGGCCGTGGGCCGATGCAGGGACCTCCGCTGATTTGGTCAGTGCACAAGAGAAGTGACGCAGGGTGTCTTTCAGGCGAGTCGGCGGCTGGGCTACTCCGCGTCGCATGATTCGCTGGCTCGTCCTCGCGTCCCTCTTCGTGTGCAGCTGTGGAAGTACTCAGCCGATCACCGGTGTCGATGCAGGCGCCCTCGAGGAACAGGACGCTGGAGTGATCGTCGTTCCCGATGCAGGCGAGGTCGTCGACTCGGGAACTCCGGATGCGGGAACTCCAGACGCAGGTGTTCCTGATGCGGGTACGCCAGACGCCGGCTCACTCGATCTCGACGGTGATGGGCTCGAGGACGTCTACGAAGCGCGGCTCGCGCAGGACTACTTGCCGGTGCTCGGAGTTCATCCGCAGGACGGCTGCCCGCTCGACGGCATCGTCTATCGCGCGAGGAAGCACCCGCTGGATCCGACGCTGGTGTTCATCGTCTACGTGCACTTGTTCGAGCGCGATTGCGGCCTCACCTCGCACGTCGGCGACAACGAGGTGTTCTCAGTCACCGTCAATCCGGCGACGCCGGCTCCGCAGGGAATCACGGCGGTGCGCGCGATCTCGCACCAGAACACCATCTGCCAGAAGGTCAGCACCTGCGGGACCTGCGGCGGCAACTCCGCGTGCGAGACGGAGAACGGGCGGCCGATCGTCTATTTCAGCAAGGACAAGCACGGCGGCTACACGTCGCTCGCGGCGTGCAACATGCTCACGTGTCTCGATCAGTGCGTGGCGGGGAATCGCATGGGCGTGCCGATGGTGAACGCGGGCGAGCCGACCGCGCATCTCAACGAGGATCTCACGGACGCGGGGTTCATCACCGCCGCGAACGGGTGGACCCAGGCGAGCGTGATGCACTTCAACCCGTGGGGAACGCCGGACTTCGCTGGCGCGGGGAATGTGGCGGACGACATGCAGGACACGGCGTTCGATACACCGGCGTGCAGGTGATGCTTCGCTTTGAGGGGACGCGGTACTGGTGATCTCGCCCGTTGCTCGTGCCGGAACAGGCTCTCGAACTCGCGGCGAAGAACCCAACGTGACGAAGTGAGAGACCTGCGGGCCCAGGATACAGCCGGCTGCACTGTGAGCCCGCACGTCGGTGACGAGTCGAAGCTTCGCGCGCCTGGTCACCCAAAGTCGCGCAGGAGAGGCCTGTTCGCGTCGAGCACTGAGCCACCACACGACACGTCCGCGTTCCTCAAAGCCTCAATCGTCATCTCCACT
>CBIHPJ010000168.1:0-13654 GCA_966211295.1 uncultured Myxococcales bacterium | reverse complement strand
GTTGACGCTCGAGACCGCGGGGTTCGAGGGCGCGGTGATGCTGCAGGTCGGCGCGACCAAATCGACGCGCGTGGTTCGACCAGTCGCCGGGGTGGCGTTGCCCGCCTGGTCGGTGCACGTCGCTCCGATCATGTACGTGTTGTCGCCGGTCAACGCGTAGGTGGTCTGAGCCTGGCTCAGCGCCGGAGTGAGCTGGCGTGCCGCCTGCCCAGTGAACGTAACGCTCACGCCGTTGTTGCCGACATCGCCAGACGTGCTGACGACGACGTCGAGGGTTCCACCCGGCACCTGCGCGATGCCGAGCACTGTCGCGGACGGAGACGTGATGGTGCAGCTCGGAGCGACGGGATCAACGCGGAAGGCGAAGGTCGCCGAGTCGTTCATCGCCGCCATGAGATTACGGTTGCCGACCGCGTCCGTGAGCTCGACGAACAAATTGAGGTCGACCTCAGTGTTGAAAGGGCCGGTGAGCGTGACGGTGTACGTGTTGGTGCTGCCCGAGAATGTCGCAGTCGAGGGCCTGACCGCACCGGGCATTCCTCCCGTGATGTCTCGCACCACGACGGGATTCATCGACGCGAGCGTAGAGGGAGTGGTGTCGCCGCAGCCGAGCCCAAACACGAGCTGGGGGAGCCCGCCGCCGAGTTCCGCAAGGCTCAGCCGGCCATCGTCGTTGGCGTCCTGCGGGAGGTCCCGAGTGATGCCGTTCACGCATGGACGCACGCCGTCCACCACGAGGGAGACTGGGGGCGAAGAGGGGGCCACCGAGAGTCCGCCGCCGACCACGACGATCTTCAGGTCGTAGGTGCCGTCGGGGAACGTGAAGCCGTTGGCCGGGCTAGTGGCGCCTTGGTGCAACACGTACCAACCGCTCCCGCACTCGGGCGACGTCGGACGGGGTGTACCGAGCACAGGATTCACCGCCTGCGTGGTGCAGACATCGACGCGTCCACCCATCGGCACGCGCGCCGAGAAAGACAGAAGACGCTGCACACCGGGAGTCCCTGCCTGAGTGTCCTGCGATGCCGTGATGGTGGCGAACGTCGATCCGGTCGGGACCACAGGGCTCGTGATCACCGGACCATCAAGGTCCACAGTGACGGAGCAGGTGGTGGTGCTCACGCCCGCATCAGCGCCGAGATTCACGACCTGGCCGCGGAAGACGTAGTCACCGCTCGCGAGCGTGAGCGGCGCAAAGTTGGAGATGCCAGCCGAGCCGACCACCGCGCTCCCCGCAGCCATCTCTGGACCCATCCCTCCGTCCGCAAGAACGTCGGCGCGGAAGAGGCTGGCGGCCTGGTTCGCGCACGCTGCGCGGCTCGTGGTCTGGAAGGAGTACGCGCCGCCCGAAAGCTGCGCGGGGGTGAGGAGCGCAGGACACGCCCCGGGCCGCGAGAACACCGCTCCGCAACCATCGAGCGCGACGGTGACCACGAAGCTCACCGTGGTCGAGTTGCGCGCCCTGTCAGTCACGCGAACGTTGATGGTGTACGTGCCGTCGGCTCCGAACGAGGCCGTGAGCGCCGCCATGCCGTTGCTGACCGTGCCCGCGCTGCCGCTACCGCCGGACATGCCCGTGACAGTCACGTCGACCGTCGAGCCATCTTCCGCGTTGGTGAGGATCTGAATCGGAAGCGGAGACTGGGTGACCACCATCGTCGCGCCACCATCGATCGTCGCAGGCGACACGATTGAGACGGTCGGCGGATCGAAGTCGACGGAGAACATGCCAGTGGCGGTGTTGGTGTTCCCGCTGCCGTCGAAGCAGGTGATGGTCGCGGTGTACGTACCCGAGGTCGCCAGCGTGAAATCAGCCGAGACGTCGCCGTTCATGTTCGGCACGACCGGCTGGGCCATCTGACCGTTCACCGCGAGCGTGCCGGTGAGCGCCGTGTTCATCGTGCCCGTCACCCGCATCTGGAAACCAGGGGTCGAGGTGTCCGCGTCGTCCGAGGGGCCGAAGGAGCCCATCGTGGTGACCGAGCACATCGGGAGCGCGCGGTCCACGCGGATGCTCGCGCTCGCCTCTGGGTTGCTCGTCGGCGTGTTCACCGCGGTGCTGCCGCGCACGAGCTCAGCGAAGAGATCGACCGTCTCCGAGTCCGACGCAGGAATACCAGCGAGCGTGATGATCGCCGTGCCGTTGGTCAACGTGGTGAGAGGGCTGACCTCGGTGTTGCCGCGCTTGATGCGCACCTGCACGCCGCTCGCGCAGACCGCATCGACGCGCACCTGAAGATCAGTGCCCGGCGGCAGCTCGGCCCGGTTGAGCACGGGATCACCGTTCGTGTTCTGCGGAAAACTCACCGCGCTGACCGCCGCAGCACTGCACGCGGCACGCACGGTGATGTTCTGCGGCGCGAAGCTCTTGGAGCACGTGCCCTGGCCGATGCTGGCCACCAGGCTCTGCGCACCCGCGGACCCCGGCACGCCGGTGAAGGTCGCGCGGTTGCCGCTCACCGAGGTCGCCTCGATCGCCGCCCCGCCGCTCACACTCAGCGTCGCGCGCTCGAAGTTGAAGGCGCTCCCATCAGCGTTCTTCACCGTGAACGAGACATCGAACGGCGAGTCCACCGTCTGGTCCGCGGTCGGCGTCTCGAAGGTGATGGTGGTGTCGGTGCAGCTGACCGGCGGGTTCGGCCCCGGGCAGTCACAGCCGCTGACAGCCATCACGGTGGTCGCGACGACACACGCCCAGCGGATCATGTTGCCTCGAAACATGTACGCACCCTCTCCTTCGTGTCCTGCGCTGCTCGTCTGATTCACTCGAAACTCAAAGCGACAAGACGTGTTTTTCGGCCAACAACCCAATGAAATCCAAGGTGTCCGACTCCGCCACCTCACGCGGCACATCGAATTCGCTCAACAGAGTCTGGATGATCTCTTCGACCGAGCGCTTGCCATCGATCATCTCGACGATTCGTTCCCCCACCTCAGACACCACCCCATCGTCGCCTTCGAAGCTGTGCACCTGATCATCCGGCGTCGCCGCCACCCACCGGCCCCCAACCTTCTGCAGCGCCGTCTCGGGATGAACCTTCGGGACCGCGCTCAGTGACACCCGTGATCGATGGGCCCGGGGCATGGTCTGGAAGAGAGCTCGAGGAGACGAAACCACACGCAGTCCGGCCCGGACCTGCGAGCCTGTTCATGTAGTCGGATGAGGGGGGTGAGACAAGCCCCGGAGCAACTCAGCCGAGCGCGAGCGCCGCGAAGAGACCCGTGAGGTACAGCAGCGAGGTGACGAAGAGCTGACGCGCCCACGCATCACCGAGCTTCTGCCGCCAACCCTTGATCGCCACCACGAGGAACCAGACTCCGAGGGCGGCGGCGATCGCGAGGTACAGCGGGCCCGCGACGCCCACCAAGAACGGAGTCACCGACGCAGCGAGTGTGAGCACCGTGTAACCGACGCTGTGCAGCCGCGCGACGTCGTCACCCTTCTCGAGCGCAAGGCTGGTGAGCCCCGCGGCCTGGTACTCGCGCTTGCGGAACAGCGCGATCGCGATGAAGTGCGGCAGCTGCCAGAAGAACAAGATCGCGAAGAGCGCGAGGCCGGGCAGCTCGATGCGCCCGGTCGCCGCGGTCCAACCCATCAGCGGCGGCAGCGCTCCGGGAAGCGCCCCCACGTGCATCGCCCAGTGCGTGCGCGACTTCATCGGGGTGTACGCGAAGGCGTAGCTGGTGAGCGCCAGCACCCCGAGCCCGAAGGTGAGCCAGTTCACCAGCGCGAGCAGCGGCAGACAGCAGGCCGAGAGCACCACCGCGAAGGCGAGCGCGTGCTTCGGCGCCAACCGGTTGGTGGGGAGCGGCCGGCGCGCCGTGCGAGCCATGAACCGATCGGAGTCGCGCTCGATCACGCAGTTGAGCGTGTTCGCCGCGCCCACCGTGCCGGCGGTGCCGAGCATCGCGAAGAGCCACGTCTTCCAGTCGAGCGAGCGACCCGCGAGCCACATGCCGCCCGCCGCGGTGAAGAGCACGAGGCCAGAGAGGCGAGGCTTGGTGAGCGCGACGTAATCACCGATCACCGCACCGATTGATCGAGTCGATCGAGGCTCAGCTTCCTGATCACTGGCGGGAGGCGACAACGGTGCGCTCAACGGTTCGATCACGGCGAGCGGCAAGTACTAAGGCTCGCGCCTGCGCACAAGCCGAGCCCCAGAACCAAAGCTGAACAGTCCTGTCAGCCGCCGTTGGCCTAGGGATTCGCAGCAGGCGGAGTGGCCCCAAGGCCCTTCATCTCTTCCGCGCACGGATGACGCGGGTTGATGCGGAGCACCTCGGACGCGACCGCCTTCATCTTGTCCTTCTGCTTGCCGTCCTTCGCGAGGAACTTCGCGTAGTGGCACGCAGCGTCGGCGTTGTCCTTGTCGCCGTTGAGCGACTTCAACCACGAGGCGTCGGCTCCGTCCTTGTCGCCCTTCGCATCGAACGCCTGAGCGGCCTCGTCGAACGCGATGGACGCCATGCCGGGGTCAGCGAAGTATTCCTCGCCCGCCTTCTTGAGGAGCTCGGTGGCCTTGCCGTAGTCCTTCTTCTCGTCGCGGTAGATCTTGCCGAGCAGCAACCGTGCTTCGGGGTTGCGGGTCTTCGTATCGGAGATCGCCTTCTCGAGCGTCTCGCGCGCCGCATCCATCTTCTTCAGGCGGTACTGCACCTGGCCGAGCATCGAGAGCAGCTTCGGGCTGCCGGGCACCAGCTTGAGCGCGTCCGAGAGCGCAGTCTCGGTGGCCGCCTCGCCGCCCTCCTTCTTCATGAGGACCTTGGCGAGCTCCACGTGGAAGTGCGACGCCTTCTGGTTCTGCGCGATCGCCTTGCGAATCTCGGCAGCGGCGTCGTCGAGCTTGCCCTCGTACGAGAGTCGGCGGCCACGAATCAGGAACAGCTCGGGGTTGTTCGCGTCCAACGCGAGGCCGGCCTTCTCGGCGGCGTCCACGTCCTTCGCGGCTTGCGCGGCGTCGGGCTTCACGCCGGTGCACTCCTCGAGCTCCTGCTGGAACTTCTTGTCCTGGAACTGCGGAATGTCGCGAGAAACACGGCTGATCATCAGCGCGCGAACGAAGTTGTTCATCGCGAGCTGGCGGGGAGCAGCCGTGTCGGCCATGCCCTGCAGCGTCTTGATGTACGTCGCGGCGAGGCAGTAGCCCTTCTGGGGATCGGCCTGGTCGAGGATCAAGTTCGCGGTGCCGAGCAACCCTTCAGGGTGCGACTTGCGAGTGCGATCGAGCGCGACGTTGAACGCGGTGAGCGCGCCCGCGTCATTGCCGCGGCGGCGATTCAAGTTGCCAAGGGCGATGTACACACGCGGATCGTCCGAGGCGATCGCCTGCGCGCGCTCGAGCGATTCCTTGGCGCCTTCGAGGTCGCCGTTGTTCATCTGCAGGATGCCGCGCGTCAGGTAGTAGATCGAGACCTGCTTCTTCTCGGCCTCTGCCGCCTTGATGCGCTCTTCGATCGCGGTGAGCCCGTCAGCGGTGTTGCCGCTGTAGAAGTCGAACATCGCCTCGGCAGCGTGCAGGTACGCAGAGTTCTCCTTCGCCGCGAGGCCCGCCTTGATGTTCTTGTCGGCGTTCTCGCGGTTGGTGTCTTCAGGGGAGTGCTCGCCCCAACGAATCGTGTACGCGTAGGCGAGGAGGCCGCGCGCGTTTCGATTGGTCTGATCGTTTCCGTCGAGATCGAGCGCGAACTGCGCCTTGGCGATCGCTTCTTCGTAGCCCTTGAAGGTGTCGGCCTTCACCAGCTTGGTCGCTTCCGAGATCGCCGCGTTTGCTTCGCGGATCTGCTTCGCCTTGTACTGACCGTAGCCCCAGTACGCGGCGGCGCTGACCGGCACCACGAACAGCAGCAAGAAGAACATCGCCTTCTGCGTGTTGCTGCGCGGGCGAGACTTGCGAGTGCCGGTGCTCGAGACCTCGGAGTTCTCGAAGCCGGTGCTGTACTCACCGCTCTTGCTGTACTCGCCGCTCATCTCGCTGGTGTTGCGGCGAGCCGGAGGCGGACGCGCAGGAGCGCGCTGCGCCTGCTTCTGCGGAGCTGTGCGCGTGGTGGGCGCCTTCGCCGGAGCAGCGGGAGGAAGGTCGCTGTCGCTGATCACCACCGACGACTGCTGGTCAGAAACGGGCTGCTGCACCGCGGAGGTCGCGGTGGCTCCGACAGGCGCGAGCACGGGCGGGGCCTGCACGATGACCGGCGGAGCGACGGGCGGCGGCGGTGCGGCGGGCTTCGGCACCGCGACCCCGTGCTTCTCCATCAGCTCGAGCGTCTCGGCGTCGGCGTTGTCCGCCGTCCACGCCTTCAACAAATTCTCTTTGCCGACCGCGGTGTCGCCGCTCTTGATCTGCAGCGAGCCCATCATGCGCAGCGCGACCTTGTCGGTCGCAGAGACCTGCAGGGCGCCGGTGAGTTCTTCGATCGCCTTCTTGTCCTTGCCCTGTTCGGCATAGACGCGGGCGAGGAGGACGCGAGGATCGGCCACAGAAGGATGCGCCTTCACGCCCTTCTTGCAGACGACCATCGCCTCCATGAATCGGCCCATGCCGAGATACGCCTCGGCCAGAGGCTTGTAGGCCTCTGATCCAGGATCAGTCGCGAAGGCATGCTCCAGTTTTGCGAGCTCGGCCGGGCTCAAGGTCTTCGTCACAGGAGGCATCGGAAAGCTGAGGTTTTTTGCACCTGAATTCATTGCCGTCAAATGTCTATTCGAGCGAGTTTCGATCCTTGACAGCACGGGCAGTAAACACGTAGTCAGCCGCCCGCCCGCTGCGACGTCGGGGCCCCTGCAGTACGAAGGTGCAGTTGAAGTTGAGTTTTGGGGGTGTAGCTCAGTTGGGAGAGCGTCGCGTTCGCAATGCGAAGGTCATCGGTTCGATCCCGTTCACCTCCACAACGCAGCAGGCAGTCAGAAAAGATTCAGAAAATACAGAAGCCCCGCTTCCTCACGGAGGCGGGGCTTCGGTGTTTCTGGCGCTCGGAAAATGAGGCCGGTTACATCGGCACGGGGCCGGCGAGCAGCTGCTCGATCACGCTGAGCGGCTCTTTGCGCTCGGGCTCGGCGGGAGCAGCACTCGCAGCCTCACCTCCCGTGGCAGCCTGAAGCACCGGCTCGGCCTCGACCACCGCCTCGACGTCCTGGTTCTTCTTCTTCGGAGGCGTCGCTCCCGAGCGGCAGGTGCGGCACCACGGCTGATTGCGGATCGCGCCGTCAGCCATCTTGCGAAGGCCGAACATGGTGAGCGGCTTCATCGCCTTGCACTTGAGGCACATCATCGTGATGAGCACCTCGTTGCCCTCGGCGTCGAAGACGGCGGACTTGCGGCGCTTGCGCGCTTCCTTCGTCTTCACTCCATTTCCTGCGGCGCCTTCAGCGGCGGGATCAGACGAGGGCTTCTTGGCCTCAACGGGCGTGAGCTGCGGCGTGACTTTGTAGAGCACCTGGATCTCCTGAGTTCCTGCAGACCGGACGGGGAAAACCCGCGCCAGCGCCGATTTTTCGGCTCCAGATGGATTTCTTAACCAGATGTCGAGGGTTTGAAAAGTACCCTGTCACGTATTGTCACGTACTGCAGTGCGATCAAATCACGGCACCGGATTGTGCGTGTCCGTGCGGGTCGCCGCGCTGCAGGTCTCGCCTGAGTCGACGAAGGTGACGCGGCCGCCCTTCGGCGCCTTGAACGTCTCCTTCTTCGACTGCCAGTAGGCGATCAGATCGTCGCGCAGGTTCGTGCCCTTGTTCTCCGCGAGATCGACCTGCGAGGGATCGATCGTCGCCAACACGGGCGCGAGGCCATCACCGCCGCGCGCGAGGAAGTCGGGGAGCGCGACCTTGTACTTCTTGTTCGGATCCCACTTCTTCCCCCCGGGGAGCGAGAAGCTCCGCAGGCGATCGGGCACCACGCAGCGGCTCAACTTCACCTCGAGGCCCGAGACCTGGAACACGCCCTTCTTCGAGCCGTAGGCCGCGGTGAGCAGGCGATCGAGCTGTTCGCCGGTGAGGTCCAGGGTGGCGACCGCGTTGTCGAAGGGGATCACCTCGTAGACCTTGCCGTAGGTGAGCGCGCCTGCGTTGAGATCGGCGCGCAAGCCGCCCGGGTTCATGATCGCGATGTCCGCCTTCGACATTCCGCGCAGCGAGTCAGCGAGGAAGCTGCCGAGCTCGCTCTCGCCCTCGTACACGCGGCCCAGCTGCGTGGGCACGTTGAGGCCGAGGTCCTTCTGCTGCAGCTCGGTGACCGCCTGATCCGCGGGCTGCATCGCCTGCAGCACGGTCTGATCAGGACGGATGATCTGCCCGCGGAATTTCGCGTTCACCGGGGTGACCTCGTCGGCGCGCGCCTTGAGCTTCTTGGGATCGCAGCTCTTGGTCTCGATGTCCCACGTCTCGCAGATCTCGATGCCCGAGTTGATCTGCGTGCGGCCGGGGATCACCTTCTTCGTCTTGGGATCGACGGCGAGCTCGATCACGCCGAAGTAGCGGCCGAGCGCCCAGCTCTCCATCACCGGCGTGCCGTTCACGAGGTGACCGACCTGCGCGTGCGTGTGGCCGGCGACCACCGCGTCGAGCGTGCCCTCGGGGAGGCCCTTCATCATCTCGAACACCTCTCCCGCGTCGAGGTCGCAGCTCGTGAGATCGTCCTTCTTCGAGCAGTCACCGCAGCGACCGCCGGCGTGCACCACGGCCACCACCAGATCAGCGCCCTTCGCGCGCAGGCGAGTGGCGGCAGCGAGCGCCTCTGAGCCGAGCGGGCGGAACTTGATGGTCTGCACGTTGATGGGCAGCGTGACCGTCGGCGTCTGCGGGGTGGTGAGCCCGATGATTCCGATCTTCAGGCCGTGGCGCTCGACCATCACCGTACCGTCGTTGGGCAGCCACGAAGGACGGTAGCCCTCGTTGTTCGCCTCGTAGATGTTGGTGGAGAGCAGCGGGAACTTCGCCTCGGCGATGCGCGCCTTGAGGGCCCCGAAGGGATCCATGGTGGCTTGCGTGGCCGCGGAGATGGGGCCCACCGGGCCGTAGTCGAACTCGTGATTGCCGATCGCGGCCGCGTCGTAGCCCAGCTGATTGAAGGCCTCGACCACCACGCTGCCCTCGGTGAGGTTGCTCACCAACGTGCCCTGGAAGAGATCGCCGGCGTCGACGAGCACCACTCCGTTGGGGTTGTCGAGGCGGAGCACCTGCACGTAGGCCGCGAGGGTGGCCACGCCGCCGTAGCGGATCTCTCCGCGCGGGAAGCGCTCCTTCATGCCCATCACCCAGCCGTGCACGTCGTTGGTGCCGACGATGGTGATGCGCAGCGGCTGGTTCGACTCAGCGGGCGTCGCGGGGAGCGAGGGCTTGGTGACCGGCTCGGCCGGCTTCTCAGCTTCGCGAGAGGTCTGACACGAGAGCAGCGCGGCAAGGAGAACGAAGGAGCTTTTGTTCATGGGCTTCAGGGAGCGGTACGGCGACGGCGAACGAACCACAGGCTCAGCAACGCGGGAAGCAACGCAAAGGGACCACCTGTACATCCGCAGGAGGACGGCATGGGCATGGCGCTGTCGGGGGGACCACCAGTTCCACCAGTTCCGCCGCCAGAGCCGCCTCCGGCGGGCCCGCCGTCGACGCCGCCATCCGAGGTGCCTCCGTCAAAGCCGCCATCGCTCAGGCCAGCGTCGCTCGCCTGGCCTCCGTCGATGCCGACGCCCCCATCGATGCTGATCGGCGAGGGGACGAACGGCGCAGGGAGCGGGAACACGGCATTGACCGCTTCCAGCGAGACGACCTTGTAGTTGCCCCCCAGCGCGTCCTGCAGCACGAGCACTCCACGGGGAAAGTCGGGGGTGGCGGGCTCGAAGACGTCGAGCTCCTCGGCGCGCACGGTCTGGCCGCCGTCGCCCGTGAAGCTGAGCGTGGCGAGGAAACCGCCGGTCTTGTCGTGCACGTTCACGGTGCCCTCATTGGGCGCGGTGGTCATCACGAACGCGCGGCCGTCCGCCGCCTGGTAGAGGTCGACGCCGCCGACCACGGTGCCCAGCTGTCCGGCGTCGATCGAGACGAGGAACTGCGGGTTCATCGGCGGCGTCGCCACCATCACTCCGCGGGAGGGCTGCGCGATGTAGATGGTGCCCGAGCGATCGTCGACCGCGAGTCCCGAAGGAGTCTCGACCACGGGGATCGAAGGCAGCGGGTTGAGCCCCACACGCCCGCCCGAGAGAAAGGTGAGCTGGTAGCGATCGACCGTGATGGTTCCGTTGTCGACGATCACCTCGAACTCCCCTGCGGGCGTCTGCCGGAGCGCGACGTGACGCGGGCTGGAGATGTTGAAATTTTGGGTGTCGAACTGAACGAGGCCGCCGTTCACGAGCGCGAACACCGAGAGCGAGTTGGTGACTTGCGAGACCGTCACCAGGAGCGCGCCACGCGCGTCGGCCGAGGAAAAGATGCCCAGAGGGAACACGCTTGGAAACACGCCGGGCGTCGGCGCCCAGACGTACAGCCCGTTGTTCACCCGGTCGGTGCCGACGATGAAGCTGGTGCCCTGGGGCGCGGGCGTCGGCTGGAAGATGAACGCCGGATCACCGGCGATGGTCGAGGAGATCGGCGTCGTCTCGAAGGCCCAGGAAACGGTCTGAGCGAACGCGGTGCAGGCGACGAAGAGAGAGCTGAAGAGGATTCGTTTCATCCAGGCCCCGGGCAGCTTCGGTTGGTGCAGATCGTACCGCTCGCACAGACGAGCCCGGCGCAATCCACGTCGAGGCAATCGGCTTGCCCGTCGCCGTCGTCGTCATAGCCATTCGCGCAATCCATCTCGGGTGCGAAGCAACCGAGAACCGGGCCGGCGTCTGATCCGGCGTCTGATCCGGCATCGGTCCCTGCATCTGAGCCGGCGTCAGTCCCTGCATCTGAGCCGGCGTCAGGATCGAATCCCGCGTCGGGATCCGTTCCCGAATCAGGGTCGCTTCCCGCATCCGTGCCTGCATCCGTTCCCGCATCGGAGCCTGCGTCCGGAGGAGAACCAATCCGCGAACCGCAGCGCCACGCGGGCGGAGTCGGCGTCGTACAGACCTGGCCGAGGCAGGAGAGATCGAGACAGTCGGTGGTGCCGTCGCTGTCGTTGTCGAGGCCGTCGTCGCAGGTGGTCTCTTCGCAGCGCGCGCTCAGGCAGGTGGTGCCCGGATCGCAGCGCTGTCCGCACCCTCCACAGTTCGCCTCGTCGGCGCTGAAGTCGAAGGTCTCATCGACCTGGCCGTTGCAGTCGTCGTCGAGCTGATTGCAGAGCTCGGGGGTGGGCATCACGGTCTGCATGCAGCCGATGGAGCCGGTCGTGCAGTTCTTCACGCCGGTCGCGCACAAGCCTTGGAGCCCGGTGGCGCACGACATTCCCTGCTCAGGGAACGTCTCGTCGATGCGGCCGTCACAGTTCTGATCGTTGCCGTCGCAGACCTCATCGTCGACGCAGTCGCCGAGCTTGAAGCACTTCCCTCCCCCGGAAAATTGCGGGCGGCACTCGTATCCTTCCCCGCAGTCGGTACCCGTCTCGCAGCTGAAGCGGCCCACGTTCGGGTTCACCTGCTGGCAAGCAGCCAGAGCCAGCAGGGAGAGGAGGAGCACGCGACGCATCAGAAATTGCCTCCCACGGTGACGCCCGCACCGTTCGCGCTCACGGCCGGCGCGACCTGCACTGCCGAGCTCCGCTTGCCGTCGACGATGCCCGAGATGACGGTGCCTACGAGCGCGGCACCCGCCACTCCGAAGGCGACGTTGGCGATCAGCGCGTTGCGATTCTGGTCGAGGGCCTGCGCGCGAGTGCCCTGGTAGAGATCTTTCTCCATGTCGTAGCCGTCTCGCAGCGCCTTCTCCTGGCTGCGAGAGATCACTCCGAAGGTGATGCCCGTGCCCGCCGCGACGAGGGTGCTGGCGCCGAGGATCCACGTGAGCGCCGAGAGCTGGAGCGGCTGCTCGACCTTGGTGTCGTCGATCTTCTTGGTGAGCGCGGGGACGATCTGCTCGTCGGGGATCTGCCCGGGGATCAAGAGCAGCTTGAACTCGAGCTTCGTCTCCTGGTTCGCCTCGACGGCGACGAGGCGGGTGATGGGGAGGTATTTCTTTCGCTCGGCCTTCACCTCGTACTTGCCGGGCTTGAGGGTGAGCTTGAGCGGGGGCGCGCCTGCGAAGTCACCGTTCACGCTGATCTGCGCGTCAGCCAGGTTCGCTTCGATCACCAGGGTGCCGCGCGCTTCGCGTTCGCCTCGAAGGAGCGGGGGCACGGCCTGCTCCACGTCTTTCTGAAAGCGGCGGGCGGCGATGAGGATCGAGCGATCGACGTCGGCGATCACCGTGAGGCCCTGCAGATCGAGCAGCCAGATCTTGAGGATGTAGTTGCGCTCGTCGCGGGTCAGCTTGCCAAGCACCGCGCGCTGCACTCCGAGGCTGCTGAGCTCTTGAGCGGCGCAGGCGACGTTGCCTCCGCACTTCTTCAAGGTGTCGTAGTGGTGCGCGTCCATCTTCGCGCGCACGTCATCGGGAAGAACGACGTCGAGCTTCTGCGCCTGAGCTTCCGCGACGATCGCGCGGGTGACCTGCGCACCAAGGCCCATCATGAGCTCAGGGGCGTCGACGTCGACGATGGCAGTCTTCGGGCTGGCGGCCACGACGGCGGCCACCCAAACGGCAGAGAGCATCACGGTCTGCGCACCTTACCCCCCACGTTCAAACAGTCGAGCCGATCCACATTGTTGGGAATCCATGAGAATGAGCGAAGCGGAAAGGTCGCGGAGGCGGAGCGACCAGAAAAATGACCCACGTGGACGCGATGGAGGAAGACGACGCCGGGGCAGGAGACCTCGGCAACGGCGAGAGCGGAATCGTGCTCGTGAGGTACACGGTCGAGCCGAATTACGCCGGATGGCGTCTCGACAAATACCTCTGCGAGAAGATCCGCCGGCTGTCGCGCACGCGCGTGCAGGAGATCATCGAGAACGATCTCGTCTACGAACGGAAGTTGAAACCCTCGACCGCGGTGTGGCCGGGGCTCTCGTTCGAATTGCGACGGCGCGTACGCGAGGAGCCGACGGTGCCTCCGCCCGAGGCGCTCGTCGAGCTGTACCAGGACGACGCGCTGCTCGTGCTCAACAAGCCCGCGGGGCTGCCGATTCACCCGACCGCGCGGTACCACGCGGGCACGTTGGTCGAGCAGGTGAAGCTGAAGTACGGGCCGGGGTTCCGCGCCGATCCCGCGCATCGCCTCGATCGCGAGACCTCAGGGCTCGTGGTGTGCGGGCGCACGCTCGAGGCGTGTCAGAAGTTGATGCGCAGCTTCATGGGTGGCGAGGTGGAGAAGCAGTACCTCGCGATCGTCGAGGGCCATCCTCGCGACGATCAGTTCGAGGTCGATGCGCCGATCGCGGAAGGCACGGCGCTCATTCGCATCGCGGTGCGCATCGACGAGAAAGAAGGGAAGCCCGCGCGCACGCGCTTCGAAGTGGAGAAGCGCTTCGAGCGTGACGGTGCGGCCTTCGCCCTGCTGCGCTGTTTTCCGGAGACCGGGCGGCAGCACCAGATTCGCATCCACGCTCAGCGCGCTGGGCACTCGCTGGTAGGCGACAAGATGTACGGGCCGGACCCGGGCTTCTTCGATCGGTTCTCGAAGCACGCGCTCGAGCCCGAGGCGTGGGAGAA
>CBIHPJ010000167.1:0-13663 GCA_966211295.1 uncultured Myxococcales bacterium | reverse complement strand
TTGCCCAGCATCCACGCGGCGGAGAACTGCTTGGGCACCTTGCAGATGCGCAGTGCCATCTTGTGAAACGCGGTCAGCTGTTCCTTCGCGGGCTTCGATCCGAGCGAGAGCTCGTACGCGAGGTACGGCCCGAGGCGATTTCCTTTCTCGGTGAGCTGATCGGCAAAGACCTGCCACGCCCCGAGTTCCTGGAGCGTCGTCGGCAGCGGTGGCGTCACCAGCTCAGCGCCCTTCATGCACGACCGCGCGCGGGGGGAGCGGAGTAGGTTTGTCGAGCTCGAACACGGCGGAGGAAAGTCTGCGCTGACTCTTGAGCACGCTCTCGAGGAAGGTGCGCGTCTCTTCGCGCCACGTAGGCCCTCGGCGGATCGTGGTCGTCACGCGCACTGACTTCAGCTGATCACGATCGAGCCGCGCGAGCGCCGCTTCGAGACCCGTGTAGAGATCATCCGCAATCGACACCACGAGGCGGCTGAACTTGCCCCTGGTGTCGCGCTCGAAGCGAAGATCCCAGTCGCCCATCCACGGCAGCGGCCACGGAGGCGCACGCACGGACACTTCGATCGCCTGCAGCGCGGAATCAGCCGTCTCCAACTCGAGCACCGCGGGCCCCACGCGCTCGAACGCCCCCTGCGCCTGCAACGAGAGCGTCTTCAAATGCTGCCGCAGCGGAGTGCCCACGAACCACCACACCGACTCATCGATCGGCGCGAGCAAACGCAGCGTGTCCAACGTCCAATCAGGCTTCGCCACGTCACGGCCGCCGAGATGACTCACTTCGATCAGCTGAAACGAGATCGGAGGTCCATGCCGCGCCAGCTCTTCGAGCGTGCCTCCACGCACGGTGCGCAGCGTGTGCACTCCGGCGAGGTGGGGATGCGAGAGGAACGTGGAGAGCGTGGTGGCGATGCCCCCGATGTCGAGACACTCCACCGTCGTCCACCCCGGCGAGTTCGGAGTGGGCGTGCGCGTGGCGAGCCGCACCTCTGACAGAAATCCCTTGCGGAAGACGGCCAGCGGAGAGACTTGCGCCTCCACTCCGTCGAACCAGGCGCGGCCTGAAGAGGCGAGCAGCCGCTGCATGTGCTCACGCTTCCCCATCGGCAACTCACCCGCCGCGTGCGCGAACTGCAGCGCGATGAATTCACCACGTGCATCACCCTGCTCCGTCAGCGCGTCTGCGAACACCAACCGCGGAGAGTCTTCACGTGGCGACTGGTGCACGGAGGCGAGCAGCCCGGCGCTCAACTGCTGAGCAGGAGCGAGCTTCTGCTCGAGCACACCGAGGAGCGCCTCGACGTTCGAAGTGAGCTGCGGCTCCGAGGGCCACTTCCCCGCCCAGCGCAGCGCGAGCGGCTCGAAGATCGCGGCGTAGCGCGCAGCAGCCCACGGAGAGGTGTGCTCCGAGGCGGGAAGATCTTTGGGCACCCGATCGGCCGCTTCCACCGAGCCCCAGCTGAGCAGCAGCTCGTACATGTCCTGCCAGAAGCGATGCCCCGCCGCGCTCGCGTACCGATTCCCCGTGTCGAGCTCGAGCAGACTTCCGACCGTGCGCGGATCGGGACCGAGTCTCGCCAGCTCCGTGAGCCTGCGCGCGGCGTCTTTCGGTCTCTTGCTCCAGGGAGTGGAGAGCAGGTCCTGCAGATCGGCCGGCCCCGCACGCGCCGCGAGCTCGAGCCACGCTGCTTCACGTTCTTCCTGATTCGCGCCGGGAACTCCGTCGCTCTGTTGCTGGCGCGCGAAGCCACGAGCCAGCCGCGCCAACCGAGACGAAGGAGCGAGCTTCCACGCCTTGCACAGCGCGAGCAGCGTGACGACCGGCGAGGCCGCCTTCACCGCAGTCTCGAGCTCCCTCTCCAACTCACTCATCGTTTCAATTTCTCATCGGCAATCGAGCGGAAGTCCCAGCTCGATCCGTAACGCCACATGCGCGTCATAGCCGTTCGCCCGGTGATCGCTCGCGGTGTACACGATGCGCGAGCCTCTCCTGATGACGAGGCCATGGCTCGCCCACTGAAAGCGCTCGACCGCCGCCTTCGCCTCCGGCGCGAGGTGCGGCACCGTGCGCACCGTCACCTCACCGTGGAACTCGTTTGTCAGACCGCTCACGGCGGCCCGCGTCACCGCGCAGACGCGTCAATACTCGAGGTAGTAGTAGGTGAGCTCGAGCTCGTCTTCGCGGTGAGTGTTGGCGCAGGCAGCGAGCGCGAGCAGCGGAAGAAGGAAGCGCATCGCTGCATCCTACGGCTCACGGCACGAAGACGCGCAGCTCGTTGACGGTGTTCACGTAGATGAACGCGGGCTTGTTGCCGATCTGCACCGGTTGGAACTCGCGCACGTTCGTCGCCACCGAGATCGGAGGCGTCTGCGTGGTTTGGAACGAGCACTGTCCCGGCAACATCTTCTCGAGCCGATAGTGGGACGGATCACCGTCGTTCGCCGGAAATGCGAAGAGGATGGTGTCTTCGCCGTTCGCCGAGAACGGCGCGACCCTCTGAGAGAACAAGGCTCCCCCGGAGAGAGGGAGCGTCGTGTTCGAGGTGCAGCTCGCGGGCGGACTCACGCCCAGCGCGCCATCGCAGTTCTCGAGCCGCTGCGCCCAGCCGCCGTTCGTTCTGTTGCCGCTATTCACCCCGGCGGCACTGACGATCAAGCAATTGCCGCTGCGGGTCATCACCGCCTCGAGAAAGTCGATCGTGGTCGTCCCAAGCGCGCCTCCGTACTCCGTGCCCTCGCAGCTGTACGTCGCTGGACCGGGAAAGAGCTGCGTGTCGCGGTTGCAGCGATAGCGGCTCCAGCGAACGTTTGAACCCGAGTAGCTCACCGTGGCCCAGCTGTCGGCGGACACGGCCGCGACCATGTCCGAGTTCGTCGTGAACGTGCGAGTGAACGTGCCGCGCGTGTACGTGTTGCCCATCACGAACCCAAAGGTGTCGGTCGCGCCTTCGCGGTTGAGCGGCGGCGCGCTCACGACGGCGCCCATCACGGTCTGCGGGTGCTGCGCAGTCCCGCTGTTGTAGATGTGTCGGTAGCGCGCGTTCACCGGCGCGGCGGCGTCGTAGATCGAAGCGCCCCAGGGTGACGACACGGTGAGCGTGCTCGGGTTGACCGTGCTCCACGTGTTCATCGAGACGCGCGTTCCGGTGATGGCGAAGGGCTGCCCGTTATTGAGGACGCCTTGATCGTCGGCGATCCATCCCCACGCGCCAGCGGTGGTCAGGTAGTTGACCCTCAGCTGCCCATCGCCGTCCGAGGCTGCAGCGAACGTCCTCACGTTCGACGCGAGCAAGGTGCCGGAAGCGATCGAGGTCGCCACGTGAAACAGCCGCGGCGCGGGCGTCGCCACCGGGTTGCCATACGCATCTGCCAGCGGATCCATGTGCACAGACGCGACCTTCCCGCGCCAGTTTGCCGAGCTGCCGAGGTTGATGCTGAAGCCGTCGTGAGGGCCGGTCCACGCGCCGGGAGGAAGACCCGTCGACGTGCGGATCGCTTCGCTCGAAAGAAACGGCCCGAAGACGGGCTCAGAGAAACTCACCGAGACGGTGGCGGGCCCGTCCATCATTCGGGTGTTGGCTGCCGGGGTGTACGAGGTGATCGTCGGAATCACGCGATCGACTGAGTAGCTGCGCGTCGCGTTCGCGATGTTCCCCGCGCGATCCTGGGCCGACACCGTGGTGGTGTATTGCGTTGGATTGTCCGTCGCACTGGTGGCCACCGTGACGCTGGTCGCCATCGAGAGCGCACCGTTCACCGAGTACGTGTGAGCCTGCGTATCCGCATCAGCGACCGTCCACGCGGTGGTGACGCTCGAGTTGGCGGAAAGATCGGCCGCGTTGAACTTCTGATCGGCGGTCGGCATCGTGAAGGTGATCACCGGCGCGACGGTGTCGACGTAGATCCTCAGGTCCGAGAACGAGCTGTTTCCCGCTGCATCCTGCGCGGTGACGCGAATCGTGACCGGCGCGAAGTCTTGCTGAAGGTTGGTGACGTTGACGGCCCACGCGAGCGGCCCGCCCGTCATCGGCACCGTGTTCCCGCCCGCCGTCAGCGTCACGCTCGCCGCATCAGTGTCAGTGGAGGCGCTGACGAGGATCATGTCCCTCAACACCGCGTCGGCGGCCGGGCTCGTGATCGTCACCCGCGGCGCCACGTTGTCGATACGAATGGGATGATCGACGGTGGTGACGTTGCCCGCGGCGTCGCGCGCGATGAACCGCAGCACGTCGTCTTCGCCATCGCGGGTCGCGATCGGCAACTGAGAGATCGTCCACGACGTGGGGCCGCCCTGCATCGGCACCTGCGTGCCGAGACGGCTGATCGTCACCGAGACCGTGCCGGCAGAAGTCGTCACCGAAGCATCGATGGCGCTGGTCGCCAGGAGTCGGTTCGCCACCGGCGCCACCACGTCGATCGTGGGCGCCACCACGTCGACCGTGATCGTCTTCTCGACAGTCACCTGATTGCGAGCGTCGGTTGCCCTCACCACGAGTCCGACGGTCCCCTCGAGCCCCGCGGGCGTATTGATCGTCACGCTGAACGTGCCGTCCGCCGCGGTGGTGATCGCCGCGAACGAGCCTGAGTCGCCCAGCTTCCAATCGACCGTCGCCGCCTTGCCGTCATCGACGACCTTGCCGGTCACCACGAACGTCGCCTGGGTGATCACGTCCGTCGGAGCCATGACGGTGAGCACCGGCGCTTCATCAGAGACGCAGTGCAGCGTCTCCAGGTCGCAGCGCTGCTCGGCGGTGCAGGTCTCGTTGGCACAGGTCCCCGGCATCGGCTCCGGAGGCTTCGGGGCCGGACACGCGAGCACCAACAACGACAGACACGACCACCACAGCTTCTCGACCTTCATCGCACTCCCCCGCTTCGTGAATGGGCCAGCCCATAACCCCCGACCGTCGCAAAGTCAGGGGCGAAAAGTCGTGGCCGTCCCGCTGCCACCACAGGAGACTCACCACGTCATGGCAACCGCGAAGCCCCTGCTCCCCGAAGCTCAGCTTGGACCGGCCGAGAAGCTGCTCGACCTCATTCTCTCCAGCTCCGCTCACCTCTGGCACAACCGTCCCGGCATCGAGGTCAACGGCACCTGGCTGCCGCGGCCGAAGAAGGGACAGCCTCGCCCGAAGAACGCGCGCGACGTGTCGCCGGGCCTGCACGTGGCCGCGGCCGCGAAGCTCTACGAGAAGCTGCTCGAGATCTACCGGCTCAACGTCGACCTGATGGCACATTTCGCCTCGTACGCGCTCACCCAGACCGACTGGCGTGACCTCAAGGTGGCGTGTGCCGCGCTGATGCTGGTGCAGGCGCGCTCGGGTCAGCCGGTGAAGGAAGACGACGGCGCGGTCGCGTTCTACGACGACGACTTCCGGCGCCTCGGCGAGGCCATGCTGCTGTTCTACGAGAAGAAGTCGACGCGCATGATGACGCCGAAGGCCGTGCTGCGGGTCGCACAGCTCCTCGAAACGCCCGAGATCGCCGCGCTCAACCGCAAGGCCGGTTTTGGGGATCCCGCCGCCAAGAAGCCGCCACTCGGCCGCTGGAAGCGCGCCGCCCAGAAGTGGCTGGCCCTGCGCGAGAGCAACCCCGCCATGCTCAAGGGCCTGGTGAAGGCTGGCTTCAAGGAGACCATCAAGGACCTCGCACGCAAGGCTGGTTACAAGCCGGCCACGCAGGCGTTCTTCGAGGTGCTCGGCTGGAAGCAGAAGCAGTCTTCGGGTGGACACCGCTCGGTCGGTCTCTCGGGAGATCTGAAGCTCACCAAGCAGGAGCGCTTCGACGGCCTCACTGAGGCCGAGATCTGCGAGGCGGTCGAGACGCAGCGGCTCTCGTACAAGGACGTGGTCGGCCGGCTCCCGAAGGACGTGGGCCTGACGCCCGCGATCATGGCCGCGGTGTTCCCGTCGCTCTCCGATCGTGACCTCCGCATTCTGACTCCGACGCTCGAGGAGCTGGGCCTGATGGCAGACCCCGAGATCCGCGCGCGGTGGGAAAAGGCCATCGGCACGGCCACGGATCAGCGTGCGCTCAACATCGCGAAGAACGTTCGCAACAAGGAGCTGCGCGAGAAGCTCGAGGAAGCGGCCGACGTGGCCGCGCGCACTGCCGTCACCGAGGCGACGAAGGACGTCGACGTGCGCGTGATGTTCCTCATCGACAAGTCGGGCTCCATGCAGGGCGCGATCGAACAGTCGAAGGACGCCCTCACCAAGATCCTCGCGGGCTTCCCGATGGAGAAGCTGTCCATCGCGACCTTCGACACCATGGGCACCGTGCTGCGGCCGAAGGCGGCCACGCGCGCGGCGGTGCAGCACATGCTCAAGGGCATCAACGCCGACGGTGGCACGGTGCACGGTGCGGCGGTGCGGGCGCTGAGCGGCGACGGAGTGAAGATTCCGGCGGGTGCGCGCCTGGTGGTGATCGTGGTGGGTGACGAGGCCGGTGAGGCGGGCGATCAGTTCGCGCGCTCGTTCAACGAGTCGGGTTACTCGCCCTCGGCGATGGCGATGCTGGTGTCCGTCGCGGGCCACGGGGCACGCGGCAACACGGTGCGCACGTGCGCGTCGTTCATGAAGCTGCCGTTCAGCGAAGTGAACGTTTCGCACTTCGACGATCCGTACCAGGTGACGCGCGTGCTCAAGGCGCTGCTCGACGCGCCTGTCGCAGTGGGCGCTGCTCCGCAGCAGGGCTGGGTGGAGCGCGTGATGAAGACGAAGCTGCTCGAAGTTTCGGAGTGAACGAAAAATCCTCCCTCTCCCTGCGCCAGCGGGGAGAGGGTCGGGGTGAGGGGCGCACTTGGTCGACTACCGAAAGTTTCTCGGAAGGACCGAATCAGTCATCGCCCCATGGCTGGGCGGCCCGAGCATTGACGTGCCCGGCCGCCGGCTCCGGCTTCCACAACCACCGCCGAAGCCCGCCTGGTACCGCTTCGAGATCAAAGGTCGCATCGCGACGCTCAAAGAACCCGCCGATCCACCCGATCTCTCCGCGCTCCCGAAAGTGCGCGGCTTCCTCTGGCGAAAACGCCTGGTGCAAGAGCACGCGAAGACCGATCCGCTCCACCTGATGCCCGAGGAAGAGCCGCCTCACTTCTCCCCCATCACCGCCCGTCGCTGGCACGGAGACGAGCTCCTCTTCGACTCCCTCGACTTCGAGAGCGAAGCAGAAGGCGCAGTGCGCGAAGCCGTCGCCAACGGCGCGCCACTTCAAACCATCAAGTCAGTCCCCGCCCCACTCCGCGCCGCCTACGCCTTTGCCCTCGCCGAGCGCACCGCGCGACGAATGGGAGTCCCCGTCGCCGCCTCGGAACTCCGCCCGCACGTCTCCCGGATCGCAAACGGAGGCGCCGCTGAAGCCGAAGCCGTGATCCGCGATCTGATCGCCGAGCGTGAGCAGGCCGAACGCGAGATGGCTGAGCTGCGCGCCCGCATCGCCGCCGCCCGAGTGCGCGCCGAGGTCGAACACGCCCGCCAGCAGCGCATCGAGCAAGCGACGCAGAACTCCGAAGATCGCGCCAGCGAAGCCCTCGAGAAGGCCGGCGCTCGTCTCGAGTCCTGCCGCCGCGTGCACGGCACTCAGCTGGAAGTCGTCTTCTCCTACATGGGCGAGCGCTTCATCAGCCTGGCCGACGAGTTCACCCTGCAGATCATCGATTCCGGCATCTGCCTGGGACACCCGCCCTCGGACCGCGTGCTGACCCTCGAGTCACTGCCTTCCGTCATTCGAGAAGCCATCGAGACAGATCGACTGGTCATCTTGCGCGCGCCATAACGCGCCTTACCCTCCCGCCACTTTCCCCCGGAGGCGGAGAGTTCATGAAGCGAGAAGTGTGTTTCCTCATCGATCGGAACGGGGAGATCTTGTGGAGCGACGCCTCGAGCTCGCCCCTCGCCCTCCCCGATTCACGCGAACGGTGGGAGGCGATCTGGCAGCACCGCAACGAGCTGGTGGAACTCGCCCACTCCCATCCACTCGGGCCCGAACAGTTCTCGGCGGAAGACACGAGCACCATGCGCGCGCTCGACGACGCGCTCGGAAAACAGCTCCTCTTCTCGCTGGTGACGCCGCGTCAGTACTTGCTGCGAGGTCCGAACGACATCGCAGTTCCAGCGACGCCACCGGCCTGGGTACGCGCGCTTCGCATTGCCTCGGGCATGTCCACCTCGCCACTCGAGGCCTGGCTCACCGCGTGGGCCGAAGCGGGACCGAGCACCGACACGGCCCGGCTCGAGAGACTTCTCGAGGCGTGCCGCGCGCAGCTCGCCGAGAAGGGCCGTCTCGATCTGCTCTTCGCGTGCACGCACAACTCTCGGCGCAGCCAATTGGCCCAGGTGCTCGCCCTGGCCGCGGCGCGCCACTCCGGAGTGCAGAACGTGCACACGTTTTCAGGAGGCACCGAGAGCACGCACGTGAACCCGCGTGCGCTCTCAGCGCTGCGTCGCGTGGGCTTCGACGAACTCGATCCGAACGTCGTGTTCTCCAAGAGGCTCGACGATCCCGTGAACCCGACGTCGAACTTCGTCGCGGTGATGGTCTGCACCGAGGCCGATGCCGCCTGCCCCGTGGTGAAGGGAGCGACGCGGCGCGTGTCCCTGCCCTACGAGGATCCGCGATTGGCCGACGGCACTGCCGAAGAGCACGATCGCTACGATCAACGCGTGGAGCAGATCGGCCGAGACCTCCTTTGGATCTTCAGCCGGCTCACCAACTGATCCAGCCCGACTGAAGACACGAGATTTCTCCAGAGCCGCGGCCTAAGACGGCCGCGCCGTTCCTTCCTGGGGGAAATCATGCATCTGACCGTGTCGACGAGACGAAGGATCGTTGTGCCGTTGTTCACCGTGGCGCTGGCAGGTTGCAGCAACAGCGCCCCTTCCGCCGCGCCAGAGCCGCTCGCAGCGTCGCCCAAAGTGATGCTCGCCGCGCCCACGCCGGCCGCGCTCGCTGCGCAGGCAGGAGGGATCGCCACTTCGCTCGACTCGCGCGGAGTGCCGACCTTCCTCGTGGCCGACGGTCAGCCGCTGCGTCCCAGCGGAAGCCCCGCGGATGCCGCGCGCGTTCACCTGAGCCGCTTCCTCCCTGCGCAGGGCGTCGATACGAGCGCGCTCGACAGCGCGGAGACGATCTCTGCACGCGATCTCGGTGCGAGCGGACACCTGGTGCAGCTGCGTCAGCGCGTCGAGGGCGTCGAGGTCTACGGCGCCGACGTGAAGGTGCTGCTCCGTCAGGACAAGGACCTGGTCGCGATCTCCGGCTCGCTTCGCCGTCCGAACGTCGATCGCAGCGGCTTCCGCCTCACCGCCACTCAGGCGCTGACCGCGGCGCTGAGCGACCAGTTCGGGGTGCTGGTGTCCTCTGGCGTCTCCACGCTCCCGCAGCGTCACGGCTGGGAGCAGCTCTCGCTCGAGCCGCAGGCCACCTTCGCCCTCTCCGAGCCCGCCCACCTGAAGCGCGTCTATTTCCCTGACGGTGACGCACTCGTCGCCGCCTGGGTCGTGGAGTTCTCCACTGACGAAGGCTTCCGCACCATCCTCGCCGCGAAGGACGGGCGCGTGATTCAGCGCGCGAACCTGAGCGCCGCGGACGCGTTCAACTATCGCGTGTGGGCGAGCGCCACCGGCGACAAGCGCCCTGCCGACGGTCCGACCGCGGACTACACGCCGCACCCCACGGGCATCCCTGACGGCTCGCGACCGGCCTACGTCCTGCCGACCCTGGTCAGCATGGAGAGCTTCAACCAGAACAACTACGGCGTGGCCGACCCCTGGCTCCCGGCGGCGGGCAATGCCGAGACGGTGGGCAACAACGTCGACGCGTACAGTGATCCGATCTTGCCCGACGGCTACTCGAACGGAGATCTCCGCGCGGTCACCACGGCGCTCTCGACCTTCGACTACACGTACGATCTCAACGCCTCGCCGCTCAACGCCAACGGCACCGCGGTGAACACCCCGCAGCTGATGGCCGGCATCACCAACGCGTTCTACGTGACCAACTGGCTGCACGACTATTGGTACAACGCTGGCTTCGACGAGGTCGCGGGCAACAACCAGTTCGACAACTACGGACGCGGTGGCCTCGGCGGCGATCGCATGAATGTCGAAGCGATGGACCGCGCGCTCGCGAGCCCGCCCCAGCGCAACAACGCGAACATGAACACGCCGTCCGACGGGTTCTCGCCGCGCATGCACATCTTCCTGTGGGCCGGGTACTCGTCGCGGCAGTTGGTCACGTCGGCGTCGGCCACTCCTCTCGCCACCGCGGCCGCCGCGTTCGGCCCCACGAACTTCAACGTGACGAACTCGCTCGTGCTGGTCGATGACGGCTCGACCGCAGGCGGAGGCACCAACACCGATGGCTGCACGGCACCCATCAACAACGTCGCGGGCATGATCGTGCTCGTCGATCGTGGCGTGTGCACCTTCAAGACCAAGACGTTCAACCTGCAGGCCGCCGGAGCCATCGGCGTGATCCTCGCTGACAACCGCGCGGCCGCGGTGCCTCCCGGCGCCGGCGATGATGCGACTATCACCACCCCGATCACCATCGGCACGCTCACCATTCTTCAGAGCGACGCGAACGCGCTCAAGACCGCGCTCCTCGCGGGCCCGGTGACGGTGAGCCAGTTCCGCCGCACCACCGAGCCCGAGGCCGACGCCAGCCTCGACAACACCACGCTGGCGCACGAGTACGGCCACTTCCTCCACCATCGCCTGCAGGACTGCACCAGCAACGCGCAGTGCCGGGGCATGAGCGAGGGCTGGGGCGACTTCATCGCGATGCACCTGATGCTCCGGGACGGTGACAACCTCGACGGCACGTTCTCGGACTCGACCTACGCGAGCATGGGCGGCTCGGCCGACGGCGCGTACTTCGGCATTCGCCGCTACCCGTACTCGAGCGACATGACGAAGAACCCGCTCACCTTCAAGTTCGTGGCGGATCAGGGCGCGACCTTCCCCCCGGCCATTCCGCGCAACAGTGCCTCGGCGACGCTGTCCGAGGTGCACAACGCCGGCGAGATCTGGGCCGCCACCCTGTTCGACGCGTACATCGCGCTGCAGAAGGCGCGTCCGACCACCGAAACGTTCGACGTGGTTCGCCACCGCTTCGCGCGTGATCTCGTCACCGCGCTGCAGCTCGCTCCGCGCGACTCGACGTACACCGAGATGCGCGACGCGATCCTCTCGGCGATCTCTGCTCGGAGCGCGGCCGACAGCCTCGTGGTGGCGAATTCCTTCGCGCGCCGCGGCTTCGGCACCTGCGCTGTTTCCCCCACGCGCTACGCGTTGGAAGGCGCGGTCACGGGCGTGACGGAGACCTTCACCCTCGCGCCCAAGCTCTCTCTCGGAGCGATCACCATCGACGACGCGGTGACCAGCTGCGATCGCGACGGCCTGCTCGACGCCGAAGAGACCGGCCGGCTCACCCTGCACCTCACCAACACCGGGAACGTGGCGGCGGCCGCGACCACGATCACCGTGGCGAGCACCACCACGGGCGTGCAGCTGGCCGACGGTGGCGTGGTGACCGTGCCTTCGATCGCGCCCTTCACCACCGTGCCGGTGACGGTGGACGTGGCGCTGGCGCAGAGCCTCACGGCGATCACCGACGTGACCTTCGACGTCACGGTGGACAACGCGAACGCGTGCACCACGCAGCTCACCCAGCAGCTGATCTCCCGTCTCAACGCCGACGAAGTGGCGGCGAGCAGCGCGACCGACGACGTCGAGCACAGCGTGACCCCGTGGAAGCTCATGGGCACCAACGCGAGCGACGCGTGGGCGCGCGAGGTGGACGGCGCTCCGAACCACGTGTGGCACGGTACCGACCTCGGTCAGCGCTCGGACACCAACCTCGAGTCTCCGGATCTCGTGGTCTCGCCGACCGCGCCCTTCGTGGTGACGTTCGCCCACAAGTACAGCTTCGAGTTCGGTCCCGACGGCACCGGCCCCGGCGTGGCGTGGGACGGAGCGGTGATCGAGCTCACCGAGAACGGCGGCCAGACCTGGAGCGACGTCACCACCTACGGCCTCACGCCCGGCTACGGCGGCCCGCTCTACAACCCGGTCAACCCGCTCGGCATCACGCGTCCGGTCTTCCAGCACCAGAACGCGGCGTGGCCGGCGACGGACAACGTCACCCTCGACTTCGGCACGCAGCTCGCGGGCAAGACCGTGCGCCTGCGCTTCCGCATCGGCACCGACGCGGCGGCGGGCGACTTCGGTTGGCAGCTCGACAACCTCGCCTTCAGTGGCATCACCAACACTCCGTTCGGAGCGGTGATCGCCGACGCGAAGATCTGCCCGCGCGCTCCGGTGGCCGTCGCTGGCGCCGATCAGAGCGTCGGTCGTGGCGCGCCGGTGTCCCTCGACGCGTCCGGTTCGACCGATCCGAACGGTGATCCGCTCACCTTCACCTGGTCGCAGACGGCTGGTCCGATGGTCACGCTGATCACCACCACGGGTGCGCGCACGGGCTTCGTGGCGCCCTCTCCCGCGATGGACGCGGTGCTCACGTTCTCGGTGCTCGTGTCCGATGGCACCAACACCGCGACCGACACGGTCGACATCACGGTGACGGGCAACGGCACGCCGGTGGCGGTGGCAGGCGCGGATCAGAGCGTGGGACGTCGCGCGACGGTGGTGCTCGACGCTTCAGGTTCGACTGATCCGAACAGCGATGCGCTCACCTTCACCTGGACTCAGACCGCGGGACCGATGGTGACGTTGAGCAGCACCACGGGCGCGCGCACCACCTTCGTGGCGCCTGCCCCCACTGCCGAGACGGTGCTGACCTTCTCGGTCACGGTCTCGGATGGCACCGGCATGGCGACGGACACGGTCGACATCACGGTCGCGGGCAACGGCACGCCGGTGGCGAACGCGGGCGCCGCGCTCACGATCGCTTCGGGCTCGCTCGGCGTGCTCGACGGCTCGGGCTCCACGGATCCGGACGGTGACTCGCTCACCGCGAGCTGGATCCAGGTCAGTGGGACCACGGTGCAGCTGGCCGACGACACGCGGCTGGTCACCACCTTCACGGCCCCGACCGTGACGGCGGATGAGACGCTCACCTTCGATCTGACCACCTCGGATGGCACGGCGCAGTCGACGGCGCGCGTGGCGATCACCGTGCTCGCGCCTGCTCCGGTGGGTGGTGGCGCCGGTGGCGGAGGTGGTGGCACGGGCGGAGGAAGCGGCGGTGGGGGTGGTGCGATGAACACCGCGCCGACCGCGAAGGCTGGCCTCGACTTCCGCGCGATCAGCGGAGAGACGGTCTTCCTCAAGGGCAACGAGAGCAGCGATCCCGAGGGCGGCGTGCTGACCGTCGCGTGGACGCAGACCTCGGGCGAGCCGACGATCGACCTCGTCGACGCGCACTCGCTGCTCACCGGCTTCAAGGTGCCGGTGGTCGAAGCGCAGACCGAGCTCACCTTCGAGCTCAAGGTCACCGATGACGGCGGTCTCAGCAGCACCGACACGGTGAAGGTGATCCTCGAGCCGGCGCCCAAGGCTTCGGGCTGCGGCTGCTCGAGCGGTGGTGAGGCGCTCGGCCTCCTCCTCGGAGTCACCGCGCTGCTGCGCCGCCGCCGTCGCTAACTCTCCGCCCTGGAGGGGCGTACTTCGAAAACGAGAACGCCGCGTTGCCTCGGTAGGGC
>CBIHPJ010000166.1:0-13729 GCA_966211295.1 uncultured Myxococcales bacterium | reverse complement strand
CATCGAGCTCAAGCTCGGAAAGCTGACGCATCAAGACCTCGGCCAGATGCAGATGTACGTGAACTACTTCGATCGCTACCAACGCATCGACGGCGAGGCGAAGACCATCGGCATCGTCCTCTGCTCCGAAAAGAACGAAGCGATGGTGCGCATCACCCTCCCCGACGACAACGCGCAGATTCACACCGCGCGCTACCAGGAGTGCATGCCCACCGAAGCCGAGCTGCTCGAGCGATTGGAGCGAGATCGCGAAGACGCGGAACGCACGCTCGCGCACGACCAGGAGGTGTGATGGACACGCCTGCGTCCCTTCAGCCCAGAAACGACATCCTCATGTAGTCTCCGCCCCCGACTGACTTCACCGCCAAGGAGCACGACATGGCCACGCAGCAGAGCTGGAGCGGATGGACGAAGTGGAACGCCAACATCGAGCAGACGCTGGACGACGCGCAGAAGGCTGCCGCAGGAGGCGCCTCCATCGCTGAGTTCCGCAAACGCACGAAGAGCACCGGCACCAACGGAGTCCTCGATGTGATCGGGGTCGGCGCGAAGAAGAAGGGCAACTGCTGGGTGCTCTCCGCGATCGAGCTGCACGAGCACTTCGGCTCGAAGGCTCCGAGCAAGAAGGCGATCGAAGGCGGCATCGAGTCGTTCCTGGCGAAGCTCGGCAAGGGAGAAGCGGTGGCGGTGACGTCGTACGCGCGTGGGATCCCCGCGGCGGTGCTCTTCGCGGGGTGGAACGGCTGAGCGAGCCGGGCCAGCGACCCAGGAAATGAGCGAAGCGGTCGTCTTTCAGTCGAGCGTCGAGTCGATCCGGCGGATGACCGACGGCAAGCTGAGCCCTGCCTGTAGGCAGGAACTCCGCGCGCTCGGCTTCGACTTCGACAAGCCGCTGCTCAGCGCGTATCCGCTCGGTCCGTGGGAACGCGCCACTGAGCTGATCCTCGGAGAGCTGTTCCCGCTGCTCCCGCTTCCCGAAGCGCGCATCGAGCTCGGCCGCCTCTTCATGAAGGGCTTCGCAGAGACCGCGATCGGCTCAGCCGCCGTGATGTTCGGCAAGGCCATCGGAGTGCGCCGCACGCTCTCGCGCATGACTCGCAACATGCGCAACGGGAACAACTACACCGAGACCGAGCTCGTCGAGCACGGGCCGGGGCACATCGAGCTGATCACCCGCATGCTCCCTTCCTTCCTGGGCGAGTGGGCGAACAAGCCCAGCCCACTCGGGGAGCAATTCGTGGGCGTGCTGCGCGCCGCGATGGAGCTGCTCGGGGCGAAAGAGGCCGTGGTGACGCTGAAGGCCTACGACCCCCGCATTCGGCAGACTTCCTACGACGTTCGCTGGCGGGAGTGAGGGAGAGTCGATAGTTCAGCGCGCTCCATGGTCGAGACGCTCGATACGCGCGCGAAGCTCTTCCTCACGCTGACGGCGATCTTCGTGACCGCGCTCGTGGTCGGAGATCTCATCGGCGGAAAGCTGATGGGCGTGCCGCTGTTCGGGTCGGTGCACTACCTCTCGGTGGGCTTCATCCCCTTCCCCATCACGTTCCTGCTCACGGACCTGCTGAACGAGTTCTACGGGAAGGGCGCGGCGCGCGTGGTGACCTGGGTCGGCTTCGGCATGGCGGTCTTCACGCTGCTGGTGGTCACCATCGCGGTGGCGGCGCCGTGGCATCCCGACACCTTGCAGCCGGGTTGGTCAGGGCTCACGCCGTCGACGTTCGATCTCGTCTTCGCCTCGGGCCGGCGGATCCTCATCGCGTCGATGACGGCGTACGTGGTGGCGCAGCTGATCGACATCGCGGTCTTCCACCGCTTGAAGTCGATCACCAAGGGCAAGTTCCTCTGGGTGCGCGCGACGGGGAGCACGGTCGTCTCGCAGCTGATCGACACCATCGTGATTCAGAGCCTGGTGTGGAGCGGCACGCTCGACGTCGTGAAGCTCACCAACCTGATCATCACCTCGTGGGTGGGCAAGGTGCTGATCGCGATCGCGCTCACTCCAGCGATCTACGCGGGCCATGCGGTGGTGATTCGAGTGCTGGGAATTCAGCCGTTGCCGCCCGACGCGGCCGCTGCGCTCAGCGCCGAAAAATGACGGTCTCGCCGCTCTGCAGCTGAAACACCACGAAGGACTCGGTGACCGTCTGGCGCGCGGAAGTGCCGGGTGAGCGCCACGACTCGAACGAGAGATCGTCAGCGCGCACCATCACGAGACGCCCGTCGTACGAGAACACCGGTCGGCTGAGTCGTGCTTCGGTGAGCGCGGTCGGCTGCGCGGGCACGAAGACCACCGTCGGGTTGCTGCCCATCGCATCGAAGCGAGCCTGCGCCATCACGCCGGTGTCCACGCCACGGAGCCAGAGCGAGGTCCCTTCGTTGGCGTTGGGTTGGAACGGGGTGTCGATGCAGCGCACTCCGGCGTCAGGCGCGAGCGCGCACACGCTGGTGTTCGACGCCCAGCCGATGGTGTCACCGGCGAGCACGAGACTCGGACCGGTGCTCGCCGTCCCGGTGGCCGTGCGCACCCGAAGCGAGAGGCCGCCGTCGACGAAGGACACCTCGTTGAACGAGTTGCCGCTCCCCTGGACCCAGCGATCCTCCGTGGCGGCGAAGCTGTTGCGCCCGGCGGCGATCGCGAGCTCAGTTCGTTCCACGCCCCCGTCGACGTCGAAGAGGCGGCTGAGGCGAGTGTCGGTCCACAACCAACCGGTGGCGCCGCTGCTGGCGATGCCGGTGACGCTCTCGGTGAGCTCCACTCCGCCGTCGCGCACCAGTGTGACCTGCGAGCCGCGGCGGCAGAGCACAGCCTCGCGGAGCGGGAGGACTTCATCGCAGACCACGCCGAGGTTGGTGCGCTGCCACGGTGTCTCGTTGCTGCGTTCGAGCGCGACCTGCAGCTGACGTTGCGTGATGCCGAGCGCGGGCTCGAAGCGCGCGCTGATGTAGTGCACGCCGGCTGAGGTCGGAGTGAAGGTCACGCGGGTGCCGTAGCCAGCGGTGTTGCTGGAGGTCGGATCCGAGTGCACGTGCGCGATGGAGCGGTTCATCGCGTCGAGCACCTCGGTCACCACGGTCGTGGCGACTGGATTTCCCGCGGGACAGAAGACGGCAGGAGGCAGGAGCAGCTCGACGTCGACTGGCTGACCGACCATCGAGATCAGTACCGGTGGATCCTGCACGCCGGTCGCGCTCGGGCTGCACGGATCGATGCGACGCTGCGGGCCGCACCCGAGCGTGATCAACACCAGGAGAGCGAGCAGCGGACGCACTTCGCGCAATGTACTCCCTCTCCCTGCGCCAGCGGGGAGAGGGGCAGGGGTGAGGGGCGTACTTTGCTCATTTCAGCGCGAACTCTTCCAAGGTGACTTGCCCTCACCCCGACCCTCTCCCGAAGCGAGAGGGAGACATCGGCGTGATATTGCGTGCCCATGTTCACGTTCCGCTTCCTCGCGGTTCTGGCCGTGCTCACCTGTGGTTGCAGCCGCCGCGCGCCCGACCTCGATCTCTCCACCACCGAGCCGCGCGTGTTGCTGTTGCCCGAGCTGCACGATCCCGCCGAAGTGCGCGGCGCGATCATCGGCGCGATGCAGGCCCGCGGATGGATCGCCGAGCAGGAGAGCCCCACCAACATCACGGCGCGCCTCTCTCACAAAGGCGCCACCATTCGCGTCGATCTCGTCTACGCGGGCGATCGCGTGACCATCCGCGGCCTCGTCGCCGAGAACGCCGGCCGCGGCTTCGAGAAGTGGGTCGGCAATCTCGAGTCGAGCATTCGCGATGGGCTCCGGAAGTCAGAGCCTGTGGTCGAAGCGCCGCCCAACATCGTGAAGCCCGCGCCCACCATGGCGGTGTTCGATCGCAAGCAGGAGCAAGACACCGTGAAGGTCGCGCTCCAGCGCGCGCTCTCGCAGCACAGCTGGGTGATCGAGAGCGAAGATCTCGGCGGGCTCGTCGCGCGCCTCAATCACCGCAAGGGCATGGTGCGCGTGCGCATCGTCTACGACGTGAGCCAGGCCACCATCAGCTACCTCGACAGCCAGGAGCTCTTCATCGACGGCTCCGGCCGCTCGGACGAGTACGAGAAGTGGATGCGCAATCTCGTCGAATCGATCCGCTCCAACACCAATTGATCACCTGATCAGGGCCTGGTCGACACGTCGATCGCGTTGAGCCGCTGCGCCAGCGCGAGCACCTTCGCCGAATAGCCGTTCTGCGGATCCACCCCGCTCGCCAGCGCGTCGTTCACCTGCGTCGGCCCGCGGTTGTACGCGGTCAACATCAGCTCGACGTTGTTCTCATACAGCTGCTGGTAGTGCTGCAGGATCGCCACCCCCGCGTGAATCGACGTCTCGGGGTGACTCAAGTCCTCGACCTCGAGCACCTTCTTCCACAGCGGCATCACCTGCATCAGCCCCACCGCGCCCACCGAGGAGACCGCCTTGGGGTTGAACTCGGATTCCACGAACATCACCGAGAGCACCAGGTTCGGGTCCTGCCCCGAGAGCATGCACTCGCGCTGCACCGCCCCCGCGATGCGCCGCGCCAGCGCGTGATTGAGGGTGGGCTTCAAGATCAGCGTCTTCAGGAACAGCGCTTCTTCACTGGCGTGCACCCGGAACGCGCTGCGCACGTCTTCGAGTCCCGCGGCCACCGTGCGCGACTCCTTGCCCAGGGACATCAGCCCTTGCGCGTAACGATCGGTCGCCTGCGCGTACGCGAGCGTCTGCCGGGTGAGCTGCTCCAGCTGCGCCTGCAGATAGACCCCGCCCATTCCCGCCCACGCCACCAGCGCGCCGTTCAGCAGGAGACTCGCGATGAGCAATCCACTCGGCCCCTTCCGCCGCCGACCGATCGACGACACCGGCAACGACGGCAGTGGAGCGACGACGCTGAGCGTGTGAACGTTTTCCATGGCGACCCCCCTCGAGAAACCCACGGCCCGCGCCGCGGCGCGGACGTCTCGCTTTGCCAGTTGGGTGCCACGGGTGCCGAGGCTCAGCGCAGATTTCGCGGGGCTCGCTCGCGTTCGGTTTCGGGGACTTGAAGCGCGATCACCGAAGCTCGCGCAGAAATTCTGCGCGGTAACGCTGCGAAAGGAATTCGCTAGGCGCCGGTGAGGTTCTCGAGCTCGCGCGCGAGCTGTTCCACCGAGTAGGGCTTCGAAAGGAAGCCGCGCACACCGAGCTCGAGGATCGCCTGCACTTCCTCGTTCATGGTGTAGCCCGACATCAAGAGCACCTTCACTCCCGCGGAGATCGACTTGAGCCCCACGTAGGTGGCGCGGCCACTCATGCCCGGCATGATCATGTCGAGCACCACCGCGCGGATGTTCTGCTGGTGCTCACGGAACAGGTTGATCGCCTCTTCCCCGCTCGCGGCCTCGAGCACGTCGTAGCCGAGCTGGCGAATCGCTCCGGTGAGTGCCTTGCGCACGATGTGATCGTCATCGACCACCAACAGCGTGCCCGAAGCGTGACCACGCAGCGACTTCGGAGCAGGCACGACCTCCGCTTGCGGCACCTCGGGACCAGCCGGCAAGTACACGCGCATCGTGGTGCCACGTCCCTCGAGGCCCGGAGCGATCTCGATCGATCCGCGATGCGCCTCCACGATCCCCAACACGGTGGCGAGCCCGAGGCCCGTGCCGCGATCAGGTCCGCGAGACTTGGTCGTGAAGTACGGCTCGAAGACCCGGTCGCGCTCGGCAGCCGAGATGCCAGGCCCATCGTCGGCCACCTCGAGCACCACCACCCGGCCCGGAGCGATGGTGCCCGTCGCCCCCACGGGAGACGCGAGCAGCTGCGTGGTGCGCGTGGTGACCACGACCTTGCCCGAGCCGCCCACCGCGTCGCGCGCGTTCACCACCAGGTTCAGCACCACCTGCTCGAGCTGCGCGTGATCACCGACCACGTTGCCGCGATCTTCGGCGCCCAGGTGGAACTCGAGGTTGAGTCCCGCGAGCGTGCGCGCGAGCAGCTCCTGCATTCCACCCACCAGCTCGTCGAGCGCGATGGGCGCCGCGCGATGTTTGCCCAGGCGGGCGAAGCCCAAGAGCGAGCGGGTGAGCGTGGCCGCGCGCTCGGTGATGCTGTCGATCAGCTCGAGATCGTCGCGCAGCCGCGGCTCCCCGGTGCGAAGCAGCGTCTCGGCCGCCACCAGCTTGATCGCGAAGATCAGGTTGTTGAAGTCGTGCGCGATTCCGCCGGCGAGCGTGCCGATCGACTCGAGGCGCTGGGTGCGTTGCTGCCGCTCCTGCGCCACCGCGCGTTGGCGCGCGAGCTCGACCTCGAGGCTGATGTCGAAGAACACGATCACCACGTGGGTGATCACTCCGTGCTCATCGGCGACCGGCCTGGCGAAGGCGCGCACGTCGACGCGTGAACGATCGGGCCGGTGAATGGTGATGTCGTCGACCACCACCACCGCCTTCTCCTCGAGCGCGCGCACGAAGGGCATGCGGGCTTCGGGATACGGCTCACCCGTTCGGGTGAAGATGCCGTAGGGCTCCGAATAGCCACCCACGGTCGGACCCTCGAGGCCCCCGGTGCCCATCAGCAGGCCGAACATCCGGTTCGCGTAGACGAACTCTCCGCCCGGAGCACGAGCCACCCAGATCCCGACGGGGAGATCGTCGGCGAGGGCAGAGATGATCGACTCGGAGCTCGGACCGGACATCGGTGGCGGGAAAAAAGTAGTCAGCGAGGGCGTGCTTCGCTCCCCTTCTCACGGAGCTAATCTCCCGGCCAGTGCGCGCTCTGAAGAATCTCGCGAAGGTGGTGTTGGGCTTGACCCTCGGGCTCACGCTTACGGAAGGAATCTTCTGGCTTCGCGACGAGGGCGCTTTTCCCCATCTGAATCTCTACGTCACCGACTCGAAGCTCGGCGTCCGCCTGCAGCCGAACGCGACCATGAAGTTGAGCGTCGCCAGTCACAATCCAGTGACGACCGTCACTACGAACTCGGAGGGCTATCGCGCCCCCGAGTGGCCGAAGGCGTCCCCCGGCGAAGTGTTGGTCGTTGGCGACAGTCAGGTGTTCGGCCTCGGCGTCGAAGCAGAAGAGACCTTCACCGCGCGCCTCGCGGAGTTGATGAAGGTGAACACCCTCAACGGCGGCGTGCCGACGTACGGACCGCGCGAGTACACCGCGGTGGTGAAAGACGTGCTGCGCCGCCGGCAGGTCTCGACGGTGGTGTACGTGATCAACCTCTCGAATGATCTGTTCGAGATCGATCGACCGAACCTGCAGCGTCACACCGTCTGGGATGGCTGGGCGGTGCGCAGTGAGACGGCTCCCGCGTCGGTGACGGAGTTTCCCTTTCGCGAGACGTTGATGAGCCGCTCGCACCTGGTGTTCGCGCTTCGGAAATTCCTCGCCTCCACGGGGCAGCCGGCGAGCGAAGGCTTCGCCACCGAAGGAAGTTGGAAGGACGTGGTGCAGGCGTCGTCGGGCGTGGTGCCCTTGCCTCCGGAAGACGAGAACGCGCGCAGGCTGCTCGAGGTGCGCGCGCAGCTGGGCAAGGATCTCGAAGAGCTCGCGAATCAGCTCGGCGATCACATGGAGGACCAGGTGAATCGCGACACGCGCTTCGCCGAGGCGGTGCGTCCGCTCGCTCCGAAGGGCGGTGATCCACGCGACATCCTCGAGGTGCGCTACGCCGAAGGGGCACGGCGCGTCGACATCACCGCGTACAACTTGTTCATGGCGTCGCTGGGCGCGGCGAGGAACGACGCGCTGATCGAGAAGATCGCGAAGTCCACCAAGGACGAAGAGCTGCTGAAGCTGATCGAGAAGCGACGCGAGCTGCGCGCGAAGCTCGACGCCTTGAAGCCCGAGGGAGAGCCGCCACACGTGGTGCCCATCGAACGAGTGCTGCTCGAGACGAAGGCAGCGTGTGACGCGGCGGGCGCGAAGCTGCTCGTGGTGGCGCTGCCGCTCGACGTGATGGTCTCGCCGGAAGAATGGAAGAAGTACGGCACCACGCCCATCGACATGGAGCCCACGGGCGTGCTCGCGGAAGACATCGTCACGCGAGCGGAGCGGATGGGCGCGATCGGCCTCGATCCCACCGAGGCGTTGCGCGCAGTGGAGCCGGGAGCGTTCCTCGAGGGAGATCTTCACCTCACACCGAAGGGGCACATGGCGCTCGCGCAGTCGATCGTCGATGCGCTGAAGAAGCCGCCGAAGCCGAAGAGTGACCTGGAGCTTCCTCCGGGCCGCAGCTGGCTCCCCACCGAAGACGAGTGGCGCCGCGAGCAGGAGTGCACGGTGAAGGGCAGCACCAGGGCGGGCTGCGAGACGAAGCTGGTGCGCGAGTGGCTGCGCGTGCGCTGCCAGGACGCCGAGGATGATCAGGGCGCGCCGCACTTCATCGAGGTGCTCTCAGGCGGTCACGGTGACGCGCGCACCTACTTCTCGGCGGGCGCGACCCTGGTGATTCCGTTGGTGGAGGGCGACTCGGCGAAGGCCCGCTTCTCCTGGTACCAGACCGAGCGGCTGCTCAACCTCGAGTATCCGCGCGGTGGCTCGCTCACGATGGCGTTCAGCGAACCGGTGAAGCGGAGCACTCCGGGTGATGGGCGTTACCTCTCGCGACCGACGGACGAAGGCGATCCGCTGAAGCCTCCTTCGTGCCCTTCAGGACAACACGTCGCCGGAGCGCTGCGACGTTGTGCACCCTCATGTCCGTGCGACGCCGGCCACTGCGAGCCGTGGCCGACCGGCGACTTCTGCGCATTTCCCTAAGGATTCGGGGAGAGGGCGGCGCCTTCACAAATACTTCGACGCCCCCTGCAGCCGCGCCACCACGCGATCCATCGGCTTCGACCACTTCTTCGACGCCTTCTTGCTGCACTTCCCGACGATCACCTTCTGCGCGTCGAAGGCCTTCTGAATCGCGGCATCGACCTCGCCACGCCCCGTGCTGCGCTCCGCATCAGAGAGCGCGTCTTCCAGCGAACCCAGCCGACCAATCAGCTTCGTGGTGAAGTCTTCATCAGAGTCCTCGAGCTTCTCCTGGAGATCATCGAGCGACTCCTTCGCTTCGGCGATCAGATCGCGCGCGGCGTTGATCTGCTCGGCGCTCGGGCCCTGCACCACCGGCTCTGGCGGAGGCGGCGGCGTGTACGCGCCCTTCCCGTAGATCTCGAGCTTCCCCTTGGTGGCCTTCGCGCGCAGCTCGGTGCCCGCGGGGAAATTCACGATGCCGGTGTAGAGCACCTCGGTGGCGAACGGCGACTTCCACTTGATCACCTTCACCTCGTGATCACCGGGCGAGATGTCGGTGATGCGCAGCGGCTGATTGGCGCCCATGTCCTGGCCATCGAACACGACCTGGATGGATTGAAAGACGCCGCATTCGCCGCAGCTGATGTTGATGGCGGCGTTCTGAGCAAAAGCGGAGAAGGAGACGAGCGACAGCAAGAGAGCAGAGCGGATCATGTTCGAGGTCTTTCAGCGGGCGAGGAGCTTCGAGTAGTCGGAGGCGATGAAGGTGTTGCGGAACTTCGCGGAGTGACCCAGCGCGTGCTGCGGATCGGTGAGGCGGGGAACGGCGGCCTTCGCGGCGTCGAGCTTCAAGAACTCATTCTGGAATTGATCGAGCACGGGCCCGAGCTGCGCGGCGGTGAGGCGCTGCGCTGACACCGAGTTCCGAACGAGATCGAGCTTCGTGTACTCGTTGGGATTCGCCTGCAGCGAGCTCACCAGGCCGCGGAACGCAATCGCATCCATCGCATCGGGGCCGCAGCCAGGATCCACGCCGGTGCCGCAGTCCTTCACCGCGACACGCTTGCGCGGAGCAGGCGCATCGTCGTCATCGTCATCGTCGCGATTGCGGCGGCGACGTGAGCTGCGATCGTCGTCGTCATCATCGTCCTCCCTCGGCGAATCCATCACCTTGTCGAGCGCGCGGTTCACCTTGCCCGCGAGCTTCTTGGGGCACTTGTCGTCGGCGTAGTCGCGCAGCTCACGAACCTGCGCCTTGAGCTTCTTCTTCGAGAGGCCGTCGTCGAGATCGCTCGCGAGCGACTCGAGCTTCTTTCCCAGCCGCTTGCTGCAATCGGCGTCGGAATCAGCGACCGCGTCCTGCACGTCTTCGAGCGCACGCGCTCCCTTGCCACCCGCGAACACCGTCAGCGGGAGCAGCACCACCAGCGAGATGATCTTCATGGCGATGAGCTCTGATCAGTTCTGCATGCAGATGTTCTGGGGAGCGTTCGCGGCGCGCTTGCACTCCCAGAAGCTCGGGCACTCGGAGAACGAGTTGCACATCTTGGTGCAGTACCCGAGGTTGCCCTTGCCGACGAAACAGGTGTTCGAGTCGCAGTCGGAGTTCTTGGTGCAGGTCGCCTGGAAACCACCGCGCGAGGGAACCTCTTTCGACTTCTTCTTCGCAGCGGGAGCGGGCTCGGAATCGTCGTCGTCGTCACCGTCGATGGAGCGGCCGTTGATCTCCTCGGTGCGGCTGGAGCTGCGCGTCTCGGTCTTGTTGACGGTGGTCTCCTGCTTGCCGCCGGCGAAGATGGTGCCGATGCCGGCGCCGATGCTCGCGAAGATGTTGCCCTGCTGCTGAGTTCCCTGCGCGGGAGGCGGAGCAGCGGCGGCGGCCTTCGTCTCCTGCGCGCGCTCGAGCGCACTCACCGCCTTGTCGAGTGACTTGCGAACGCGCTTCGCGAGCGAGCCCTTGCAGTCATCCTTCGCGGCGTCGCTGAGCTCTTCGGCGAGATCCTTCGCCTTGGAGAGGCCCTTGTCGGTGGCGTCCTTCTTCAGCGAGCTCAGCTTGTCGCTGAGGGTGTCGAGGTCGCGCAGGGCCTTTTTGCAGGCGCCGGTGGCGTCTTCCGCTTCGTCCTGGGCGTCTTTGACTGAGTCGAGGGCCTGGGCGACCGCGTCTTCACGCGTGCCGGCGAAGCTAACCACTGAGAAACAAAGGATGATTCCGACGATGAGGCGGTTCATGCGAGCTCCTGATTTGGGTTCGCCTCAAGACACGAGGTCCCATTTCAGGTCGCATTCTTTGTCTCCCTCTCCCTTGGCGGGGAGAGGGTCGGGGTGAGGGGAAAACGAAGTTCAGCGCTTGAACATGTCGCTGATTTTCGACTCCAGCCGGTACGAAGCGCCTGGAGCTTCAGTCGCGCCCTTACCGAGTCCCGCGAGAATGTCGTGCACGAGACCCGGCTTCATCTTCTCGACGAACGCGGTGATCTTCGGGCCGACGACCTCCTGATGGCGCGTGAGGATGTCGTGATTGCCGATCCTCTCCGCGCCAGGCACCGAGGCAACCGGCTTCCCATTGGAGTCGAGCACCGGCTTGTTCCACTTGGGCAAGAGCGCGAGTCCCTCGGTCACGATCACGCCGAGACCGAGTCCGAGGTGCTCACCGAAGCGAGCAAGCAACGGATGCTTCGCCGTCTCTTCCGGCGTCTTCACCGGGCCCTCGTGCTGCGCCATCACGCTCACCGCGGAATCCGTCGCGATGGTGGTGAGTTTCTTTTTCGATGCAGCGGCGCCGTTGCTCTCGGCCTTCCACGCTTTTGAAGTTTCAGCGGGCGCCTCAGTCCTGGCCTTCTTCGCAGCAGCTTTGGGAGCAGCGGTCTTCGGGGTAGCGCTCGCTTTGACTTTCATGGGCTGAGGACTCTGCCACAACGAGAGGTACAGTGAACGACGTGGACAAGTGGAAGCTGCTGGAACGCTACCGACCGCAGTCCTCCCGCGACGAAGCGATCGCCGATGCGTTGATCACGCTGATCACCGCGGCGCGCGCCCAATGGCCGCTGGTGAAGCTCGACGAGCTGAAGTTCATCGATCACCTGAAAGCGAAATCGAGCGGCCCACTGGAGCAGGTGCGGGGCCCCGAGCTCTTCCTCGCGTGCGCGTGTTTGAACGGAGATGAAGCGGCGCTCACCTCGTTCGAGCAGCAATTCGTCGCGAAGGTCGACAAGGCGGTGGAAGGCGTGGACCCCAGTCCCTCCTTCCTCGACGAAGTGCGGCAGCGGGTGCGGGAGCGCTTGCTCGTGGGCGATGCGCCGAAGCTCAACGAGTACTCGGGGGCGGGCTCGCTCCAGGCGTGGACGCGCACGGTGGCGCTGCGCCTGGCGCTCAACCACAAACGAGACACCGCGCGAGAGGTGCAGGACGAAGGGCTGATGGAGGCGCTCCCGATGCGAGGGCGCGATCTCGAGCTCGACTACGTGCGCGCGCAGCATCGTGAAGATTTCGCGGCGGCATTTCGCGAGGCGCTCGCTGCGCTCGAGGGTCGTTCGCGCAACGTGCTGCGGTTGTCGTACGTCGATCGGCTCTCGATTGATCAGATCGGCGCGATGTACGGCACGCACCGGGCGACCGCGGCACGCTGGCTGACGGCGGCGCGCGAAGAGCTGATGAACCAGACGCGCGCGCGACTCGCTTCGAAGTTGAAGCTGACGCAGAGCGATCTCAACTCGCTGCTGGGCGCCCTGCAGAGCAACCTGGAGATCTCGATCAACCGGATCCTGCGCGACGAATGACCGGCGCTCGCCTCGCGGCGGAAGATGTTGAAGATGCTCGGCGGTTTCGGGAGAGGGTCGGGGTGAGGGCCTACTGGTCTAGTCAACTTCCCGAAACTGGACCTCCTGACTGGACCACCCGCGCGGCATCTTCTCGCCATGCGCAGACAAGAATTCCACGCAAGCGAGGCGCTGGGTCGTCAGTTGTTCACGGAGTTGGAAGTCCTCCAACTCGCCGGGGTGGGAGCCGAAGGTCAGCCCATCCTGAAGACGCTCAACGGAGTCGTCGACGAAGGTTGGATCTGCTTCCACGGCTCACCCGCCGGAGAAAAGACCTCACTCATCGGACGCCCGGTCGTCGCCTCGGTGGAGGAAACCGTGGCGCGCCTCCCGAGCTACTTCATGGATCCCGAGAAGGCGTGCCCCGCGACGACGCTCTACCGAGGCGCGCAAGTCCACGGAGTGCTGCAGGCGATCGAAGATCCAGCGCGCAAGGCGCGAGTCCTCCAGCGCTTGATGGAGAAGCTGCAACCCGAGGGTGGCTACGTGCCCCTCGACGCGGAGTCGCCGATGTACCGCGCGCAGGTGAAGGGGCTGATGATCGCGGGGCTTCCGCTCGAAGGCATGACGACGAAAGCGAAGCTCGCGCAGAACCGCACGCCGGCGCAGCGCGCGAGTCTGCTCGAAAAGCTCTGGGCGCGAGGCGGCGAAGGAGATGTGCGCGCGCTCGAGTTGATCCGCGAAGCGAATCCGGGAACTCCGGTGCCGCCCTTCCTCGAGTCACCAGGAGGAACGACGCTGCACGCCTGGCTGCATCCTCGCGATGCGGGAGCCGCGGCTGAGCTGCTCGTTGGCGAATACTGGAACGACGTCTTCACTCGCGACGAGCTGATCGGTGCGCACGTCGGAGCGAGCGCGTGGGTCGGAATGAAGGACGACACCGGGGCGCTCATCGGCACCGCGCGAGCGATCGCGGATGGAGCGAAGTACGCATGGGTCTACGACGTCTGCGTGCGCGCTGACTGGCGAGGCCGCGGAGTGGGCAAGGCGATGATGCGGCTCCTGCTGGATCATCCGAAGGTGCGCGGTTGCCGAGTGGTGCGCCTGGGAACGCGCGATGCGCAGTCGCTCTACGCGAGCTTCGGCTTCGTGCCGCTGAGCGCGCTCCCGCCACGCCCGTACGCGACGACCGAGATGCTCTTCCGCCGCCCTTCTCCCTCTCCCTGCGCAGCGGGGAGAGGGCCG
>CBIHPJ010000165.1:0-13821 GCA_966211295.1 uncultured Myxococcales bacterium | reverse complement strand
GCCCGCCATGACCTCGAACCTCGTCATCGTCCGCCACGGCCAGAGCACCTGGAACGAAAAGAACCTCTTCACCGGCTGGGTCGACGTCGATCTGTCCCCCCTCGGTGAGACCGAAGCGCGCAACGCGGGAAAGCAGCTGAAGGACGCGGGCCTCCGCTTCGACGTGGGCCACACTTCCGTGCTCACGCGCGCCGTACGCACCGCCAACCTCGCGCTCGAAGTCGCGGGGCAGGTGTGGCTCCCCGTGAACCGAACGTGGCGGCTCAACGAGCGGCACTACGGCGCGCTCCAGGCCAAGGACAAGGTGGAGACGGTGAAGCAGTTCGGCGCGGAACAGGTGCAACTGTGGCGCCGCAGCTATGACGTGCCGCCGCCTCCCGTGACCGTTGATCACGAGCACCACCCCGCGCGCGATCCTCGCTACCGGCTGCTTGCTCCTGATGCGCTGCCGGCGTCCGAGTGCCTCAAGGATGTGGTGGCTCGGGTGCTGCCCTGGTGGTTCGACTCTGTGGTGCCGCAGCTCCGCGCGGGGCTGAATGTGATCGTCGTCGCGCACGGCAACTCGCTGCGCGCGCTGATGAAGCACCTCGAGAAGATCGGCGACGATGAGATCGTCGAGCTCAACGTGCCTACGGGAATGCCGCGGCTCTATCGGTTCAAGGATGACCTCTCGCTGGCGGAGGCGCCGAGGTACTTGGATGAAGCGGCGGCGAAGGCTGGCGCGGAGGCGGTGAAGAAGCAGACGGCGGCGAAGTAGTCGCCCCTCTCCCCGGCCCTCTCCCCGCTCGCGCAGGGAGAGGGAGACACGTTTCTTAACTGAAGGGTCCTACGGACCTCTCGTCGGATCCCCCATGAATCGCGCCCTTCCTCTGATCAGTCTTTGTGTCGCCGTGCTCGCGCTCGCCTTCGCGATCGTCCCGCGTGATCCCGTCGTCGTCCCTTCTTCTCCTGAGCCCGACGCGAAGCGCGGAGTCGACCTCGACGCCGAGATGCTCCGCCGCCGGGTCGAGGTGCTCGAAGACGAGAACCGCGCGCTGTGGGACAGAGTGGTGTTGCTGGAGCGTCGCGCGCAGACCAGCGCCAATCTGATCAGCGACGGCGGAGCGACGACCTCGATCGCAGTCGTGCAGGAGGTCGCTCAGCTCCGGCAAGAACTGCAAAGCGTGATCGCCGGCGAGGTTCTTTCGAGTGATGCGAGTCGCGCCGCGCTGAAAGAGATCATCCGCGAGGCAGAATCCGATGCACAGCGCGAACGCTTTGCGCAGCGACAGCAACAACAGGAGCAGCGAGCGCAGGAGCAGAAGGCGAAGTGGAAGGAGTTCATCACCTCCGCCAAACTCACCTACGCGCAGGAACAAGAGCTCAATCGCCGACTCGAGGCAGAAGAGGCCGCGCGAAAGGCTCTCACCCAGGCGCGTGAGACCGGAACGCCGTTCGATCCTGATGCGTTTCGCGCTCTTCGCGATCAGCGCCGCGAAACCGATCGCGTGATGAGCGGCATGCTCGACGAGTCGCAGAAGCCTCAGTACGAACAACTCCGTCGTGAAGACCGTGGCGGGGGCGGCGGCAACCGGGGTCAAGGCGGCGATCGCCGTGAGCGAAACGGTCCCTCGCAGCCCAGGTAAGCGGGAATCCCACCTCCGATATGTTTCACTCGGACTCAGCGTTCAGAGTTCCGACGCCGCAGTCTTGCGCGGTGGCTCTCCGCCTGCATTGATCCGCATCAGTTTCCGGGCTTCTCCTGATTTCGCGCTTTTCAATCCGTCGTCCCTCAGAAAACCGGGGTTTCGCATGAGAAATAGAATCTTGGGTGCCGCGCTCGCCGCTGTGATGGTGATCGCGCCTGGCTGCAGCAGCAACTCGACGGCGGGCGGAAACACGGCCAGCGGCTCACTCGGCGTCAGCCGGGACGACAAGCTGCTGTACGCAGCTGACTCCGATCTCGACACCCTCTTCGTGGTCGACGCGAAGACGCAGACGGTGATCTCCGAGATCGCTGTCGGCCGTCAGCCGGAGAAGGTGCTCGTCGCTCCCGACGAGACCGTCTACGTGACCAACCGCCTCGACCGCAGCGTGTCCGTCATCCGCAAGGGCGACACCGCTGAGTCCGCGCGCATCGCGGTCGCCGTCGAGCCCGTCGCGCTCGCCGCCTCCAGCGACAGCAAGACGCTCTACGTGGTGAACGCCACCAGCCTGAGCGACTCCGACTTCGGCACCCTGATGGCGATCGACACCGCCACCCTGCAGATCAAGTGGGAAGTGCCGGTCGGTCACGAGCCCCGCGCGCTCACCCTGATGGGCGACGGCAAGGCCGCCATCTCGCTCTACAAGGAAGGCGACCTGGTGATGGTCGACCTCGAGAACGCGAAGGTCACCAAGTCGGGCACGGGCGTCTTCAACGCTCTCAACGCCTCGGCCCTCGGCATCGTCACCACCAACAACGGCTCGCCGGTGCCGACCAAGGATCCGAGCTTCGGTGGCGCCGCGCCCTTCCCGGGCCGCAGCATCGGTCCCAGCACGGCGCGCCCGATGGGTCTCGAGGCGATGACGGTGTCGCCTGATGGCCAGCAGCTCTACACGGTCTCGCTGATCGCCACCGACAGCATCCTCAACACGGCGAACACGGGCATCCAGGAGCCGATCGGCGGCGGCGGTTCGAGCGGCTACGGCGGCGGCAGCTGTGGCACCACGGCGGTCGCTTCGCCCGCGATGCTCACCTTCGACTCGAACGGCAATCCGCAGGTCGACGATCTGCAGACCTGCCAGGGCGACGGCACCACCGATCGTCCTCCGATGCTGCTCACCAGCCCGATCCCCGAGATGCCCATTCAGGGTCCCAAGGCGATCGCGCTCGAGAGCTCGGGCCGCTTCATGTTCGTGGCGAACATGGAGTCGAACAACGTCTCCATTATCACCACCAGCCGCACCAAGGACACCAGCAGCTTCGGCGCGACCGACGTCGGCTTCGAGCCGCGCTTCGGCCTGCCTTCGGGCTCGGTCTCGCAGCTGGTCAGCGTGGGCTCTGGTCCGACCGGCATCGCGGTGGCGCACGACGGCAAGTCGGCGTGGGTCTACAACCAGTTCGAGCACTCCATCTCGCGGCTCGAGTCGAGCGGCGGCCGCGTGAGCAACGTGGGCACCGTGCAGATCACCTCTCGTGAAGCGCTCAGCCCTGCCGCGGCTGCCGGCCGCAAGCTGTTCTTCAGCGCCACCGACGCGCGCATGAACGATCCGTCGATGGGCATCAGCTGCGCGACCTGCCACCTCGAGGGTCGTGAAGACGGTCACGTGTGGAACTTCCCCGACGGTCCTCGCCAGACGCCGTCGCTGCAGGGCCGCATGCTGTCGAAGACCGCGCCCTTCCACTGGAACGGCGAGTTCACCGACCTCCTCGCGTTCATGACGCACACCGTGACCAACCGCATGGGCGGCGCGGGCGTGACTCCGGCGATGGAGGAGCAGGTCGCCGCGTTCATCGAGTCGATGCCCAGGGCGGACAACCCGCACCGCGACACTCCGGCTGACGTGATGGCGCGCGGTCGCCAGGCGTTCGACAAGGCCGAGTGCGGCAGCTGCCACAGCGGCGAGGCGTTCACTGATCAGACCTTCGCGAACGTCGGTACCTTCGTGCAGGGCGGTCAGGTGCCGGACAACCTCTCGTTCCTCCCGCACGGCGGCCTGAACACTCCGTCGCTGCTCGGGCTGGCTCGCACCGCGCCGTACCTGCACGACGGCAGCGCGCAGTCGCTCAAGGCGCGCATCATGACGGGCAAGGCGCTCGACAAGCACGGCAAGACGTCGCTGCTGAGCGATGGTGAGGTCGATGACCTCGTGTCGTACCTGAAGGGTCTCTGAGTCGAGCTCAGATGTGGAAGTGAGAACGGCCTCCTTCGGGAGGCCGTTTTCGTTTGTGCGTCAGAACAGCGCGTACACGAACGGCGCGACGACACTCAGTCCCTGCGTGAGGACGAGCAGGATCGCCGCGAGCAGCAGCACGACCAGGAGCGGGATCAGCACCAGTTGGTTCTGCCGCGCGAAGTGCGCGACGAGATCCTTCACGGTGCGGAGGCTGGCCATGAAGACTTCTTACCCCGCCCAGAGCGTGCGCCAGATCAGCCCGAGCGTCGTGGTGTAGCCCTGCATCGACGAGACGATGCGGCCCTGGCTGTCGATCACGAACACCGTGGGGAACGCGTTCACGTGCATCAGCTGCTGGAAGTCGTCGCGCGCGAGCAGCACTGGATAATCGACGCCCTGCGCCGACATGTACTGCTGCACTTCGCTCACGTCGTTGAACGCGGTCGCGACCGAGACCACGTTCGCGTGTGAGCCGAGGATGGAACGGGCGCGCGAGACGTTGCCTGACTCCGCTTTGCAGACCCCGCACCACGGCGCCCACACCGCCATCAACGTCGGCTTGCCGGAGAGCGAGCTCAGCGTGACCTGCCCGGCGTCGAAGGTGGAGAAGGTGTACGCCGGCGCTGCGCCGCGTGGATGATTGCGCGTCTGGTAGGCGCCGACTGCGAACGCGATCGTGAGCAGCACGGAGAGGTCCACCGCCCAGCGGAAGGCGCGCGACGATCGGTAGCGTTCTCGGAGCTTCGTGAGCATGCGAACGGGCAGAACCCCGAAGGGTCTACACCGATTCCGCAAGGTGGGGCTCGCTCGTTGGGCGAGGTGAAGGGGAAGAAAGATGCGCCCGAGTGGAGAAGCCGCGGAGTGTTGCTCGTTCCAAGACGAGTGCGTTTTCCATTTCGCCACAGCCCGGTGTGAATCGGGCCGGCCGGATTCGAACCGGCAATAGTGCGTGTAGGGCCTCTCCGGCCGGGCGCGGGAGGGCAGACGCGGATGGATTGGGTTCCTGACTGAGTGACTCGCCCTCACTACTCGTAAGTGAGGCTGAGCTCGATGGATCCCGCGTCGACGTCCGCGCCACCATCGGACTCCGAGGGAAAGAGCACTACCACCTGCGTGCCCGTCACCTCACAGCCGTACGAGCGCTTCACGTCAGACGAGTCGCAGCACACCAGGTTGAGCATCGTGAGGTCGCGCACGAGGTTCCTGTAGACGCCTCCATCAGGGGCGATGAGCTCAGCGTGGATGCCGCCGCTCGGGTGGTAGCCCGTGTCGATGACGAATTGGGCACCGCCAACGCTTCCCTCGGTCCGCATGTCGAAGCCGCCAAAGTAGGCGTCGATCCCTCCTCCTCCTCGGCAGGAGACCAAGCCCGTGATGTCTCCAGAGGCTGAGCCGGAGCAATGCCCTCCCATCGTGCAGGCTGGAGGCGTGAGGACGCAGGTTCCCGCGCGACACGTTCCTCCGCCGCTCGCGCAGAGAAGATCTTCTCTGACGGGAATACCTCCGTCTGCGGCGGGGGCACACGTTTGAGTGGCGACGTCGAAACACCCGCTCCGGCAGCAAGGCTCGGAAGAGCAGCTCGGGGTGCTCTCCGCGGCGAAGCAGGGCTGGCATTCCGAGGGAGGCTCAGGAGGAGGCGGAGGAGGCCTTGGCGGACTGCAGCTGCACACCAGCAAGACCACGACGCCCAGAGCCATTCTTCGCATGATCACTCAATATCTCAGCGGGTACCGCTCGAGCAGGGAAGCAGGTAAGAGCGGCTCATGGCTGGAAACGTCGGTGGCGAGGGCGAAGACGAGATCGTCGGAATCAACGTCACGCCCCTCGTCGACATCGTGCTCGTGCTGCTGATCATCTTCATGGTGACCGCGAACATGATCGTTCGCGAGACCGTGGAGGTCGATCTGCCCTCGCCCGCTCCACCGAGCCCGGACAAGGTAGACCTGCCGCCGGTGATGGTGGTGATGGACAAGGACGCCAACCTCTTCATCGATGGCGTCGCGGTGCCCCAGGGCGACCTGCTCACCAAGCTGAAGGAAGCGGGCAAGAACGATCCCAAGGCGCGCGCGGTGATCGATGCGGATCCCGACCTCAACTACGCCAACGTCGTGAACCTGATCGACATGGTGAAGGAAGCGGGGATCTCGAAGTTCGCGCTCAACTTGAAGAAAGAGCGGCCTGCCGAGGGAGCGCCTGCACCTGCGCCGACTCCCGCTCCTGCGCCGTAGCCGCGGCGCGCTTCGCGAACGCGAAGAACTGCGGAGCGAACTTCGCAGGCAGATGCACCACCTGCAGCGTCACGCGCGGATGGCGCGGAGCCCAGGAGAGGAAGAGCTCTTCGAGGAACTCTTCTCCGAGATCCACGATGCCCGTGAAGTCGAGCGTCACGTGACCGGCCTGCACGTCCATCATCAACAGCCGCGCTGAGAGTCTGAAGGTGCTGCCTGCGGTCGCGACCTCGAGGCGTTGCCGGAGGTAGATGATCTTCTGGTACCGCGCGGCGCGAGCTTTTCCCGTCACTGCGAGCGTGCCGTCTTGCACCAGCTTGCTCAGATGACGATGCACCGCCTGGCGCGAAACACCCGCGGCCCTGGAGAACTCGGCGCTGGAGAAGGGAGTTCCTGCGTCGAGGAACCTCTTGAGCACTGCCTTGACGATCGCGGTCACGCTCGGACTGTACGAGTGAGGATCGCGCGGGCAATTTTTCCGCCTGCAGGTTGACGATTCTTCGAGCACTGAAACGCTGAAAACGAATCGTCAACGCGTTGACGACTCGGGCCCTCGGTTGACGACTGGACCCCTCAGTCGTTGACGACTCATCAGCGCGCTTGACGATTTTCGGTATCGTCCGCGCCGTGTCGGTCACCACCAAGGCGGAGAAGGACCTTCAGACGTTGCTCAGGAGCATCGCGCCCACGCTGCTCGAGGGATCGTGGGCGTTCGCCACGGTGCCGAAGGGAAAGCCGATCCCTCCGGGTTTGAAGCCGCTCGCGATGTACGAGGAGGTCGAGGGCACCACGCTGCTCCTCGACGACAAGGACCTCGCGAAGGCCGGCCTCGCACACGCGTTCTTCTGTCGCGGCATCTCGCTCAACGTGAACTCGTCGCTCTACGCGGTCGGCTTTCTCGCCGCGGTCTGCGAGGTGCTCGCGAAGGCGGCGATGAGCATCAACATCGTGAGCGCGTACCACCGCGACTACATCTTCGTACCGTCAGCGCGCGCCGAGGAGGCACTGATGCTGCTCAAGAAGCTGGCGGGGAAGAAGTAGTCTGCTCGCCACATGAACCTTCGCCGTCTGAGTCGCGTGGCGTTGTCCGTCTCACTCGTCGTGGCTTCGAGCGCGTTCGCTGAGGATTACGCGGTCGGCTTCAAGCGGCTCTTCATCAAGCCCATCTACGACAAGACGGCCAAGTGCCAGCCGGCCGGTGGGTACACCTTCTTCGCGCCCGTGCAGCGTCCCGACGGAACGTACGACCCCGCGAACCCCGTGGTGGTGAAGACCGAGTACATCCGCTCGCAGGTCGTCACCTGGTACAGCGCGTTCTTCGGCATCGAGAACGAGGCGAAGAACGGGTGGAACACGTTCAGCCCGGTGTGCGTGGGGCTCTACGACGACGTCGTGCTGTCCGGAGAGGACAAGGGACAGCCCGACCCCAACGCGTTCGCGAGCGACAAGCGGCACATCGTGGTGGGGACGCGCATGCTCGAGCGCATCGCGAAGGGCGTGTACGGCGGCCAGGAAGACAGCGCGCTGCTGTTCATTCTCGCGCACGAGTTCGGACATCACATTCAGTACTCGATGGCGCAGACCTACTCGGATCCCACGGCGAAGATCTCCGAGCTGCAGGCTGACTGCCTCGCGGGCTACATCCTCGGATCAAACGAGAAGACCGCGTTCAAGGAAGCCGTGTACCAGAGCGTGAAGGACACCCCGGGCAAGCTCGGTGACTTCGCGCTCCTCAATCCCCAGCACCACGGCACTCCGGCGGAGCGCGGCGCGGCGTTCAAGGAAGGCTGGGTGCTCGGACAGGCAGGGCGCATCACCGACTTCATGGACAAGAAGAACAACATGCCGCGCGCCGGCGCTTCCGCTGCGCTCAAGGCGTGTTGGAAGTATCCGTCTGATCAGCAGCGCGCGAAGAAGTGAGCCAGTCGACGAGCTTCTTGTAGACCCGCTTGCTGTTGAGCAGGTCGAGGTGGGCGGCGCCGTTCACCACGAGGCAGTTCCGTTCGGGAATTTCGAGCGGGCGATCCGCGTGTCTTCCAAGCGCGCTGTCGACGGGCACCAGGCCATCACCGAGCTTCGGACCGATTCTTCCCGCGACCGCGAAGCAGGGCACGTCAGGGAGCCAGAGCTCGCCGCGCGGATCTCCTGCTTTCGAGAAACGATCTCGTCCGCGCCAATGCTCGTCGAGCACGTTGCCGTAGCGGAGATCGGTCAGGCCGGCGCTGCGCACGCGCGCCAACTTCGCGAGCGGCGCGCTGTAGCGGCTGAGCTCGAGCAGCACGTCGACCCAATTTCCTCCGCGCTCGAGCGGTGAGCCGTGATGCGGAGTGCCGAGGGTGATCAGCGCGCGCAACTTCTTTCGCCACCGATGGCCCTCGTCTTCCGCGACGTGACACGCCGAGCGCGCCACCAGGCCGCCCATGCTGAAGCAGAGCAGGTAAAGCTCGTCGACCTCGCGAGCGTACTTCTCGAGCAGCTGGGCGAACTCACGCCCGTTCTGCGAGACGTGCAGGCCGGTGTTGTAGCGGAGGTACACCGCGCGAAGTCCGAGCTCATCGGCGAGCGCGGCGCCGTGATCGTGACCTTTGCGACGCCACTGCAGATCATCCATCGCCGAGCCGTGCACCAGCATCAGCAACTTCGTTCCCCGAGGCAGCGGCTTGCTGAGCGCGACACCTTCGCTCCGCAGCTCCATGTGGATCGCGAGCGGATTGTTGGTGAGTGCGAGGTAATCGCCCATCACTCCATTGAGCGCGGCGAGCACGGCGCCCTGCTCTGTTCCTGGTCTCTCGAGGATCGGCTCGAGTTGTCCCAGCGCGACCTCGAGCCCAGCGCCGACGAGCCTGGTCACTCCGCGAATGGTGCCGTACGTCGGAGCGCTGATCAGCCGCGTGATCTCCTCGAGCGGTTTGCCGAGCAACTCCGGCCCGCCACCGATGGTCACGTGCATCTTCTGAACGATCTCGGTGACCGCGCGCGTCGCATCCACCGCGAGCTTCGTAGCGCCGCGGAGTTGGTCGACGAGCGAGGGCTTCTTCACGAGATCACGGGAGGCGCCACGTGTAGTTCACGTCAGGCACGCACGTCGGTCCGAGCTTCACCAGCTCCCACGGTCCTTCCTTGGCGATCACCTGCGCGCCGCTGCCAGCACGGGTGAGCACGTAATTGAAGGTGCCGTACTGCTGCGGCCAGCCCGGCATGTAGAGAGGGGCCTTGCGGTGCACGTAGGTGATGCCGCCCGTCCACGCGAGGTGAGCGGCGTCGATGCGCAGTCCGCACAGATCGCTCTGCTTGCTCGCCGCGAGGAGCAGACGATTCACCACGCCGAAGTCATCCCACGCGCTCGACTGCGCGCGCTCTGGATAGCTGCCCACGTCGCCCATGGTGAGCGACTTGTGATTCACCATCGACACCAGCACCGCGACGCCGAGCAACGCGAGCCCGAAACGCGCGGGCTTCTGCGGCAACAACGAGAGCGCTAGCGCGGGCAGCGCACAGGCGAGCGGCATCACGGGGAGAATGAAGCGCAGTTCCTTGTGCGCCACGAAGAGATGCAACGCGAGGAACGCGACGAGCATGAGCGTCACCGGCCAACTCTTCTTGATGCTCACCAGCAGCGACACGCCGAGCGCGATCGAGATGCCGGGCATCGTCAGGTAGAGGTGGTGGAAATAGTAGGGCCATGGAGCAGTGCCCCACCCCGCCCCGCGGTTCTCCACGATGTTGTAGCGGTAGTAGACGACCGCCGAGTGGAAGAAGCCGCCGAACTTCGCGCTGGGCAACGAGTGCCATGCGGCAGCGTCCCACGCTCCGAAGATGAGCGCCCAGATCACCAGGGTAACGAAGACCTCGAGCACCGGCCGCTTTCCTGCGGCCTTCAACTTCGTGAGCAGCACGATGAGCACCACCACGCACACCACGCCTGATTGCAGACGCGCGAGCGTGGCCATGCCGAGGAAACTCGCTCCGAGGATCCGCCCGTCGCGCGTGGATCCTTCCTCGAGGATCAACGCCACGCCCCAGACGATCAACGCGGCCGCGAGGTTCTCGCTCATCGCGCGCGGAGAGAAATAGAGAGCGAGCGCGCAGAGACTCCACGTGGCGGCGCCGAAAGCGGACTCCATTTCTCTCGCGCCGAGGCCGCGCGCCAATCGATACACCCCGAGCGCGGAGAGCACCGAGAGGAGCGAGAACACCAGCTTCACCACCGGGATGTAGACGGTGGGCGAATCCGCTCCGACCAGTTTGCAGAGCGCGAGCCAGATCGCGACGAAGCCAGGCACGGCCCAGGTGCGCGCGCCTTCGAGGTACTCCCAGGCGACGAGGCCGTGACCGAATACCAGGCGGTGCGCGGGCTCGAACGATTGGTAGATCTCGTCAGGCCAGTTGATGCCGTCGTCGGTGAAGACGATGCGCGCGCGGAGCACGAAACCCAGCAGCAACGAGCCGAAGAGCACCACGCGCGGAGCGAGCTCGGTGGGGAGCCATGGCAGTGGCTTCTTCACCTCTGGGACCGCGTCATTCGCCATGCGTGCTCGCGGGTTAGCACGGCCCCCGCGCTGGACTGGCCGGGAATTACCACTCGTCAGTGGCTGTGGTCAGATGAACGCTCGTCAGTCGAAAGAGAGAGGTCTCCCCCGTGTCCATGCGCTGGCTGATTTGCTGCCTGATGCTTCCGTTGTCAGCGAGCGCTGCATCGGTGCTGCTCGTGCCCGTCGATGAGAAGGCGAGGCAGCTCGCGGACGAGCTCGTCGATCCCTTCGCGAACGCGAAGCTCATCGTGAAGATGGCGGGCCCTGGTTCTCCCGCGGTGAATTGTCTGAAGGACGCGCAGCGCGACGCGTGTCTCGGCAACATCGGAGAGAAGGCGAAGGTGGTGGCGGTGTTCATCGTCACCGGCGCGATGAAGGGCGGCAAGGCGACGCTCGGCCTCGAGATGCTCAACAAGGGCGCGGTGGTGAAGAAGTCGAGCACCAAGGTCACCAAGGCGAAGTTGAAGCAGCAGATGAATGGGCCGATCGCTTCGCTGCTGAAGTTGTTGCCTGCCGCGGAGACTGCGCCGAGTACGACTGCTGAAGCGCCGAAGGTCACGGTGACTGAGACTCCGAAGGAAGAGAATCCGTACGACGAGCCAGTGCAGCCTGAGCCACCGAAGCAGGTGGACGCTCCGAAGAAGACGGAGCCCGTGGCGCTGGTGCCGACGCAGCCTGTTGATCAGCTCGAGATCAAGACCACTCCGCCGCCGCCGGTGAAGAAGCCGAAGGTGGGTGCGATCGTGATGACCGTCGTCGCGATCGCTGCCGCGGGAACCGCCGCGACGTTCGGCGGATTGGGACTCTCGAACAAGGGCAAGCTCGAGAACACGACTGATGGAGTGTCGACGCTTTCGTACAACGAGGCCGTCGAGCTGCAGAAGACGACCAACACGCAGCTCACCGTGGCGCTCGGCACTGGAATCGGTGCGGGCGTCACTGGCGTGATCGCCGCGATCCTCTGGGGTGTCGATTGATGCGCGCTTGGCAGTGGCTGGGGTTGACGTCGTGCGTGGTGCTCGCTGGTTGCGAATTGGCGCAGCTGCCGCCTGACGTGGTGTTCCGCTGTGAGTTCGACGGGAAGTGCGCGCAGCCTGGCTACGTGTGCGGCGGCGACAACATCTGCCGTCTTCCTCGCGATGCCGGGACTGATGCGGGTGTCGATGCGGGTGAAGAAGACGCGGGCTTCGATGCGGGTGAAGAGGACGCGGGCTTCGACGCCGGGTTCGACGCGGGCATGGAAGACGCGGGCGTGGACGCCGGGATGGATGGAGGTGTCGATGCGGGCATGGACGCGGGATGCGTTCCGGGCGTCGGCACCGACGAGCCTGATCCGCTCGGCGTCGATCTCGACTGCGACGGTTTCGATGGTGAGCTCGCTTCCGCCGTGTTCGTCGATGACGTGAACGGACTCGACACGAACTCAGGCACTCGCGCGATGCCGGTGAAGACGCTGGCGCACGCGGCGACGCTGAACAAGGCGCAGATCTACGTCTCCACCGCGGCGCAGACCGGGAGCGTCACGCTCTCGAGCGCGGCTGCGATCTACGGCGGCTACGACGCGACGGCGTCGTGGGCGCGCACCACCACGAAGAGCGTGATCAACGGGCGCTTGCTGGCGAATCCGAGCGATGCGGGCCGCGTGGTGCTCGAGCTCCTCGAGGTGAACGCGCCTGCCGCGTCGAGTCCCGGATCTGCTTCCGTGGCGGTTACGTTGCGAGGCGTGTCGAGCGCGTCGCGCATCACGAACTGCCGGCTCGTCGGCGGTGCGGGTGACGACGGCGATGATGGCGCAGATGGCCCTCCGGTGAATGACGGTAACCCGGGCGGCGCGGGGCGCAGCGGCGCGACTGGTGGCGATGGCGGGCTGGAAGGGCCGACCGCGGATTGCGGCGATGCGGGCCTCGCGTTCTCCGGCTTCCCTGGCGGCGGCAGTCAAGACAACGGCGTCGGCGCGAATGGCGAAGACTCTTCGCAGGGTGGAGTCGGTGGCCTGGCGACGGTGATCGATGGAGGCATGTTCGACGGCCGCGACGGCGGAGACGGCGTGAGCGGCATCGCCGGCCTCCAGTCGACCGTTCGTCCCTCGGATCCGCCTGCGGGTTCTCTCGGCAGCATCGTGGCGGCGCAGTGGCAGGGCGTGAGCCTCGGCACCTGGACTCCGGCGGAAAGCGGCCGGCCTGGTGGTGGTGGTGGTGCGGGCGGTGGCCTGATCAGCCTGGGAGGCGTACTCGTCGCGAGAGGCGGTGGCGCCGGTGGTGGTGGCAGCGGCGGCTGCGGCGCGCGGAGCGGAACCGCGGGTCAGACTGGCGGAGCTTCGATCGCGCTCGTGTTGTTCGACGCGTCTCCTACGTTGGCTGACGTGCAACTCGTGAGCGGACAAGGCGGACGCGGTGGAAACGGCGGCTTCGCTGGCACGCCCGGCAGCGGCGGCGCAGCGGGTGCGGGCGCATTGGGCGAGACGATCGCGACGGGCATCGCAGGACATGGCGGACGCGGCGGAGCGGGTGGCAACGGGGGTCCGGGACGACAAGGCCCTGGTGGTTGGGGCGGTCCGGTGATCGGCATGTTCTGCGGCGGCACTTCGGCTCCTGTCACCGACGGCACCACCACGTGGATGACCGGAACTCCGGGTGCGGGCGGCAACGGCGATCCGAATGGACCGGCCGGCAGCCAACCGATGAGCGGCTACAGCGCGAACTGTCCGTGACTTATCTCCCTCTCCCTGGGGAGAGGGTCGGGGTGAGGGCAAGTCAGGGAGAAGTGACTCTCCACGACTCTCGCCAACATGATCGCCTTCACCGACGTCCACTACACAGACAACGCCGCGCTCGCTGCCTGCGTGGTGGCGTCTGACTGGGCCGACGAGAAGCCGTTCACCTCGGTGACGGCAGGCGTGTCGCCGATCGCCGAGTACGAGCCGGGCGCGTTCTACAAGCGAGAGCTCCCGTGTCTGCTCGCGGTGCTCGAGCGCGCACCGAAGTGTACGCACGTGGTGATTGACGGCTACGTGTGGCTCGACAACGCGCAGACGCCGGGGCTCGGCGCGCATCTGTACGAGGCGCTCGGACGAAAGACTCCGGTCATCGGCATCGCGAAGACTGCGTTCCGTGGCTCTGAGATGGCGCTGCGACTCGCGCGACCGGGAACGGAGAAGCCGCTCTTCGTCACGAGCATCGGCATCACGCCTGAGCAAGCGCTGC
>CBIHPJ010000164.1:0-13850 GCA_966211295.1 uncultured Myxococcales bacterium | reverse complement strand
GATCCATCGCGGGGTAGGTGTCCCGAACCAGAGGGAACGGCATCTCGAACTCGAACCCTTCGTCGGTCACATCACCGATGACGAACGGCCCGAGCATCGCGCCCATCCTCGAGTAGCGCCCGCGCACCATGAGGGTCGCCGAGTCGTCGGTGATGGTCACGTTCGAGTTCACCAGCACCTTGCCCTTCTTCGTGAGGTCGACCCGCGCGCTCACCGCCACGCTGCTCGGGCTCGGCTTCTTGCTCGGCGCGGTGAACGTGCCCTGCGAGAGCTCTCCGACCACCGTGCCCGTGCTCTCCGATCCACCGGCCACTCCATTGACGCTCCAATCTGAAGTGGCGACAGGAAGCGGCGCGAGCTCTTCATCGGCGTCGCAGGAGTAACCAATCAGCAGCGGAGCGAGCTCCATCTCGACGTTCGACTCCGGCGGCGCGAAGCAGCGACGAGCCACCAGCGTCACCGACTGCTTCACCTTGAGGCTCTTCGAGGGCGGACGCAGCTGCGCGCCAGCCACCATCGACCAGTCGCTGAAGTGCGTGGTCTGCACCGAGATCGTGCGCGTCGAGGTGTCGAGCGTCACGTCACCCGGCACCGCCCACACGCCCGAGCTGTGCTGGTACGCGATGAGCAGCGCCTCAGGCGCGGTGCCCTCGAGATCTTCGTCGGCGTAGCGGAACGTGAGCGTCACCGGCTGCGAGAAGGTGGTGCCCTCGGGCTCGAGACGGAACGCCTGCCCTCGCTTGCCCGGCACCGTGGAGCTGATCGGAGTCGCGGTGATCATGGTGCCGTCGGGCAACGCACCCGAAGGGACGGTGATGGTGAGCGCGCCAGCCTCCACGCTCCCACCAGACATCCCGACGCTCTTGGTGGTGGGCGAGCCCATCGGGGTGCCCTTGGACCCCGTGAAGGGAGTCGCCTTCGGCGCGCATCCGAGAACCACGACTGCGGAAAGGAGGATCGAAGTTCGGAACATGCGGGCGAACTTCACTGAAATTTTCCCGTGACGCAAAAACAAGAAGGCCCTCCGGATCTCTCCGGAGGGCCTCGTTTCGACTTGGAAACGTGTGGAGCTAAGCGGGATCGAACCGCTGACCCCCTGAATGCCATTCAGGTGCTCTCCCAGCTGAGCTATAGCCCCGTATTCCCTACGTCCTGTAACCGCTTGAAGCGGGCGGCGAGTTAGCGCTTTTTCGGAACGCCTGCCACACCTTTCGACGCCGCCGACATTTTTTCCTGAAGGCGACGAGCGATATCGGCTCCCTCAGCGAGCAGGTCGTTGATCGAAGCGTTCTGCGTCCTGATCTTCTGCGTCACGTTCTCGAGCAGCTTGCGCACCGTGCTCAGGTTGTTCGGCAGCTGGAGCTTGCCCTTGCTGACCTCGGCCCAGACCGCCTCGCCCAGATCGCGGTACGCCCGGTCGAGATCGCGATCGAGCATGTTCGAGCCGACCTTCGCCTGAGCCATCGCCGCGGCGTGCTCGACCTGAGACTTGAGCACCTCGAGTTGCGCCTGCGCCTCTTCCCAGGCTGCCTGAATCTGCCTGAGGGCCTCGTTGTTCTGCGGCTGCTGCTGTTGCGGCATCATTCGGTCGGGCATGGACCGCGAAGGTATCAGGACTTCACGAGCCGCGCGCCGAAGAACCCGCCACCCTCCAGACGGTGAGGCCACACCCGCAGCGACTCCTGGAGCTTGAACTCAGGCTGCATCTCGACGAAGCGCGCGACCACGCCTTCGTTTTCTTCGCGCAACACGGAGCACGTTCCGTAGACGATCACCCCGCCCTGCTTCAGCTGCTTCGCCACGTCGCGGAGGATGCCGAGCTGAGTGACCGTGAGCTCGTCGATCTGCTTCTGGCTCAGCTTCCACTTCTGATCCGGCTCGCGACCGAGCGTCCCCGTGCCGCTGCAGGGAGCGTCGATCAGCACCAGATCCGCCAAATCGATTCGGGGAGGGCTGGGGAAGCTCACGTGCCGCAGCTTGAGCTCACCGACGCGCGAGCGCGCTTCCTTGAGCCGCTTCTCACTGTGATCCCACGCGAACACGCGCCCCGTGGTGGTCACCGCGTCTGCGAGCACCAACGTCTTGCCGCCAGCGCCCGCGCAGTAGTCGACCACCGTCTGCCCAGGCTTCGCTTTGCAGAAATCGGCGAGCAGCTGGCTGCCGAGATCCATCACCTGCAGGCGGCCCTCCTTCATCCAGCGCGAGTCGAAGATCGCGCGGCTCTCGTCGGTGGTCCGAATCGCGTCGGGCAGCTCGGCGCACGCCTCCACCGCCAGGCCCTTCGCGCGAAGCTCTTCCAGCAACGCATCGCGAGTCCCGAGCGGGCGCACTCGAAAGGTGAGCGTGGGCTCTCGATTGAGCGACTCGAGGACCTGCTCGAGCTCTCCTTCGGGAGCCGCCGCCGCGATCCGCTCCGCGAGCCAGGTGGGGAACGAATGACGATTGGCCGCCTGATCGAGCGGGGTCACGCCGAAGTCGAGCTGCACCTTCCGCGAGATCTCCGTGCGGACGATCTGATCGGGGATGCCCCGAGGGCGAATCGGCCCCGGGAGCGCCACCTCGGTCATGATCTTTTCCACGCCCGCGCGACAGATCTCCCGGCGCCACAGCGCGTACCGGAAGATCGCCTGATCCTCCGGCAGGTGCAGCTTCGAACCAGAGAAGCCGCGGGCGCTCGCCGCGAGGTTGAGGCGGCGGAGATGCCGCGAGAGCTCACGGGTGGCGAACGCGATGAAGCGCCGCTCCTTGCCGCCGAGGTTGCCGCCGTTGGTGAGCGCCTCTCCAATCGCCCGGCGCATCGGAGTGCCCTTGAGCACCGCCACGTGCGCCTTGAGCACCGCGGTCGCGGCCTTGCGAGAGGCGATTCCGACGATCTCGCCCGTCGACGTCGGGTTGTCCTGATCCACTTCGGCCACGTCGGTGCACTACGCCCCCGCCCGCTCGGCGAAAAGGAGTATCGACCTGCTTGACCATCGAGGCGCGCTCGATTTCCCTGCGCCCGTGGCCTTCACCCTCCGAGTCAGCCAAGGCGCCGACGAGCCAGAGCTCCTCTCTTTCGACGGCGGCGAAGTGCGCCTCGGCCGCACCGCGGACAACGACGTGGTGATCAAAGATCCCGCGTCGTCGCGCTCGCATGCGCGCGTCTACGAGGAAGACGGCCGCTTCTTCGTGGAGGATCTCAAGAGCGCGAACGGCACCACGCTCAACGAGCGTCCGCTCTCCGCGCCGGTGCAGCTCAAGGCCGGCGACAAGATCGCGATCGGCGAGGTGGTGCTCGAGTTCTCGCAAGGCGGGCCCTCCTCCACGCTCGATAGCGAGGAGGACGAAGCACCCGCTCCGCCTCCGCGCCCCTCGAGCAAACCAGCCGCCCCCGCGGTGTCGCGTTCCGCACGCAAGCCCACCGGAGAGCTCGGCAAGCAGGCCCTCGAGGTCACCGCGCCCAAGGGCAAGGCGATGGTCCAGCGTCCTTCGCGCGCGCTGCCGACCGCCGCTCCGCCTCCGGCTTCCGATCTCGCTGAGAAGACCGACGACAGCGTCCCGGTACCGAGCGCGGCTGATCGAGCGCGGGAACGCCGCGAGCTCCAGCGTTCGTCGATGGGCCGCGTTCAGCTTTTGTGGAACGAGCTGCCCAGGCCCACGCGCATCGTGGTCGGCATCGTCGGCGTGCTCGCGCTGGTCGGCATGCTCGGCACCCTGGTGAACGCGCTCATTCCGAAGCGCGTGGTGCGCCGTGCCGAGCCGGCGGAGCTGGTGCCCAACGGAGATCCGATCGCGGAGTCCTTCGGTGAAGGCGACACCGACTACTCCCGGCCCGACATGAAGTCGTTCACCTTCGCGTACGCCTCGCCCACCGCGATCGTCGGAGTGCTGCACTACCAGGCGCGCGACTGCAGCAAAGACGAGGTGAGCATCGAGCTGAACGGCGTGCAGGTCGGCACCGTCCCGCCTGACACCATCGAGACCGACGCGCGGCAGCTCGAGATCGTCCTCCCTTCGGGGTCGCTCAAGGTGAACGATCCCAACGAGGTCGTCTTCGACAACGTGGGCAACCCACCCGCCAGCGATCCCTGGCGCATCTGGAACGTGTGGGTCGAGGTGATTCCCGTGCCCAAGTTGAGCGCCGAGCAGGCCGCCAACCGGGCGCGCGACAACTTCCAGCGCGCGGGACGCCTGTACGACCTGCGCGAGGTGGGCTCGATGAACCTCTTCCGCGCGTGGAAGGAGTACCGCGACGCCTGGCTGATGCTCGAGGCGACCGACGATCGGCCCGAGGAGCTTCTCCAGACCGCGCGGTCACGAATGAGGGAGATCCGCCCCATGCTCGACAAGAAGTGCGCGGGAATCCTGATGTCCTATCAGCGCGAAGCGAGTCAGAAGGACCCCGACATCGCCGCGGCCCGCATGATCCTCCAGCAGGTCTATTCGAACTTCGAGAAGGAGCACCCCTGCTACGGCATCAGTCGTGGTCTGATGGCGCAGCTCGAGGACCTCAGCATCCTCCAGTGACCTTCCGGCCGACTGCGCGGTAAGCGCGGGTAGGCAACCCAGCGAGAAAAGGGACGGCCACCTGACCGATGGGCCGAATTTCGATGATTTCCGACAATGCTCACATGACACCCCGCCCCAAGCGCCGAGGTCAACGCGGCCAAGTCGCCGTCGAGACGGCGATCGTCATGCCGCTCTTCGTGTTCCTCGTGTTGGGCCTGCTGCAGCTCGGGCTCCTTCACCAGGCCCGCCTGCTGACCAAGTACGCCGCCTTCAAGGCCGTGCGCGTCGGCGCGATTCACAACGCGAAGATGGAATCGATGAAGCGCGCCGCCCTCGCGGTGATGCTGCCGATGACCGGCAAGCGCAACAACTACGGCGGCGGCCAGGGCATGTATTACAACGCGAGCGGCGCGAAGTTCGCGATGTCCTGGGCGATGGCCAAGGGCGGCGTGAGCAAGGGCGACAACGACACCTCGAACCCGCTCAAGGTCGTCATCTGCGATCCCCTCCAGGGCGTGACCGGCGACTTCGACGATCCGGACGGCCAGATGGGCCCGGGCGGCGGTTGGGAAGGCCAGAACCACGGCCGTCTCGCGATTCAGATCACCAACAATCAAGAGCTCGTGATCCCCTTCGCGAACGCGGTGATCTTCTACATCCTCGTGCAGCAGGAACGCGCCGAGTTCTACCACGTGCTCCGCATGCGCCCTGAGGGTGACACGCGCCACAAGGACTGGTTGTCGACGCGCAACGCGGCGAACGGTGAATCGCGCTACGTCAATAAGTTCGTCGGCCTGGCGAACAGCGGCACCTACGTGATCCCGATTCGCTCCAGCTGGTCGATGCGCATGCAGTCCAACTTCCTGCCCAACCGCAACGGCTTCAAGCTTCCCACCAAGAACCTCTGCCGCGTCTCGTGGAAAGTGCAGAGCTCCCGAAAAGGAACCGACTGATGAACTCCAACGCTCGCGTTCGGAAGCCGCTCGTCGCGCGGACCCGCGGCCAGGTCATGGTGCTCGGGTGCATCTCGCTCCTCGTCACCGCGCTGATGCTGATGGCCAGCTTCAGCATGGCCAACGCCATTCGTGAGAAGATTCGCGTTCAGTCGCACTCCGACGCGATGGCCTACTCGCTCGCCGTCGTCGAGGCCCGCGCCTTCAACACCACCGCCTATTACAACCGCGCGATCGCGGCGGCGCTGGTGGCGCAGATGAGCCTCCACTCGTGGATGTCGATCGCCACGCACGACGTCGCGATGCTTTCGGGCGGCGCGATCGCGATGCTCGCCATCGTGCCCATCGAGGTGGCGATGGGCTGCTACCCGTACAACATCTCGCATTGTCCCTGCGTGATTCAGGCGCTGATCAGGGCCTTCAAGTTCTTCAGAGCCGCGCAGAAATGGGCGAACACGCTCAAGGGTCTCGAGAACCAGTTCAACAAGGGTGTGCAGGGCATCAAGGAGATGGTCGACAGCCTGCACAAGGGCCAGGTGCAGGCGCTCAAGATCGCGCGCTCCGAGCTGATGTTCGGCATGGTGCTCAATGACTTGAAATCGAAGAACGCGAGCTCATCGAGTTACGTGATGGCGCTCGCCGCGATGAACAGTGGCGAGTTCACCTGCGCGCTCGAAGGCACCGACATGGACAACTGCAGCGGCGGTGGCCGGACGAAGTCCTCGCTCGCCACTCGCAGCACCATCATCGAGAACACCGCGAACGCGACCCGCCAGGTCTTCAACCGCTACGGCCCGCAGTCGTCGCTGATGTCGCACCAGAACTTCCGCGGCCCGATGAACCCTGACGTGCCGAAGGACGCCCTCACCGATGGCAAGTGGATGCACTTCTTCGCCACCCGTGCCCGCGTGGGTGACGACACCTCGTCAGGCAGCGACAACGGCTCGCAGGCCAAGAACGTCGGAGCGGGCGCGTACGGCATGGGCGGCGGCGCGATCATCGGCTTCAAGCACGTGCCGATCATGCCCTTCATCTTCAACGGCGAGATCTTCTCCGGCACCCCGAACCGTCACAGCGGCCTCATCTTCTTCAACGGCCACTCCGGCACGCACGACAAGTTCGAGCACGTGATGAAGCAGGAGCCCTGCAACAACCAGAGCTGCTTCGTGAACTTCAACGCCAGCTCCGACAAGGACAAGGACTTCGGCCAGCCCACCGTCTACGGCGGCGTCACCCAGAGCCTGCGCGTGTACCCCGACAAGAGCGGCGGCTTCCAGGAGAACGCGCCGTGGGAGATCAACCAGCAGGGCGAGGTCAGCGTGCAGATGTCGCAGGACAAGGAGTCGAAGCTGAAGATCGTCCCGCGCGGCACCGGCGTCGCCGTCTCGAAGGCGAAGGTCTACTTCCACCAGATGGGCGACTGGAAGATCGCGCCGAACTTCTTCGACCCGTTCTGGCGCGCGAAGCTGCACTTCTTCAAGAAGGACGAGTTCCAGAAGGTCGCCACCGTGTCCGGTGACCCGTACGCTGCCATCCTCACCGCCGCCGGCGCCCCGGTGGAAGGAGAAGAGAATTGAGCTCCCTTCACCAGCTTCAGAACAAGCAGCGCGCGAAGCGCGGCACGGCGACGGTCGAGATGGCCGTGCTGATGATCGTGCTCATCCCGACCATCCTCTACACGATGTACCTGGAGGACCTGCTCTTCTTCCAATTCGACCTGCAGGAGACGGTCACCTCGACGCCGTGGGACTTCTCGAACCACGACTACCGCAAGAAGAGCGGCTCAGACATCTCGGGCGCGGTGCAGCAGGCGTCGATGCAGACGTTCTGGGACCACACCTCGGCGTGGAACTCGTACGAAGACGCCAACTACGACGCCAAGGAGACGGTGCACCACCAGGACATGGCGGCGCATGAGTGCTGGCTGGCGCAGGGTGGCCAGGAGATCAAGTGCACCTTCGACTCGACGACCGGCATGCTGGTGCAGCCCACCTACAACTTCATGAACAGTGGCGGTCTCGGCTGGTGCGACGCCGTGCTCGGCGTGCAGAACTACTTCCTGCCCAACAAGTTCTTCGAGTGGTGGGGCAAGGTCGGCGTCACCGGTGACGGCAACCAGAAGATGAAGCGCCACACCGCGGGTCAGAGCGAGATCCACAACGAGGCGAAGCAGGACCCCTACCTCTACCCGAAGATGCAGTTCGGCGTCGTTCACGACACCTGGGCGCTCTACAAGACGCCCGAAATCGACCCCCTGATGCACCCCGCGAATCTGACGGAGGAGTTCACCAAGTGGGTCGCGATCCCCTACGGCCTGCGCATGGGGAAGCTGAGCGACGCCAAGCAGTTCCTCAGCGACGCGGCTGACAAAGAGATCCTCTCGTCAGCGCTCGGCGTCGACGTCACGGGCGACATGCTCGAGACCCCGCCCCTCGCATACAAGGATGATCACCAGCGCGAGTTCGGCAACCACTACACCTCGGCCTGGTCCGACTCCCGCCACCAGCAGACCTACAACACGCTGCAGAACTTCTACATGGGGGTCCCTGAGACGTCATGGTGACCGCGGCACAGCGCCGCCCTCCTGCGGTCAGCGTCTGGAAGGTGCTCAGTGTGGCGGCGGTGGTGGGCATCGTCGCCGGCGTGTTGCTGGCGAACTCGCAGAAGCCTCCGGACGATCTCGCTGAAGCCGAGGCCCTCGCCGCCAAAGCGATGCCCGGCGGCGACCCGATGGTGATCCGCCCACAGGATCCCAAGAAGCCTGACGAGAACATGATGGCGCCGGACCCGCGCTCGCTGAAGGGCATCCCGCCCTACCCTGGCGCGGATCCCCGGCGGTTGATCAGCAGTCACCCCGGGGCAGATCAGACGATGGCCATCTCGTGGTTCAACACGGAGGACAGCCCGGACACGGTGCTCAACTTCTATGAACGCGCCTTCGCTGACTCCGACATCATGTACGCGAGCCACCGTTACAGCGATAAGCGCGGCTACGTGTCGTGGTTCGAGCACGACTACTCGAACGCCGATCAGCCCGTGTTCGGCAAGGGCGTGCTCCACATGATCTCGGTCACCCGCGAAGGCGGCGCGACCACGGTGCTGGTCTCGGCCACCGAGCCCCAGAAGATCCTCGAGAACCTCACTCCGCTCCCGGCAGGCATCAGAATTCCTCCCGGGCCGACACCTCAAGTGATGAACCTCAGCGAGATCGGTCAGCAGCGAGCCACCATCCTCGCCACCTACGAGATGGGGGGGGATCGCCTCCTCGAGTCACTTCAGGACCTCTGGAAGCAGGACGGTTGGAAGGTCGTCGACCGCCGCCAGGGTGAGAACGGCACCACCCTGACCGTGGTACTGAATCAACAGATGCAGACCGTCGTCGTTGACGGTCGCGGCGAACGGTCCGCTCAGCTCCTCATCACGGTCGAAGAACGACCTGCTCCCCCTCAAGGACTCAACCCATGAAGCGCTTCTCCATCCTCCTGATCGCGGTCTTCTCGCTCACCTCGTTCGCTGACGACTCCAAGCAGTGCAAGAAGGACTGCGAGGAGTTCGTGAAGCAGTGCGAGAAGGGCTGCGACTCCGCCCTCAAGAAGAAGGAGAAGGGCAAGGTCGTCGACGGCTGCAAGAAGAACTGCACGGACTTTGTGAAGCAGTGCGAGAAGGGGTGCGAAAATGGCACGTACTAAGCGAGTCGTTTCCAATCAGAACGCGAAGAAGCTCACCCGCAAGGCGCCGCGCGGCCAGGCGATGGTCGAGTACAGCGTGGTGAGCCACTTCCTGCTGATGGGCGGAAGCGCGGTGATGATGAAGGTCATCCCCCGCCTCTTCGAAGCCATCAACATGTTCTACGACAGCGTCTACACGGTCATTGAGACCGCGGCTGTTTGAGCTGACTCACTGATTCACTTCGGCAGCCCCAGCTCGGCGAGCACCGCGCCGACGTGGGCGCCGCCTGCCAGCACCCGGAGCAATGCTCCGTCTTTGCCGTAGATGAGCACCGTGGGCAGCGCCAAGCCGCCCTGGCTCTCGAAAGCAGCTCCCACGCTCTCGGGCAGCACCGCGACCTCGTAGGTCATCTTGAGCGCCTTCTTCACCGCAGGGAGTTCCTGGTCGGTGTGGAGGCCCAGCCCCACCACGGTCACGCCCTTCTTCCTGGTGAGCGCGTTGAGCGTCGGCACCTCTTCACGGCACGGCTTGCAGGATTGCATGAAGAGCTGCACCACGGTGAAGCCCTCGCCCGCCTTCACGGGGAGATCGCTCACCTTCGAGGGGAACGGCAGCGGGGCCTTCACCTTCGGGGCGACGAAGGCGCTCTTCACCTCGGCCTTGCCGCTGCCTTCCTTGAGCACCACGCGCGAGCCAGAGGGCACTGAGCCGAAGTCTTCGGTCACGCCGCTGCGCCACCGCACCTGCACCTTCGCGGTCTTGTTCTCGCCGAGGCCCACGTGCACCACGGGATCGATGGAGCTGGAGTAGCCACGGTTCAAGAGCACAGGGAACGCGCCCAGCCCGGCCACCTGCACGAGCGCGCCATCGGCCTCGCGGTGGCCCCTGGTGGAGAGGAGCTCGAGTTCCACCGCCTGGCCGGTCGCGCCCACGTTCTCGAACAACTGGAGCCGCGGGCTGTTGCGGTTGGTCATGATCAGATCGAGATCACCGTCGCGATCGAGATCGATGCTCACCAGGCTGCGGCCGTCGAGGCGTGACTCGAAGCCCTCCACGAAGCTGCACTCGTCGAAGCGTCCATCGGCGCTGCGCTTGAAGAGCTTCTTGGGCTCGTAGCCAGAGAAGCTCTGCGACGGCTCCACGCCCGCGAACATGGGGACAGGCTGGTCCGCCAGCGGGTTCTTCTTCGTCGTGAGTGCCTGCGCCAGGACCTGGCGCCAATACACACTTCAAAGATCTTTTCGTATCGGTGCGCTGACGAACCCGTTCGCCACCAACACTTCGAGGTGGGAGTCGTTGTCGATGTCAGTGAGCAGCGATGCGAAAGACCAGAGCGCGCGGTGTACCTCGAGGCCCTCGGCGAGATCGGTGTAGCCGCCGTCGGGCTGCGACATGAAGAGCGTGTTGCCTCGCACGAACTTCGTCATCAGCTGACGCGTCGTGGAGTCCATCTCACCGGCGCCGTTCATGATGCGGGTGCCGGCCTTGCTGAACATGTTGGCCACGTACACATCGACGCGGCCGTCCTGGTTCACGTCACCGAGGTCGACGCTCATGCCGGGACCGGGATCCTGGAGGCCGGCGGCGTTGGCGCCTTCGGTCACTCCGCCGTCGCGATCGATGACGTACAGATCCTTCACGCCGTAGTCGTTCACCACGTAGAGCTGCATGCGGCCGGTGCCGAGGAGATCGGCCGCCACTCCGCCGAAGCTCCAATGCCGTTGGGCGACGCTCTTGGGCAGCTCGAGACGGCGGAAGGTGAAGTCTCCGTTGCCCAGCCAGAGCTCGGGCGGCTCGCCGTTGTCGGCCTGCAGGTAGCTCGACGGCACGCGGCCCTCGAGCGGATACGAGACGACGGCGAGGTCGAGCTTGCCGTCGCCGTCGAGGTCACTGGGGATCGCGGTCTGGTGCTGGCCGCCCTTCCCCACCTTTGGCACCTCGGTGAACTTGCCCTGATCGTTGCGGAAGAGGCGCAGCGGCTCGTCGCGATAGGTGGTGACCACCAGATCGGCGTCGCCGTCACCGTCGACATCTCCCAGCGCGGCGTTGGTGAGCGTCTTGTCCTTCGGAGCGCGCGCGAGGAGCTCGGGAGCGGCAAAGGCCACTCCGGTTCGACCGCGGTAGAGGTAGAGCGAAGGACCATCGATCGCGAAGACGTCGGGGAGCTCATCGCCGTCGATGTCACGCGCCGAGAGACCGCTCGAGAGGAACTCCGCGGGCGCGGTCATGGTGTTGCGCGCGGGGAACACCAGGCCGGCTTCGGCGGCCCGCTCGACGAAACGCGCGCTCGGACGCACCACCTTGCGCGGGTTCGTTACGTCGAGCTTCGTGAGCATCCACTTGCCGGCGACCTTCTTCAGCGCGCCGGCGCTCTCGTTGCGAACCGAGATGCGCTTTCCCGTGGCGTCGCGGCCGTCGATGTCCCAGAGCAGCCGCGCGCTGAGCTCGCCGTCTTTCACTGCGCCAAGCGAGAGCGCACGCAGCGAGCACGAGGGGATCTGCACGAATTCGTCGACCGGGAAGTGCACCTCGGGTCCAGCGAGGTCGGCGGGCAACGTGCGCCGTCCCGCCTTCAGCGCGCCGCAGATCGCGTCGAAGCGCTGCTCGAGCTCATCGTTGAAGCGCTCCTGGGCGTCGAGGGCATCGAGCGTCGCCTTGGGCGAACCACCGAGGAGCGTGAGGACGACGACGACGAGCACGAGAGGACCCTATCACTCTGTTCCTGACCTCACTGGAGTTGATCACCGTCCGTGACGGCATCAACTCGACTGAGCTCAGGGCCTGGGATCCACGCCGTTGAAGCGCGGTCCCCGGAAGCCGCCCCACCGCACCTTCGGGGCAGGCGCGCCGGGGAGCTCGAGCACGTAGCGCTCCACCTTGCCGAAGTACGTGAGCACCAGGTCGAGCTTCCCGTCGCCCTCGAAGTCGGCGAGCGCCGGAGTCGCCTGCCCCGCGCCCTTCAGCTTCAGCTCGAGGCGCTTCTTCTTGCCGCGCGCACCGTCATAGATGGTGAGCGTGCTGGTGACGGAGCCTTCCTGAATGGTGAAGGAGTCCATCGAGAGCGCGACCGTCTCATCGAGGCCATCGCCGTCGAAGTCAGCGACCAGCGGTGAAGCGCTGGAGAAGACGCCAGTGGACGCCTCGTCCAGCACCTGGCCGGTGGCGCCGTCGAGCCAGACGACGAGGTTCGTCCACTTGTACACGGGGAACTCGCCCTTGCTCATGGTCGCCACCACGTCGGCGGTGCTGGAGCCTCCGAAGCGGCCGGGCGCGGGCGAGGCGCGCGCTTCGAAGCCCTTGCGCGGAGTCGTCCAGCGAACCGCACCCGAGGCAGCGTCGAGCCGCACCACGATGCCGCCGTAGAGCACGTCGATCGCGGAGAGCTCGCCTCCGATGTCAGTGAGGAGCGGCGACGAGATGACGCCCTGCTTGGGGCTCTCGAGCTCCCACGTGGCGGTCGCCTTCTCGGGGGTCAGCGCGAGCCGCGAGAGGTGCCCGCCGACGGTCTCGCCGCCTGAACCCGCGATCACCTCGAGGGGTGTGGACGAGAGCAGCGCAGGGATGCTGTAGGTCTCTTTTTGATCCGGGAACATGACGTTGGTGATCAGCTTGCCGCTCGCCGCCGACACCACCATCAGCCGACCCGGGAGCCGCTTGTCGTCGTCGTAGCTTCCGCCCTGCGAGAGGAGGAGATCGTCGACGCCATCGGCGTCTTGATCACCGACGACCAGGGCGCCGTTGAAGTTGCGCCTGGGAATGTCGGCGCCCTTGTTCGCAGCGCGCAGCGTCCACAGCTTCTTGCCGTCCTTGCCGTTGAGCGCCGTCCACTCGAAGTCGCGGCCGCCGATGAAGACGTCGGGCACGCCGTCACGGTTCGCGTCGGAGAGCGTGGGCGTGGCGTAGAACTCTTCCTTGAAGCGCGTCTTCCAGAGGAGCTTTCCGTTCGCGCCATCGACGGCGTAGACCCAACCGCTCTGGCCCTGCACGCCGCCGCCGAGCACCACGTCGAGCACGCCGTCGCCGGTGAGATCGACGGTGCGCGGTGAGCTGGTGCCGAGGCCCTCGAGCTTCACGCTCCAGCTCTTCGTCGCGGTGATCGGCTGACCCGCGGTGCTGGGCATCGGCGGTCCCGCATCGACCGGTGACGGTGAGCCGGCATCGATGGGTTGCACTTCCGCGACGACACCGGCGTCGACCGATTCAGCACCAGCGTCGATCGGAGCGGATGACGTGGCGACGAGGGGAACAGGGACGGGCTGCCTGGCCGCGCATGCCGCGAGCAGGATCAGCGAGCTCACGAACAGGGCGCGCATGGGGCGCGCACCGTAGCTGGGCTCGCCGCCAGAGTCGTGCTCCCTCTCCCTGCGCAGCAGCGGGGAGAGGGTCGGGGTGAGGGGCAATGTCACGACGCACCTACGAAGAGTCGATCTCCGTTCTGCTTGAGAAGAAGTGGATCGAAGAGAGCCCGCCGCTCCTTCCGCGCGCGCCTCGCTACGACGACGAGGTGACGGGCCTCAGCTTCTTCCGCACCCGCGTGAGCGAAGACGACTTCAGCGGGCTCTCGCTTCCGCGCACGTTCTTCGGTCGCTCGGAGATCGCGCAGATGAAGTTCGTCGACACCGACCTCAGCGAGAGCGTGTTGTGTTGGAACGACTTCATCGACGTCGACTTCTCGCGAGCGTCTCTGGTGAAGGCGGATCTTCGGAGAGCGGTGTTCGTGAACACGCGCTTCGTGGGAGC
>CBIHPJ010000163.1:0-13876 GCA_966211295.1 uncultured Myxococcales bacterium | reverse complement strand
GCAGGGCAAATACAGACACCAGTACACGTGATCGTTGCATGCGGGCGCCTCGTGCATAGGCGCGGCCACGAGCGTCACCGAGTGCACCCCACGCTGAACGAGCAGCCAGAAGCGCCGCAGCCTCAAGTCCGCAGCAGCGACAATGCCTCGTTCAACGCGCGCTTCAACGTCGCGAGCCCGGCGGCGACATCAGCGCCGAGATGGATGCGCAGTGCTCTCCGCTCTCGATCGACCAGCACCTGGAAATCACCGACGGCCTGCGCCGCCTTCACCACGCTGAACGAGTAAGGCCGCCCGGGCACCGGTACGTCGACGAGGTCATCACAGGTCAGCACGATGAACACGCCCGTGTTCGGCCCGCCCTTGAAGAGCTGCCCCGTGGAGTGAAGGAAACGCGGACCGAACTCGAGAGACGTCGCCACTCGACGAGCGTCACGCACCGCGACCCGCATCGACTGGAGCTCGCGTTCGACCCCTTCACTCAGCTCGAGGAACGCGAGGAACGCGAACGAGTCACCGCGCTGGAGCTGCTTCAGGTGCGCGGTCAGATAGCCCGCTGCCGTGCGTTCGCGCGCGCTGCCCATCAGCGTTCGCAGGTTCCCGTCATCTGAGAAGAACGAGATCCGTTCTCCGGTGAAGAACGGGAGCGGTGAGGGCAAGGCTCCGGTTCGTTCGAACTCGTTCATCAGCCGCCGCGTCGCCGTCTTGCTCGCTTCGACGTCGGGTTGATCGAAGGGGTGAATTCCGAGAATCGATCCCGCGACTCCGCACGCCAGCTCCCAGCGGAAGAACTCGCCTCCGAGCTCGTAGGGATCGTCGACGTCGATTCGCACCACGGGTTGGCCCGCGCGCTCGAGCACGTCGATCGCGGCGTCCTGGGTGGCGTCGGGCGCGCTCGAGAGCCGAAGGTGAATGAAGAGCCGATCGTCGCCATAGACCTCGGGCCTCCCGAGCGGTTCGCGATCGACCGGGAACAACCCCTTCCCCTCTTTCCCCGTCGACTCGGCCAGCAGCTGCTCGAGCCAGGCGCCCAGCTCCCGAATGCCCGGAGAGCAGACCAGCGTGACCTTGTCGCGGCCGAAGCGCGTGGCCGCGACGCCGAGGATCACGCCGAGCACCACGCCCGGGTTCTCCTCGATGGGCACGGAGGGCATGCACGCGCTCACCATCTTCTCCGCGCGACTGAGCAGCCTTTGCACGTCGAGCCCCATGATCGCCGCGGGCACGAGCCCAAAGTCAGACAGCGCCGAGTAGCGCCCGCCGATGTCGGGCCAGCCGTGGAAGACGTGCTGAAAGCCGTCCACTTCCGCGAGGTGCTGCAGCTTCGACCCCGGATCGGTGATCGCTACGAAGCGATGGCCCGCCTCGTTCGCTCCGACCAGCTTCGAGACCTTCTCGTAGAAGTACTGCTTGAACACGTTGGGCTCGAGGGTGGAGCCTGATTTGCTCGAGACGATGAAGAGCGTGCTCTCGAGCTTCACGGCCGCTTCGATCGCCTTCACCTGCGCGGGCACGGTGGAGTCGAGCACCACCAGCTCGGGATGATCCTGGGTCTTCCCGAAGGTGCGGCGCAGCACCTCGGGCGCAAGGCTCGAGCCGCCCATGCCCAGGAGCATCGCGTGCGTGAACTTCGACTTGCGGGCGAGCTCCGAGACGCGCGTGAGCCGCTGCAGGTGGGCGAGCTGATCGTTGGTGATCCCCAGCCAGCCGAGCCACTGCCCTTCGTCGCGCCCCGTCCAGAGCGAAGCGTCGCGACTCCAGAGTTGGCGCACCTTGTTCTGCTCGCGCCACTCCTCGAGCGTCGCCTTCACCGCCTCGAGCATCGGCGCGGGGAGCTGATGGTTCTGCCGCTTGATCGCGCCCCCACTGGGCGCTCGACGCTGCTGCTCGACCACGGCGAGGAGCTGCTCGTACGACTTCGCGAACAACTGCACCCCTTCGTGCAGCAGCCGATCGGTCACCGCCTTCATCGAGATTCCCGCTCGCGTGACGCTCTCCATCACCCCCACCGCGGACTCGTAGTCTTCGCAGAGGCTCGCGCGCACTCGCCCGTGATCTCGAAACGCATCCAGCGTCGCGGGAGGCAGCGTGTTCACCGTATCGGGACCGATCAGCTCTTCGACGTAGAGCGTGTCGCGATACGCAGGATTCTTCGTGCCCGTGCTCGCCCACAGCAGCCGCTGCGTCTGGGCGCCGTTCGCCGCGAGCATCTTCCAGCGCGATGACTCGATCAGCTCCAGGTAGCGCTGATACGCGAGCCGCGCGTTCGCGATCGCCACCTGCCCCGACAGACTGTGCAGGAGCGAGTGGTCTCTCGCACTCACGCCGTTGTCTTCACGGTCGGCGATCAGATTGTCGATGGCAGTGTCGATGCGGCTCACGAAGAAGCTCGCCACGCTCGCCACATGTCTGGCATTGCCCCCGCGGGCCACGAAGCGCTCGAGCCCGCCGAAGTAGGCATCGGCGACCTGCTCGTACGCGTCGATGGAGAAGAGCAAGGTGGCGTTCACGTTCACGCCTTCGCCAGTGAGCTCGCGGATCGCCGCGATGCCCTCATTCGTGGCGGGCACCTTGATCATCAGGTTGTCGCGCGCCACCGCGTGCCTGAGCCGTCGCGCCTCGGCGAGCGTGCCTGCGGTGTCATGCGCCAGCAGCGGAGACACCTCGAGGCTCACGTACCCATCGCGTCCATCGCTCGCCTCGTAGACGGACCTGAGGGCATCGGCCGCCTCCTGCACGTCGCGAATCGCGAGCTGCTCGTAGAGCGCTTTCGGATCGAGCCTCTTCGCGGCGTGAGATTCGAGGAGGTCGCGGTAGTCGGAACATCCGGCGATCGCCTTCTCGAAGATCGACGGATTCGAGGTCACTCCGCGCAGGCCGTCGTGATCGATCAGCCGCTTGAGCTCGCCGCTCGTCACCAAGCTCCGGCGGATGTAGTCGAGCCACACCGACTGACCGAAGACGTGCAGCGCCTGCAGCCGATTCTCGAGCGCGGTGAGCTTCGCGAGCCGCCTCAAGTGTCGCTCGTCCGCACTGAAGCGCGCGTTCAAGAAGGCAGAGATGAGCTCGCGGGCGAGCTCGACGCCGATCACCCTTCCGCCGAGCACCAGCACGTTCATGCCGTCGTGCTCGACGCCTTGATGCGCGGAGTACGTGTCGTGGCAGAGCCCCGCGCGAATGCCGGGAATGCGATTGGCGGCCATCGCGGCACCGACTCCGCTTCCACACAGCAAGATGCCGCGCTCAGCCCGCGCGTCGCGGAGCGCCGATCCCACCGCCTCCGCGTAGTCGGGGTAATCGACGGGTCTGCTGTCGTAGGTGCCGACGTCGACCACCTCGTGCCGGCGATCCACGAGGAAGGCCCGCACCGCGGTCTTCAGCTCGAGGCCCGCGTGATCCGAACCAATCGCGATGCGCATGTCAGGCCTTCACTTGGAGACAGCGATGGACTTCCGGAAGAGCGCGAGGCTGTAGACGAAGAAGCCGAGCCCGATCGCGCCGACCATCAAGAACTGGCTCCACACCGCCGCGAGCCCGCCACCCCGGTAGATGATCACCTGGGAGAACGAGACGAAGTGCCGCGCAGGCAGCAGGTACGTGGCGTACTGCAGCCACTTCGGCTGGCTCTCCACCGGCGTGCTGCCACCCGAGAGCAGCATCAGCACCACGTTCACCAGGATGATCAGCAGCGCGAACTGCGCCATCGAGCGCGAGATGGTGCCGAGGAAGATGCCGAGCGCGGTGGCGAAGAAGAGGTACAGCACCACGCCTGCGAGCCAGAGAAAGATTGAGCCAGCGAAGGGAACCTCGAGCGCGAGGTGAACGACCAGGTAGAGCGAGGCCGCCGTCGCCACGAGGATCACGAGGCCGTTCGACCAGACCTTCGCCATCGCGATCTCGAAGGCACTCAGCGGCATCACCAGCAGGTGCTCGAGCGTGCCGTGCTCGCGCTCACGAATCACCGCTGCGCCGGTGAGCACCACGGTGAGCAGCGTGATCTGGTTGATGATCGCGACCACGCTCTTGAACCACGACGACACCCCGTTGGGGTTGAAGAGCTTGCGCACCACCAGGTTCACCGGCCCCTGCATGCTCTGATCGGTGCGCTTCAAGAACGCCTGAGCGCGATCGTTGATGATGCTCTTGATGTACCCGGTGCCGATGCCTGCCTGCTGCATCGCGGTGGCGTCGACGTTCACCTGGATCGAAGGGTTGCGGCCGGCGCGCAGGTCCTTCTCGAAGCGCGGAGGAATCACCACCACGAACATCAATTGGCCGCGATCCATCTCGGGCTGCGCCTCTTCCGCGCCGATGAGCCGGGGCTCCTTGAAGCGCGGCGGGTAGAAGGCGTTGAACAATTCCTTCGAGAGCGCCGATCCATCTTCGTCGACGAACGCGATCGACGCGTTGTTGACCTCGCTCGAGGTACCCGTGGCCTGAATGTAGATGGCGAGCGTGAAGGCGTAGATGACGAAGAGCACCATCACGGTGTCGCTGAAGAGACTTTTGATCTCCTTCAATCCCAACCACAAAATGTTGAGGAGCGTGGTCATTCACTTCTCCTGTTTCCGCAGACCGAGCGCGCTCACGCCGATCAGCACGACGATCGCGACCATCATCACGAGGAGGTCGGTCACCATCAGCCCGGGCCCAAGACCCTTGGTGTACGCGCCCAGGCTGGAGTGCATGTAATAGGTCGCCGGCCAGATCTTCCCCACCAGCGCCGCGTTGCCCGTGAGCGTGGAGACCGGCTGCAATAGCCCCGAGAACTGAATGGTGGGCACGATGGTGAGGATCGCGGTGACGAACACCGCCGCCACCTGGCTGCTGGTGAACGTCGAGGTGAGCATGCCCAGCGCGGTGGTCGCGGTGACGTAGAGCAGCGTGCACGCCGTGAGCATCAAGAAGCTGCCCTTGATCGGCACCGCGAACACCATGATCGCGAGCAAGGTGAGGATGAAGAAGTTCATCATCCCGATCGCGATGTACGGGAGCTGCTTGCCCAGCAGGTACTCGAGCCGGGCGGTGGGCGTGACGTAGAAGTTGATCATCGAGCCGAGCTCTTTCTCGCGCACGATGCTCACCGCCATCAGGATCGCGGGCATCAGCAGCAGGAGGAGCGCGGGCACGCTCGGCACCATCGAGTACACGCTCTCGAAGGTGGGGTTGTAGAGGAAGCGCGGTTGAATCTGCGGAACGCCCTCGACCGTCACCGGCGTGGACAGCGTCGAGAAGGCCGTCTCGAGCGCGCTCCCATGCACCCCTTTCACGTATTGCTCGACGGTGTCGCCGCGAAAGGTCATCGCGCCGTCTACGTTGGCGAGCACGTCGGGCCGCGCGCCACGCCGAAGATCGCGGCCGAAGCTCGGCGGAATCTCGACCAGGACTGAGATCTCGTCGCCCTTCAGCTGCTCGAGCGCCTGGTCGAAGGAGTCCACCCCGCTCGCCTTGGTGAAGTAGCGCGGCGAGCCCGCGAACTGTTCCAAATACATCCGGCTCTCGGGCGACTGATCGAGATCGAGCACCGAGTAGCGAATGTGTTCGACGTCCGTGGTGATCCCGAAGCCGAAGACGAGCATCAGCAGTGCAGAGCCGACGAATGCGAAGGCGAGGCGCACCGGATCCTTCACGATCTGCTTCGTCTCGTTGCGCGCGTAGGCCATCAACCGCACCAAGCGCTGCGAGAACGCGGAGCTGTCTGCGTGCGCTTCTGGAGTCGCGGCCGTCGCGCTCACGGCTGGGGCTGCTGCCGTGGCGGGCTCGGGCACCTGCTGCCCCTTCGCCTTCGCCTTCGCAGCGATCGCGTCCTCCATGTAGCCGATGAAGGCCTCTTCGAGACCCGACGCACCGCGCGCTTCGATCAGCTTCTGTGGCGCATCGGCCGCGAGCACCTGGCCCGCATTCATGAGCGAGATGCGATCGCACCTCATGCCTTCGTTCATGAAGTGCGTGGTCACGAAGATCGTCACGCCCTGCTTACGAGAGAGGTCGATCAGCAACTCCCAGAAGCTGTCGCGCGCAACGGGATCCACGCCCGAGGTCGGCTCATCGAGGATCAGGATCTGCGGCTCGTGCAGCACCGCGACCGCGAGCGAGAGCCGCTGCTTGAGCCCCATCGGCAGCTCTTCTGCGTTCGCGTCGAGGTGATCTTCCAGCCCGAAACGCTTCACCAGCTCTGCGATGCGCGTCTTCGCCTTGTCGACAGGCAGGTGGTACAGCCGCGCGTGCAGAATGAGGTTCTCGCGCACGCTCAGCTCGCCGTAGAGCGAGAAGGCCTGCGTCATGTAGCCGAGGTTCCGGCGCACCTCCATGCTGCCTGCCTCGACGGTGCTGCCGAAGAGCTTCGCGGTGCCTTCGCTGGGAGGGAGCAACCCGGTGAGCATCTTCATCGTGGTCGACTTCCCGCAGCCGTTCGACCCGAGAAAGCCGAAGATCTCTCCGCGCTCGATCGAGAGGGTGACTTTGTCGACGGCGGTGAAGTCGCCGAAGCGCATCGTGAGATCGTTGGCTTCGATCGCGATCTCTGCCCCTCCACCGCTCACCCGCGGAGGAATGGTGAGCTCGGTATGTCCCCGGCGCTTCTCTTCAGGCAGCAATGCGATGAAGCACTTCTCGAGATCCTTCGTGCCGGTGCGATCCATCAACTCCCTGGGAGTGCCCGTCGCGAGCACCTTCCCCGCGTCCATCGCGACGATCCAATCCCACTGCTGGGCCTCGTCCATGTACGCCGTGGAGATGACGACGCTCATGCTCGGGCGGTCTTTGCGGATGTCGTCGATGAGCGACCAGAACTGCCGGCGCGAGAGCGGATCGACACCCGTGGTGGGCTCGTCGAGGATCAGCAGATCAGGGTCGTGCACCAACGCACCGCACAGCCCGACCTTCTGCTTCATGCCGCCCGAGAGTTTTCCCGCAGGGCGATCGGGAAAGGGCCCGAGGCCGGTGGCGTCGAGCAACTGCTTCACGCGCACCTTCCGCTGCTCGCTCGAGAGGCCGAACAGCTGCGCCATGAAGTCGACGTTGTCGTAGACGCTCAACTCCAGATACAGGTTCTTGCCGAGACCTTGCGGCATGTACGCCACGCGAGGACCCACGGCGCGGCGATGCGAGACGGTCGCGATGTCACCGTCGAGCACCGTGACGGAGCCCTCCTGCATCTCCTTGCTGCCGGCCATCAACGCCATCAGCGTCGACTTGCCGACGCCATCGGGCCCGACGATTCCAACCATCAGCCCAGGAGGGATGTCGAGTGAGAGCCCGTCGAGCGCCTTCACCTTCCCGTAACGATGCGTGACGTTCTTGATCGAGACGACCGGAGAGAGGGTCATCTTCGTTCACCGGCGCGCTTCGGGAGGAGTCGACGGCACCAGCTTTTGCAGGCGCTCAGGCCACTCCACGTGCTCCTGCGTCCTGATGTACCCGACGCCGCGCACGCCCGTCTTGATGCGCTCGATGTACTGGGAGCCCAACTGCGTCGGCACCCGCAGCTTCACGCGGAACATCAACTTCTCGCGTTCGCTCTTGGTCTCCACCTGCTTCGGAGTGAACTGCGCCTCGGGAGAGACGAAGCTCACCCTCGCGGGGATGGCGCGCGAAGGATCGAAGTCCACCGTGATGCGCGCCTCGGAGCCGATGCGCACGCTCGCCGCCTGATCCGAAGGCACGAAGATCTCCATGTAGACGTCTTCGAGGTTCACCACGGTGAGCGCCTTGCCGCCGGCGCCGAGCACCTCGCCCTCTTCCGCCAGTTTGTAGAGCACGCGCCCGTTGATGGGCGACTCGAGGGTGGCGTCGTCGATGCGCGTCTGCACCCACTTCACCTTCGCTTTCGCCTCTTCGATCTTCTGGTTCGCCGCCTCGAGCATCGCCTCTGCTTCGGACAGCGAGGCCTTGGTGGTCTCCACCTTCGACTTGCGCACGTCGTAGTCGCGCTGAGATCCCGCGCCCTGGCGCACGAGGTTCTTCGCGCGCTTCGCCTCGACGTTGGCGAGCGTGATCTCACTCTTCTGTTTGACGATGGAGGCCTTTGCGTAGGCGGAGCGCTCCTCCGCGGCGGCGACGGCGGCCTTCGCCTCGGCGAGCTCAGCCTCGAGCTGATCGGTGTCGAGCTCGACCAGCACCTGGCCGCGCCGCACCACGTCGCCTTCTTCGACGTTGATCTTCCTCACCCGCAGCGGCTCCCGCGCCGAGACGTCGACCAGCGTCGCCTCGATGCGGCCGTTGCCCGAGATGATGCCCTGCGGCAGCGCCTCTTTGCGGCTCTGCACGTAGCGGAAGACGAAGAAGCCCGCGATCAGCACCGCCGCGATCGGCAGGATCCACTTGAGTGATTGTTTTGAAATGAGCTTGGCCAAGGCGCGCCCCCTACAGCGTCACTGCTTCACCGTTTCAGCCTGCGTGGCGGCCTTCTTCTCGACCTTCTTGGGCTCCGTGAGCACGTCGCCCCACGCGGTTCGTTGGTGCATCTCTTCTTGAACGGGCTCGGCGATCAGCGGCTCGCCCTGCCGCACTTCCCAGCCGCCGCCGAGCGACTTGAACAACGCGATCGCGCTGGTGGTCACCGAGGAGCTGGTCTGCGCCTGCGCGTTCTGCTGCTGCAGCAAGGTGCGCTCGGCGTCGAGCACGCGCTGATAGTCCACCGCGCCCTCGCGGTACTGCGCGAGCGCGATCTCCACCGCGCGCTTCGCCGAGGTGACCGAGCGGTCTTGCGCGGCGAGCGCCTCCTGGTTGTTCACGAAGCCGGTGAGGTTGTCTTCCACCTCCTGCGCCGCCTTCAGCACCGTGCTCCGGTACACCATCAACGATTCCTGGAACGCGGCGTCCTGCACTCGCACCGCGTTCATCAGCCGGCCGTAGTTGAAGAAGGGCCAGTGAATCTGCGGACCGACTGAGTAGTAGAAGTTCGAGAGCGGCCCGGCGCCGGTGATGGGCCCGAGCGTCGCGTAGCGGTAGCCGATCGCGCCCACGATCGAGAAGCTGGGGAAGAGATCAGCCTTCGCCATACCGATGCGCGCGCACTGGGCCGCGGCCGAGAGCTCGGCGGCGCGAATGTCAGGACGGCGGCGCAGCAATTCCGCGGGGAGCCCGAGCGCCACCTTCTCGGGCGGCCTGGGAATTCCTCCCCCCGCCGATCCTCCGAGCAGCGCATCGACCGCGCCCACGTTCTGACCAAGCAGCGTGCTCAGCGCGTTCTTCGATTGCTGCAGGCTCGCCTGGTACTGCGGCACCGTGGCGAGCGTCGACTCGAGGAGCGTGGTGGCCTGCGCCACGTCGAGCTCACTGGTGGCGCCGCCCTTGAGCCGCGCCTTCGCGATGTCGAGGCCCTGCTGCTGCACCTCGGCGTTCTGCTTCGCCTGGGCCAGCAACACCTCGAAGGTGCGAATCGTCACGTAGGTGCGCGCGACCTCGGCGGTGAGCGAGATGAGCGCGCCCTGGTACGAGGCCACCGTCGCGAGCAGGCCGGCCGCTTCGGACTCGATGCCGCGGCGGTACTTGCCCCAGATGTCGAGCTCCCACGCGGCGTCGAAGCCAGCCTGCATGTCCCAGAAGCTGCGATCCGCGGCGATGCTCGGCGTGTTGAGCCCGATGTGTTGGTACATCGCGCTGGCGCCGACCTGTTGCTGCTGGGGCCAGATCCGGCCGGTGGCGATACCGAGCTGCGCGCGCGCCTGCATCACGCGCACACCCGCAGCCTGGAGATCGAGGTTCTGCCGGTACGCAGACTCGACGAGGGAGTCGAGGACGGGATCGTTGAACGCCTTCCACCAGCGCGCGTCAGCCTCGGGCGGCGCAGCCAGCTTCTCCGCCCCGGCCTGCCGCCAGGTGTCGTTCACCTTGGTGTCGGGTCTGACGAAGTCCGGCCCTACCGGACAGCCGGTCATCACGAGCGCGACGGCAATCAACCAGGGCAACACTCGAACCTTCACGTCACTCTCCCGAATTGCTCACACGTAACGAGCGCGCCCAATACCAACCACACTCACTCTCGCGACAACGCCACACGTGCCGCGGCGAGCGACTTCTTCTGCTCGTCATCGACCTTGGGGTACTTGAGATTGAGGCGCTCGAGGCCGTCGACGACCGCCGCGGCCACCACGAGGCGCGCGTACCATTTCTTGTCCGCAGGCACGACGAACCACGGGGCGTGCTTCGCCGCGGTGCCGCGAATCGCCTCCTCGTAGGCGCGCTGGTAGTCCTTCCAGAACCCGCGCTCTTTCACGTCGCTCGCCGAGAACTTCCAGTTCTTCTCGGGCAGATCGAGGCGCTCCATGAAGCGGCGCTTCTGCTCGCCCTTCGAGACGTTCAGGAAGAACTTGAGCACCAGGATCCCGTTGCGCGCGAGGTACTGCTCGAAGTTCGAGATGTCCTCGAGGCGCTCGTCCCAGATCTTCTTGCCCACCAGCTCGGGAGGAATGGGCTGCTTCGCGAGAATTTCGGGGTGCACCCGCACCACCAGCACTTCCTCGTAATAGGAGCGGTTGAAGATGCCGATGCGGCCGCGCTCGGGGAGCGCCACGTTGCTGCGCCACAAGAAGTCGTGATCGAGCTCGGTGGAAGACGGCTGCTTGAAGGACGTGACCTGGCACCCCTGCGGGTTCAAACCAGACATCACGTGTTTGATCGTTCCGTCCTTCCCGGCCGCGTCCATCGCCTGGAAGATCAGCAGCACGCCCCAGCGGTTCTGCGCGTAGAGCATGTCCTGCTCGGCGGCGAGCCACTCGATGCCCTTGGTGAGCACCTCCTTGGCCTCGTCCTTGTCCTCGGAGTCGAGCTTCCCCGTGTCCGAAGGGTCGAAGTCCCCGAGCTTGAAGTCCTTGCCCTTCGTCACCTTGTACGGCTCGACGAAGCGGCGCGCCGCCTTCGCGATCTCATCAGGCTTCACGGTGGGCCTCCGGCAGGCTGGACAGATCGTCGATCACCACGTCGGCCCCCGAGTGGCGGAGCGCGCCTTCGTGGCCTGGCGGTCGGTCGACGCCGACGATGTAGCCGAGGTGCGCGGCGCGGGCTGACTCGAGGCCGCCCGCGGTGTCTTCGAAGACCGCGGTCTCCTCGGCCGAGACCCCCATCGCCTCCACCGCCATCAAGTAGTCCTCGGCGGCCGGCGCGGTGCCCGCTCCTGTATGCGATTGGGTCTCGATCACCGCGTCGAACAGCGCGTCGATCCCCGCGGAGCGCAGGGCTTCCCTCACGCGAGCGCCGGCGGAGATCACCGCGGTGCGCATGCCCGCGGCGCGCGCTTGCTTCACGAAGTTGACCGAGCCCTCGTACGTCTCGACCTGCGCCCGGGCGAGCTCCTCGGCGAGCACCTCGGTCTGCTTCTCTACCAGGCCGAACACCGTCTTCTCGCGCAGCTCGATGTTCCGTGCGTTCAGGAAGCCGCGGATGCCCTCGAGCGGCGAACGCCCATCGAAGTAGCGCGCGTAGTCGTGAATGGTGTCGAAAGGAATGAAGGGCACGCCCGACGTCTGCGCGCGCTGCTTCAGGTAGTAGTCGATCAACTTCTTCCACGCGTGCGCGCGGTGTTCAGCCGACTGCGTGAGCACGCCCTCGAGGCCGAAGAGACAGGCGCGGGTGCGTGGAGGAAGTCCGAGCTTCGACTCCGCGATCGGCGGCTCACCGAGAATGAACGCATCGACCGCGTGAGCGAAGCCTTCGTCGTCGTTCGATCTCGTCACGTGGCGGGCGAAGCGCTGCACCTCGGGCGTGGAGTTGCCCATCGCGATGCCCATGCCCGCCACCTTGAGCATCGAGACGTCGTTCAGCTGGTCGCCGATCGTCGCCACCTCGTCGACGGAGATCTTGAGGAGCCGCGCCGCTTCGCGCACCACCATTCCCTTGTTCGCTTCGGGGTGCGTGATGTCGAGGTAGTACGGCTGCGAGCGCGCCACCGACGCGTCGCTGCCAAGCAGCGCGCTCAGGGTGGCCTCGCACTGCGCCACCTTGCTCAAGTCCATGCTGACGCCGACGATCTTGATCGCGCCGTCGAGCACCTTGAACGGGTCGTCGATGGAGATCGGATCGAAGCCCACGTTGAAGCGCTCGCGCTCCACACGCGTGCCGAGCGAGTCTCCGACGAACCAGTCCCAACCCTGGTAGACCCAGACGTCGAGGCCAGCGTGCTGCAGAAACGTCACGGCCTCCTTCGCCGCGTCCTGGTCCAGCGTGCGCTGGTTCACCACGGTGCTGAGATCAGGCATCACATACATGCCGCCGTTGAACGCAGCGATCGGCGCGGTCAGCTCGAGCGGCCCCACCAGAGACGCCATTCCCCTCGGAGGCCGGCCGCTGGTCACGGTGAAGCGAACTCCGGCGGCGCGCAGTCTCGCCACGGCGCCGCGAGTGCCCTCGGTGAGCTCCTTCTTCTTGTTCACCAGGGTCCCGTCGACATCCGCGATGACCAGCCTGATCGTCATCCCGAATGCCTAATCGCTCAGGTGCGCTCGCCTCCGTTGATTGCTCGGGAACGCCAGCACCATTAGCTGTGAAGAAGTTGGCCGGGTCTCCATGAGCGAGGCGCGCCGACTGGGTGGGGAAGGACAGACCGCATGGAAGCGAACATCGTGAAGACTGAGGAAACGGCGCGAGCGATCGTCGCCGAAGGCAGGGGCATCCTCGCCGCGGACGAGACGGTGCCCACCATCAGCAAGCGCCTCACGGCGAAGGGCATCGAGTCCACCTCAGACACGCGCCGCGCCTTCCGTGAGCTCTTCTTCACCACTCCAGGGGTCGAGAAGTTTCTGGGTGGGGTGATCCTGCAGGATGAGACGATTCGGCAGAACAGCTCGATGAAGACGCCGCTCGCGGGACTCCTGATCGATCGCGGCATCATCCCCGGCATCAAGGTAGACGACGGCGCTCACCCGATGGCGGGCGCGCCCGGTGAGCTGATCACCGAAGGTCTCGATGGACTCCGCCAGCGCCTCGCCGAGTACCGGAAGTTGGGTGCGCGCTTCTGCAAGTGGCGAGCGGTTTTGAGCATCGGGGACGGGCGCCCCTCGAAGCGCTGCATTCACGCCAACGCCCACGCGCTCGCCCGCTACGCGGCGCTCTGCCAGGAGCAGTCGCTCACCCCGATCGTCGAGCCTGAGGTGTTGATGGACGGCGCTCACACCATCGAGCGTTGCGAAGAGGTCACCGGCCTCGTGCTGCGCGCCGTCTTCCGCGCGCTCGTCGAGGAGCGCGTGTACCCCGAAGGCATCTTGCTCAAACCAAACATGGTCACCGCGGGGCGCGACGCCCACAAGCAGGCCTCGGTGCAGGAAGTGGCTGAGGCGACGCTGCGCGTGCTGCTGCGAAATGTCCCAGCCGCCGTGCCCGCGATCGTCTTCCTCTCGGGTGGGCAGAGCCCGGTGCTCGCGAGCCAGCACCTCGACGCGATCAACGAGCTGAAGCAGACCAAGCCGTGGACGCTGAGCTACTCCTACGGCCGCGCGCTGCAGGACGAAGCGTTGAACACCTGGCAGGGCCGCAAGGAGAACCTGGTCGCTGCGCAGCACGCGTTCTATCACCGCGCTCGGTGTGACTCCGCCGCGGTGCTCGGTCGCTATCGACCTGAGCTCGAGGCTGAGACCGAGCCCGACTTCGCTCAGGCCTGATCGCTGCACTCAAGATCCGTTGGAGGAATTTCAAATGGCACAACCACATCCGATCTCCGCCCGGGGCTCTGGGCGGTCCGAGATCCCTGCGTCGCGCGCCTCGGCCGGCAACAGGAAGACCAGCGAGGGACCGCTCACGTCGCGCGAGCTGGAGTTGATGAACGCCTACTGGCGTGCCTGCAACTACCTCTCGGTGGGGATGATCTATTTGAAAGACAATCCCCTCCTGAAGAGACCGCTCATTCCCGACGACGTGAAGATCCGTCTGCTCGGTCACTGGG
>CBIHPJ010000162.1:0-13889 GCA_966211295.1 uncultured Myxococcales bacterium | reverse complement strand
GCAGGGCGACGTCTGCTCCACCGCCTTCGCGACGGATGCAGGCACGGTGACAGGAACGCTGGTGGGCTTCACCAACGACTACTCCACCGGCGCAGGCTGTGCGGTTGGCGGCGCCGGCCCCGACAACGTGTGGACGATGACGGTACCCGCGGGAAACCGGCTGACCTCGACACTCACATCGCCTGCCATCGGCACGGGCTATGGGTTCTCGCCCACCGTGAACTTCGTGCTCGGCACGTGCGCCAGCGCTCTGTCCTGCGTCGGCGGTGCTTCCACCACTGCCTCGGGGACGGTGACAGCGACCTGGGACAACGTCGCCGCCACCGCGGTGCCGGTGATGATCGTCGTCGATACGCCGACGCTCATGCCGGCGGGCACGTACACGCTGACCAACTCGGTCGCGCCGGCGACGCTGCCGACCGGTGACGTCTGCGGCAACGTCGGCGCGACGATCACGGTCGACAGCACGTTCCCGGGGGAGACGCTCGTCGGCTACGGCAACAACTTCACGACGGGCACCACCTCGCAGGGCTGCAAGTTCTCCGACGGGCCCGACCGCGTGTATGCGATCACGGTGCCGACCGGCGCCCGCCTCACGGCGACCGCGACGAACGCGAGCACGGCGAACCTGGCGTTGAGCGTGATCGACGGCAACGCAGCAGCGTGTCTGGCGAACCCGGTGGTGTGCAGCGCCTCGGCTGACGTCGGCTTCAGCGGCTCGGAAACGGCCCGGTTCGACAACAACTCGGGTGCCTCGAAGACGGTGTACCTCGTCGTCGATCGCGCCGCGGGAACGGTGGCCGTCGACACCTTCGACCTCCAGATCTCACTGGCGCCCGCGCCGCCGTTCCTCGCTTCGGGTGAGAGCTGCAACGCGCCCGTCGTTCTCGGCCCGAACACCAGGGTGACCTCGACCACCACGGGGCTCACCAACGACTACGCGATTGCGACGGGCGGCCTGTGCCGCCAGAGCAGCCTCGCGCCCGACGCGGTCTTCCAGGTCACCATTCCCGCGAACTCTCGCTTCGTCGTCACCACGATCGCCTCCTGGGACATGGTGCTCAACGTGATCGGCGCGCCGGCGGCGAACTGCGGCGGCACGATGGGCACGGGCATGGTCTGCCTCGGCGGCTCAGACGGCGTGTCGGGCACGGAGACGGTCTCGCTGCTCAACAACGCCGCCACTGCGCTCACCGTGTACGTGCTGGTCGATGGCTGGCAGTCGAACGAGCTGGGCAACTTCGAGATCAGCACCGTCACCACCGCGATCCCGCCGCCGCCGTACGCGAAGACGACGATCCCCGCGGCGTGTCAGTCGATGGTCGGCTCGACGCAGCTGCTCTCGGGCACCACCACTCCGGTGATCGGCGACGACACCAACTCACCCATCGTCGCGCTGCCGTTCCCGATCTCGTTCTTCAGCACCACGCACACGCACTTCCTGGTCAACAACAACGGGCTGATGCAGGTCTTCACCTCGAGCACCGGCATGGGCGGAACTTCGTTCGACAACGTCGTGATTCCGACCAGCGCTGCACCGAACGGCTTCATCGCGCCGTTCTGGGATGACCTGTGGGCCAACGCAACCTCAGGGGCGATGATTCACGCGGTGACGACCGGAACTCCGCCCAACCGCAAGTTCACCGTCGAGTGGAACAACACGCAGCCGTAACCCCCGGCGGCGGGCGGCCCGAGCGGCTCACGTTCCAGGCGCAGATCTACGAGACGACGAACGTGATCGAGTTCCACTACTGCACGCTCGCCGCGAACTCCGGCAGCGCGACCGACGTCACTGGCGGCAGCGCGAGCGTGGGTCTGGAGAACGCGACTGGCGACGTGGGCGTGCAGCACTCGTATGGCACCGCGTCGTCGGTGAACACCACCGACGGCATCCGCTTCACGCCCTGAGCGAAGTCGAGACCTACCTCCCTCTCCCATCGGGAGAGGGTCGGGGTGAGGGCATGCCCCTTTCCGACTTACAGCGCCGAGTTCTGGATCGAGCTGAAGAGCTGAGTGAGGCGCGGAACCTTCGCGCTCTTCTCAGCGAGCGACTTCGCCTGGGTCTCGAGCGCGTGGAGCGTGGTCTCGACAGCGGCGGGACCCGTGCTGCCAGCGGACGCCTTGCGCGCCACGGCGCCTGAAGCCTCGAGCACGGCGAGCGTGGCCGCATCGAGCGACGGATCGATCGCCTGCGCCATCTCCACCGTCGCCTGGCGGAGGTTCTTCCCCTGCTCCTGGCAGCGACGCACGAGCGAGCCCACCACCTGGTACGCCTTGCGGAAGGGCATGCCCTTCTTCACCAGCGCCTCAGCGAGATCGGTCGCCTGGGTGAAGCCCTCGTCGACGCCCACCCTGCACTTCTCGGGATGGAACGTGACGCGCGGAATCGCCAGCCGCAGCACCGAGAGCGAGCCGAGCAGCAGCGGGCCCGTCTCGAGCAACGACGCGCGATCTTCCTGCAGGTCACGGTTGTAGCCACCGGGCAATCCCTTCACGGTCGCGAGCAGACCCATCAGGTTGCCGAGCGCCTTGCCCGACTTCCCGCGGATCAGCTCGAACACGTCGGGGTTCTTCTTCTGCGGCATCATCGAGCTGCCCATCGAGATGTCACCCGAGAGCGAGGCGAAGCCGAACTCCTGCGTGGTGAAGTCGATGAGATCGGTCGAGAGGCGGCTCGCGTGCAGGAAGAAGCGTGACGTCGCGTAGAGAAGATCGAGCGCGAAGTCGCGATCACCCACGGTGTCCATGCCGTTGAGCGTGGTGCCGTCGAAGCCGAGCAGCTCGCGGGTGATCTCGCGATCGATCGGCAGCGAGCTCCCGGAGATCGCGCCCACGCCGAGCGGCAACAGCTTGCACTGCTCGAGCACGAACACGAAGGCCTGCGCGTCCCGCAGGAACGCCGCGCCGTAGCTGGCGAACCAGTAGGCCAGCGAGATCGGCTGAGCGCGCTGACGGTGCGTGTACGAAGGAAGGATCACGTCCTTCTCTTTGCGCGCACGTGCGACGAGCTCGTGGATCAGTCCGGTCACCGACTCGAGCGCGAGCGCCGCCACTTCACGCACGTGCAGGCGCAGATCCGTAGCCACCTGATCATTTCGCGAACGCGCCGAGTGCAGCAGCGCCGCCGGAGCGCCGATGGTGCGGTTGAGCTCGACCTCCACCGCCATGTGCACGTCTTCTTCTTCAGGGAGCACCAGCGAGCCCGCATTGGCGCGCTCCCAGATCGCGAGCAGCCCGTTGCGAATGGTGCGCGCCTCGGCGGCGGGAATCACGCCGGTGCGACCGAGCATCGTGACGTGCGCCATCGAACCGACCAGGTCCTCGCGGAGCAACTGCTTGTCCAACGAGAGCGAGCTCGAGAACGCCATCACTTCGGGGAGCAGCCCCGGGCCACCAGAGGCTTCCGTCTTCGCCAACGTCACGATGCACTGCCTTTCTTCCAGAGGGAGAGGAGATCGCGCTTCACCCGCGACGCTTTCACGCCGCGCGCGGGCACGATGAAGATGGTGTCGTCACCCGCGAGCGTGCCGAGCACCCCGGGAGGACGTGAAGAGTCGATGGCCGCGGCGACCGCGGGCGCGCCACCGGGCAACGTGCGCACCACCACCATCGCGTCGCCGTCATCCACGGTGGTCACGAGGTGATGCACCTGCCGGAGCGCTTCGTCACCGCGGCTCGCGGGCGCTTCCGCCAATTCGTACACGGTGCCGCCGTCGGGCAGCGTCACCCGCCGCGCCATCAGCTTCGCGAGATCGCGCGAGAGCGTGGCCTGGTTCACCTCGATGCCTTCGCGCTCGAGGAGCTTCCCCAGATCTTCCTGGGTGCCCACCACGTGCGTGCGCAGCAGCCGGCGGATCACCTCGCGCCGCGCCTTGTGCGTCGTGACGTCAACCATGGGTCACCAGCGAGCCGATGCCTTGATCGGTGAAGAACTCGGCGATGATCGAGTGCGGCGTGCGCGCGTCGATCACGTGCACGCGCTCCACTCCGCCTTCGAGCGCCGCGATGGACCACTTCGCCTTGCGCGCGAGGTTGCGGTTGAAGATGCCCTTCTCCGCCTTCTCGCGAAGGGTGGCGGTAGTGAGCTGACCGAGCAGCTCGTCGTTCTCCACGAAGCCGGGACCGCCCACCAGGTACACGAGCTTGGACGCGTTCGCGATGCGGGCGATCTCGCTGGCGACCTGATCGGGCTCGAGCGGCAGCGTGCTCCCGTCGTCGAGGAAGCCCACGGGCGAGACCACTGGCACGTAATTGCGCTGCAAGAACATCTCGAGGAGGTCCTTGTTCACGCTCACCACTTCGCCGGGCATGCCTTCGCCCATGCGGCGGCCCTTCATGAACGAGGCGTCCATGCCCGAGAGACCGATCGCCTGCACGCCGGTGCGATTGAGCAGCGTCACCAGCTCGGTGTTGGTCTGACCGGAGACCATCATCTCCTTGCTGTGCGAGTCGCCCTTCGAGGTGCCCTCGGGGCTCTCGCCGTGCACGAGGATCGGCACCAGACCCACCGCGCGCAGCAGGTTCACGTCTTCGACGATGGAGGCGCGCAGCGAGTCTTTCCCCATCGCCTGGCGGCCCAGCTTGATCACGACGCGCTTGTCCGCGAAGCGCGAGATGTACGTGAGCGCTTCCTTCACCAGCGTCACCTTGAACTTCGGTGAGTAGTTGGTGAGGCGATCGTCCTTCGCCACGCTGCCGTCGGCCGTGGGCACGAGGAGCGAGGTGTAGTCCGCGTTGATCTTCACGTAGTCGTACGAGAGGTCGCAGCCCCACCCCACCGAGCTCGCGGTGCCGCAGCGCAGATCGATCTCCACCAGGACTTCGGGAGAGCGCATGCGCGCGCGCAGATTCGTGGGAGTGGTGAGATCGAGCGTGGGCTTCTTGTCGTAGACGACGATGCCCTGCACGGTGACCTTCGCCTCGCCGGGATTCACGTCGAACTTCTGCGAACCGCAGCGTGCGCCGACGGTGGCGAGCACTCGGCCCCAGTTGGGATCAGCGCCGAACACCGCAGCCTTCACCAGGGTGCTGCCCGCGACGCTGCGGGCGAGATCGGTGGCGATGGCATTGCTGGGCGCGTTCGTCACGCGCACCTCGAGGAGCTTGGTGGCGCCCTCCCCGTCCTTCGCGACCTCGCGCGCGAGCTCGACGCAGAGCGACTGCAGCTGCGTGGCGAAGAGCTCGTACTCGGCGTTCGGCTCGGTGATCTCGGGGTTGCCGAGCTGCCCGTTCGCGAGCGCGATCACCGCGTCGTTGGTGCTCATGTCGTTGTCGACAGTGAGGTTGTTGAAGCTGCCGTCCATCGAACCGAGCAGCGCGCGCTGCAGGAGCGCCGGAGCGATCGCGAGATCGGTGCAGATGATGGCGATGGTCGACGCGAGCTGCGGCGCGATCATGCCGCTGCCCTTGCAGATGGCGGTGATGCGGCCTTCCTTGCGGCCGATGCGCACTACGCGCGAGGCGATCTTGATGTTGGTGTCGGTGGTGCAGATCGCTTCCGCGGCGGACTCCGGAGCCGAGCGCAGCTGCGCCTTCAGCTTCGGCAGCGCGTCGATCATCTTCACTTTGGGCAGGCGCTGACCGATCACTCCGGTGGAGGCCATCAAGACAGACTCGGGAGCGACCTCGAGCACCTTCGCGGTCGCGGCACAGAGCTCGGCGACGTCAGCGAGCCCTTCCGCGCCGGTGAGCGCATTCGCGTTGCCTGAGTTGATCAAGATCGCGCGCACGCCGGTCATCGGCAATCTGCGAGCGCAGTCCTCGACGGGAGCGGCCTTCGCCTTGTTGATGGTCAGCGCGCCCGCCGCGGCACACGGCGTCTCGCTCGCGACCAGCGCGAGGTCTTTCTTGAACGGCTTGATGCCGGAATGAAGTCCGGCGAACAGAAATCCACGAGCGACGGGCATGGTCTTTTTCTCGGGGTGAGGGGCTACCGAAGTCCTTCTGACTCGTCATGACCGAGCATCAGGTTCACGTTCTGAACGGCCTGACTCGCCGCACCTTTCAGCAAATTGTCGATCGCACTGATGGACACCACGTGCGAGTCGTCCGCCGAAGCCCCGATCAGACACCACGGAGTCTTCGCCACATCAGCGATGCGCACGGAGTCAGCAGAAGGAAGCAGCTTCACCATCGGCTCCTTCCCGAACGCGCTCTGAAACGCCTCATTCACCTGCGCCTGGCTCACGCCCTTCTTCAGCTTCGCCACCGCGGTGCTCAAGATTCCCCGCTTCATCGGCAGCAGGTGCGGAGTGAACACGATCTTCACTCCACCCAACGTCTGCTCGATCTCCGGCACGTGCTGATGCTTGAGCGTCTTGTACGCGCGGAAATCGGAGTCGATCTCCATGAAGGTGTACTCCTCGCTCGCCTTGCGCCCCGCTCCAGAGACGCCCGAGGCCGCGCTGATCACGATGGAGGTGGGATCGATCAGCTCCGACTTCAGCAGCGGGGCCACGGAGAGCGCGGCCGCCGTCGCGTAGCAGCCGGGGTTCGACACGAACTGCGCTCCCTTGATCTTCGCGCGGAAGAGCTCGGGCATGCCGTACACCGCCTCCTTCAGGAGCGCCGGAGAGGTGTGCTCGAACTTGTAGAACGCGGGGTATTTCGAGAGGTCCTGCAGGCGGAACGAGCCCGCGAGGTCCACCACCCGCACGCCCAGCGCGCGCAGCTTGGGAGCGAGTTCGAGCGAGGTCTCCGCGGGCGTGGCGAGGAACACCACGTCGCAGCCCTTCGCGGAAGCGAGGCCCTGCTCGTTGCTCACGTACGCGAGCTCAGACGGAAGCGCGGTCTTCGAGGCGATGGCCTGCCCCACCCAGCGATCCGAAGTGACGAAGGAGAGCTTCAGCCCCGGGTGACGGAGCACGAGCCGCGTGAGCTCGATGCCCGAATATCCCGACGCGCCAATGATGCCAGCGGAGTGATGCATGGATGACGCATGTATATGCATCATCTATGCATCCGCAATGATCATCTACGTCACGGCCGCTGATCAGCTGGCGATCAGGGTCCGAAGAAAAGTTCGGTCGCCCGAGGTGTGAAGCCACGAAATACCTGCTCTACCGCTGAGCTACGAGCGCATAACGAAGTGCACTCGGCGGGAGTCGAACCCGCGGCCTGGTCCTTGATAGGGAATTTGCGTGTAGGGCCTCACGGGCCGGGCAACCTGCGGTGAGAGACGCGTGATCATCTCTGCCCTGACACGCGGGTGACGAGGTGGGGATTACGTAAGGGGAATGGAAGCCACCCTGAGCGCCCCGGTGAAGCCGCAGCTCCGCGGAGTGCTGCACCAGATCTCGTTCTTCATCGCGCTCGCCGCGGGCGCCTGGCTGCTCACTCGAGCCACGGGGACGATGTTCTGGGCCTGCGTGGTGTACCTGGTGTCGCTCTGCGGCCAGTTCGCAGTGAGCGCGATCTACCACCGCGTGAACTGGGCCCCGACTGCTCGGCAGTGGTGGAGACGGCTCGATCACTCCTTCATCATGATCCTGATCGCGGGCACCGGCACTCCGCTCGCCGTTGCCCTCGATCCCGCAGCCACGCGCCCCTTCCTGATGCTGCTCTGGGGCGGCGCCGCGCTCGGTGTCTTGCGCGCGATGGTGTGGATCACCGCGCCCAAGCCGCTGGTCGCGATCCTCGCATTGGCGCTGGCGTGGTTCAGCTACCCGTTCATGCCGGCGCTCGGCCACGTGATGGGCACCACCGGCCTGGTGTTCTTCCTCGGAGGCGGCGTCGTCTACTCGCTGGGCGCCGCGGCGTACGCCTTCAAGCGGCCCGACCCCTGGCCCACCGTCTTCGGGTACCACGAGGTCTTCCACTCGCTGGTCTGCCTCGGGGCAGCCTTCCACTTCGTCGCTGTCTCTCGCGTCGTTCTTGGAATGACCTGATAGAAGGCCGGCGCCGTGCGCACCGCCAACCTCGCCATCGTCTTCACCGACATCAAGGGGTTCACCGAGCGCACCAGCAAGCAGACGCTCGAGCAGAACGAGAAGTTGCTGAAGACGCACAACGACATGCTCGCGCCCCTCTTCAAGGGCCTGGGCGGTCGCATCGTGAAGACCATCGGTGACGCGTTCATGGTGACCTTCGAGTCGCCCACCGCCGCCGTGTACGCCGGCCTCGCGGTGCAGGACTCGTTGTGGAGCTACAACCGATCAGCTCCCGCCGAAGAGCAGCTGCACGTGCGCGTGGCGATCAACGTGGGCGAGGTGCGGCTCGAGGGCAACGACGTCTTCGGTGAACCGGTGAACATCGCCGCGCGCGTCGAGGGTCTCGCCGAGGCCGACGAGGTCACCTTCACGGAAGCGGTGTACCTCTCGATGAACCGCGCGGAGCTCGCCAGCGAAGAGCTCGGCCGCTTCGAGCTCAAGGGCATCCCCGAGCAGGTGCGCATCTACAAGATCATCCGCGGCACTGACTCCGCCGCGGCGCCCTTCGGCAATCGGGGCCTCACGCGACTCACCGAGAGCGGCCGCTCCACCTCGGGCACGCAGAAGGCGCTCGACGTGGCGACCAAGGCGCTCGAGTCGACCACCGAGGTCGCGAGCAAGGCGTTCGAGAACACCAGCCGCCTGGTGGAGAGCTCGCTCGCGAACGCAGAGAAGAAGGGCATCCCGCGGAAGAAGCTCGGCCTCGCGGGCGTGGGCGCGGGCGTGGTGCTCCTCGTGCTGTACCTCCTCTTCGGCAAGAACGAGATCGAGAAGGCCATCGACGACGCGGCGAGCGCAAAGAGCGACGAGCGGAACAAGAAGGTCGACGTCGCACGGAAGCTGATCAGCCAGGAGAAGGACGCAAGGCAGCGCAGCTGGTACTCGGGCCAGCTCTACGAGGCACTCGGCGAGAGTCAGGCCGCCAGCCAATACGCCTCCGCTGCTCGCGCTGGTTCGAAGGACGCTGAGAGCAAGTTGATCAAACTCCTCGGTCACCAGAAGTGTGGGCTGCGCTCAGCCGCCGCCGACGCGCTGGCCGATCTGCAGGTGAAGCGCGCTCGCGGCGCGCTCGAAGACCTGGCGGAAGACGGTGGGCCTGACGACGGCGAGCAGGTGCTGCTCTTCGGCTGCAACTCGAAGCAGGCCGCCACCAGTGCGCTCCGCCGATTGAAAGACTGAGCGCCCCTCTCCCCGCTGGCGCAGGGAGAGGGAGACAGTAGGCTGTGCCCGCTTGGCACACGTCGAACGCGCGCAGTGGACGGCCCTCCTGGACGGCCGTTTGAGTGCAGAAGAAGAGGTCGCTCTTCGCGAGCACGCGAGCGGCTGCCCGGTGTGCTCTCCAGATCTCGCGGTGCACGATCAGAAGCGCCGGCACGCGCGCGAAGCGCCCACGCAGGGGCTGTCGCCCTCGCAGATGCCTAAGCCCATCGAGCCAGCGCCAGTGTTGGAGCGCGGACAGGCGGTGGGCCGCTTCGTGGTGATCGACACCGTGGGCATGGGCGGCATGGGCGCGGTGTACTCCGCGTACGATCCCGATCTCGATCGCCGCGTCGCGCTCAAGACGTTGCACGTGAGCGGAACCAGTGATCCCACCGCGCACGGCCGCATGCTCCGTGAGGCGCAGGCGATGGCCCGGCTCTCTCACCCGAACGTGGTGAACGTGTTCGACGTGGGCGAGCACAGCGGCGGCATCTTCATCGCGATGGAATTCGTTCCCGGCGTCACGCTGCGCACCTGGGAGCGAGCGAGGACGCGCACGTGGAAGGAAGTCGTCTCGATCTTCCTCCAGGCCGGCCGTGGGCTCGCCGCCGCGCACGCTGCGCACCTGGTGCACCGCGACTTCAAGCCCGCGAACGTGCTGCTCGGTGAAGACGGCCGCGCGCGCGTGACGGACTTCGGCGTGGCGAGAGCGGACGGCAGCATCGAGCCCGTCGGCGCGATGATCCCCGCGGTCTCGATGGGCGAAGACTCGGGCAAGCTCAACTCGAACTCGTTCTCCGAGCCGCTCACGCGCGGAGACATGGTGGTCGGCACCGTCGGCTACATGTCGCCTGAGCAGGCAGAGGCGAAGACGCCCGACGCGCGCAGCGATCAGTTCTCGTTCTGCATCTGCTTGTGGGAGGCGCTGTACGGCAAGCGGCCCTTCACCGGCACCAGCGTGAGCGAGGTGACGAAGGCGCTGCTCGACGGCACCCTGCCTCCGCGTCCGCGCGGGACGCAGGTGCCCAACTGGTTGCACGCGGTGTTGTTGCGTGGGCTCCAACGCGATCCCGACAAGCGCTACCCCTCGATGGAGGCGCTGCTGAAGGATCTTGATCGCGCGCCCGACGAGTGGGCACGCAAGGTCCTCCCGTGGGCCGCGGTGGCGGCGGTGCTCGTGCTCGTCGGCGGGCTGCAGCTCTCGTCGCGCGCACGCGAGCGCGGCAAGTGCGAGGCGGTGGGCGGAGAGCTCGCTGGCGTGTGGGACGACGCGCTGCGGGCGCGACTGGCCACCGCGTTCGGCAAGGTGACCAAGCCGTTCGCCGCGGCGGCCCTCTCTTCGGCTGAACGCGCTCTCGATTCCCACGCACGCGAGTGGACGAACGCGGCGACCCAGTCGTGCGAGCAAGCGTTCGTGCGCAAGGAGCTCCCCGAGGCGGATTACCGGCTCGAGGCCCTGTGTCTCGCGCAGCGCCGCCGCGAATTGGCCGCGGTGGTGAACGTGCTCTCCACCGCCGACGAAGGAGTGGTCGAGCGCGCGGGCACGCTCGCGTGGAGCCTCACTCCGGTTCGCGGTTGCACGCAGCTCGCTCGCTTGAAGGCGGACCCTCGCCTGATGACCTCGGGTGGAGATGAGACCAGGGTGATCGCGCTCCAGGCCGACCTCGCGCGCGCGCGCACGCTGATCGACGCAGGCAAGCTGGCGGATGCCGCGCCGGTGGTGGAGCAAGCGCTCGCCTCGGCGAAGGAGCTCAATCGCCGCGCGCTCGAGGCCGAAGCGCTCTCGCTGCTGGGGAACATGCACCAGGCCGCCGGCAAGTACCCCGACGCGATCGACGCGTGGACTCGCACGGCGATGGCCGCGCAAGCCTCGGGGTTCGACGAGCTGATGGCGATGGCCGCGGTGCGCCTCACCACGCTGGTCGGCTTCTACTCGAACAAGCCCGCCGACGGCCGGCTGTGGGACTCGCTGGCTCGCGCGACGATCGACCGCATGGGCGGCGACGACATCCTCACCCTCGAGCGGATGACCGCGGTGGCGCGGCTCGGCAATGCCGAGGGCAAGCCGATCGAGGTCGCGCAGCAGCACCAGCAGGCGCTCGCGTTGGCGAAGACGCTGCTGGGCGCCGACCACCCGCTGCTGTGGAAGATCGAGTTCGACTTCGGCCAGAGCCTGATGGCCGCGAAGGATTGGCCCGGAGCGGTGACGCACCTCGAGCGCTCGCTGCAGCTGCGGGAGAGAGAGGTCTCGGGTGATCACCCTGAGGCGGCGATGGTGCGCTCTGCCCTCGCCAACGCGTACTTCTTCGTCGGGCGCGTGGCGGATTCAGGTGATGCGTTCACCCGAGCGATCGCCACTCGCGAGAAGCTCTTCGGCACCGAGAGCCCGCGACTCGTGGTTCCGTTGAACAACTTCGCCGACACCCTCACCAAGGTGGGTCGCCACGAAGAGGCCTTCGCCCTCGTCACGCGCGCGGTGACGATCGCGAAGAAGGCGTATCCCGCGGGGCACCCGGTGGTGGTGGCGACCTTGCTCACGCATGCGGAGATTCAGTTCGCGCTGGGTCATCGCGACGACGCGGCGAAGGAGCTCGAAGCCGTGCTCTCGATGCAACCCGCGCCGATCGCGCCGTATCTCGCCGAGGCGGGAGCGGTGCGTGCATCCATCGCGCTCGCGGACAACAAGCCGAAGGACGCCTTCGGGTTTGCCACGAAGGCCGTGGAGGCAGGGACCCAGGTCGGCGCGCGCAGCCCGGAGCTGATGCAGCCGCTGCTCGCCCGTGGCGAGAGTGAGCTCGCGCTCAAGGAGAGTGCGGCCGCGGTGAAGACGCTCGAGCTGGCGCTGTCGATCGTGGAAGAGACGAAGCCATGGCCGGTGTCGCTCGCGGATGTGCAGTTCGCGCTCGCGCGGGCGAAGTCAGCGGCGAAGGTCGAGGGCGCGAAGAAGCTCGCTGAGGACTCGCTCGCGATCTACCGCTCCTCGGCCGGACAGGACGCAAAGACCAGGAGCGTCGAAGAGTTCCTCGCGCAGTGAATCTGGCTGCTGTAAGCAGCGCTCACCCGAAAACGGCGGACCGGTTTTGGTGAGCCCCGGTCACTCCCGCGTGGGAGCACTTCAACCCCCGACTGCCGGGTGAGTTGCCTGGGCCAACGGCACGCGTGCGCGTGCATGAGGCTCCCATGGTGCTCAACCACGTCGATCTGCAGGTCACTGATGTTCAGGGCGCGGCGGCGTTCTTCGTTCGCCACTTCGGTTTCTCACTCACTTCGAATCCTTCCTCACCCGCCATCGCGATTCTCTCGGGCGAAGGTGGCGTCACCCTGGTGCTCCAGCGCCGGAAGGACGAGCGGCCCTGGCCCGAGGGATTCCACATCGGGTTCATCGTCGACGACGTCGCGCGCGTGCACGAGTTCCACGCAGCCGCGAACGCCGAAGGAATTCGAGTCTCGCCCGTTCAGACCAACGGCCGCGGCACGATGACCTACTGCCACTTCGACGACGTGTTGATCGAAGTGAGCGTGAGGCGACCGCACCCCGCGTAGAAGCGACCATGTCTCGGTGAGGGTTGCCTACTGCTGAAGTGGTTTCCCTCTCCGCGTTTCACGAAGCGGCACGGATCAGATTAGGGCGCGCCCATGTTCTCCTTGTTCTCCACGCCGAAGCGCGTGCTCGCCGAGATCCGCCGCGAAGGAACTGAGACGCAGCTCTGGTTCGCGGGGAAACGACTCGAGCTGAAGAAGCTCTCGCGAGAGCAGCTCGCCTCGATCGCGACGCTCCCCACCACCATCGTGATCGAGGCCGACGTGAAGGACCTGACGGTCGTGGGCCTGGGAGACACGAAGCCGCATCCGCGCACCGCCTTCCTGCGCGCCGTCGCGGATCAGCGCTTCATCCACGCGCACGAATATCTCGAGCAACTCGGAGAGGCAGTCGACTCCGACATCGAACTCCTGATGGCTCGCATGACGCTCCATCGCCGCAGGGGTGGAGCGAAGCTCGAAGCTGACTTCCACAAGCTGCTCGCCCTTCGGGAGCTCACGCTCGCGCAGGCGCAGACCGCGTACGAGGAACTCAGTGGTCAGCGAGCGAGTTGTGCTCCAGCGTTCGTCGCCTTCGCCGAGCGGCTCTCTCAGCATCCGCCACTCAGCCTCGATCGACTGCTCGGTGCCGTGCCGCAGGCTCACTGGGGAGCGAGGTTGCCGGTCCTCGCGATCGCCGAGCGCACGACCGACGCGCCCGTCTCCGAGTCGGATCTCGAGCAGGCCTCGCGTTACCTGGTCGCCCTCGAAGGAAAGCCCGAGCACGCGCAAGCAGCCGCGCAGATCACGGAAGCGCGCGAGAAGCTCGTCGAGCGCGAGCAGAAGAAGGCGAAGGCGCTCCTCGCGTCACGGCCGAACTTCGATGAGATCGAGCAGCTCTTCGGTCGCCCCCTTCCCGCGGCGCTGCGGAGTGCCTGGTTCGCGCACTACGAAGGCGACACCGTGGGCTTCGGCTTCATCGAGGTGAAGAAGGGCAAGGTGGAGAAGCTCTCCACGCTCGCGAAGAAGCTCGAGCGTTCACTCGAAGACGAAGAGCGCAAAGAGCTCACTCCGCACCAATTGTTGCCCTTCGCGATCGGAGAACACGACGGCGACTACTTCGCCCTCGATCTCGCGCGCCCCTCCGGCAGCGACTTCGCGGTGCGCGGCGTGTTCAACAGCGGCACCGGCGGCAACGTGCTCGCGTACGAAACTTCCGACGCGTGGCTCGCTGCCGACGGA
>CBIHPJ010000161.1:0-13917 GCA_966211295.1 uncultured Myxococcales bacterium | reverse complement strand
CCGCCCATCATGAAGATCCGCGCCGATGATCCGATTCGGCCGCCGAACAAGCCGCCGATCATGAAGATCCGCGCGGACGACGTCTTCAAGTGACGTGAAGAAGGCAGTCGTCGTCGTTTCGGCGGGCACCGATGAGACCGCGGTGGGCGTGCAGCAAGCCCTGACGCGACTCGGTGCCCGCGTTCATTTCCTCGACACCTCGCGCATTCCCGAAGAGAGCCCGCTCTCGCTCCACAACGGAGAGGTGCGCGCGGGCGACGTGCGGCTCTCCGACTTCCGCAGCGTGTACGTGAAGTCGGTGCAGCTTGCGGTGCCGCTCTTCGACGTCGACTCACTCGCGCAGCGCAAGCCGAAGTCGTGGCCGCAGCGCTGGGTCGCGGAGCGTGAACGTCATGCGCTGATCACCTCCGCGCTTCGCAGCATGGAGGCGGGTGGAGCGCATCTCGTGAATCCCGTCTCGCGGTTCGAGCTGCATCTGCTGAAGCCGCTCCAACGCGAGCTCCTCGCGCGCGCGGGAGTCCTGGTTCCTTCTTCGCTCACCCCCAACGATCCAGCTGCAGTGCGCGCGGTCGCTGAGTCGCACGGCGAGGTGATTTACAAGCCGCTCGCTGGCGGAGCGTTGGTGCGCAAGCTCACCTCTGCTGATCTTTCTCCGCGGCGGCTCGCGTCTCTCGCCACTGCTCCAGTGCTCTTCCAGGAACGCATCGAGGGGCTGGAGTACCGAGTGACCGTGCTCGCGGGGAGAGTGGTGGGTGCGTATCTGCTCCCGGCGCGCGGAGTGGTGGATGCGCGCGAGGTGCTGGAGCGCGCGAAGAAGGTGAAGCCTCCTCGCGAAGTCGCGGCGGTGTGTGTGAAAGCGGCGAAGATTCTCGGCCTCGTGTTCACCAGCGTGGACGTTCGCGTGAACGATGAGGGCGCGGCCTTCGTGCTCGAGTGCAATCCCACTCCGTCGATCGCGTTCTACGAATCGCCGGCGCGCAGCCCGATCTTGAAGGCCCTCGCTGCTCATCTGCTCGCGCATGCCTGACTTCTTCGTCGAAGACCTGGTGCCGTCGTTGTTCGGTGCTGAGGCCGAAGATGTCACGCTGCGCGCGCGCGGTTTCCTCTCACCCGAGGTGATCACCGGCGTGAAGGAGATCCGTGAGGCCTTTCACGACGGAGGCCGCGTGAAGCACGTGTGCCTCGAGCGCGTACTCGAGCCGAGGATCGCGGACGGAGTCGGCAAGGGACTCGAGGCGGCGAAGTTCAAGCGGCATCACCATGCGCCGTATCGGATCGAGATCTCTCCGCTCGATCAGTTGGTCGAGTCGGGTCTGCGGAAGTTCTGCAGGTGGATGGCGACCGACGACGCCGCGCGCTTTCACGGATGGCTCGCGGGGTGCGAGGAGCCGCTCGTGTCGAAGCAGGTGCAGGTGGCGCGCGCGCGCAAAGGCGATGAGTTCCCCGTGCACGTCGACACCGACGAGGAGGGCATCGCGGTCGTCTACAACTTCACGCGCGACTTCGGTCCTCGCGACGGTGGGCGGCTCTATTTCCCATACCGCGGGAGGAATGAGCTCGAGCTCGCTCCGATCTTCAACACGATGATCATGTTCCGGCCTCGGGGCGCACCGCATGGTGTGTCGAAGGTCACCGCTCCGCGCGGGAAGACTCGCTTCACCGTCACCGCGTTCTTCTGCGTCGCCTAACTGTCTCCCTCTCCCGCATGGAGAGGGAGGTACATTCGCGCAATGAAGTCGAATTCCGCACGCGGGATCGTCGCAGCCGCAGTCACCATCGTGCTGCTGATGGCGATCTTCTTGTTGCTCTCGCGCGACGACTCCGCCGCTCCGGGAAGTGACGAAGCGGCTCGCTCGAATCCCCGGCCGATGGCGCGGACCGGGCCACCTGAGACGACTGCGACTGCTCCTACGCCACAGCGGGAAGGTGATGAGGACCCCGGAGTCCGCACCGCCACGACCTCGCTCGACGCAGGCGAACCAGTCGACGGCGGATCCTTCGACGAGTTCCTCGAGACCGTCGGCAAGCAAGCGGTCACTCAGTTCCTCGCCGACAACGCGGCCGCCGCCGAGAAGCACGTCGATCGCTACTGCTCCGAGACGAAAGACCTCGTGAGCCTCAAGGAGCTCGCCGATCCACCGCGTAGCCGCGACGCCGCTGTCTACATGGCGGGACGAGCGGACTGGGAAGGCGGGAAGATCGGCATGCTCCACCTTCCCGCTTCGATCACGCAGCGCATGAGCAACCCGCCGAACGCGTGGCGCAACAGCGGCCCCGAGCTCTACGCCGGCCTCGACTTCACCTGGATGACCGAAGTGATGCAGTTCGATCACTGGTCGCTCTACGGCGCCGGCCCGCTGCGCGACGAGAAGGAGACCAACTTCTACGAGGTGAATCTCCCGAACTACGTATCGCTGCAGCACTGGGCGAAGCTCCGCCTGCTCAAGGGCGTGCACGAGGGCAACCTCGCGCAAGCAAGCGTCGAGGTGCGGCACCTCGCTGGCCTCATCGCCTCGTCGGGCACGCTGATCGGCGAGATGATCCGCATCTCGATGTACGGCATCGAGCGGAAGACCTGGGAAGACCTCGGACAGCCGATGCCAGAGGCGCTCCCCTCGGCGGACGAAGCGTGGCGCCTGCGTCACTCCGCCTTCGCGGGCATGTACCTGCTGTATCCGGGCGTGCCGCGCGCGGTGAAGGAGAAGGCGCTCAAGTGCATTCCCATGCGCTGCGCTGCGCTCGTGGAGGCGATCGGCGCCGCGGCGTCGATGAAGCAGATCGTTCCCGGCATGCAGCAGGAGATCGATTGGCTGCGCGCACAGAGCCCGTGCGACACCGAGGTGGCCACGCGCGCGGCGAATTCACCGCCAGCGACGCGCGAAATCCTCCAGCAGAACTACATGAGCGACATCAGCCTGATGAACTCGCTGCACTCGCTCACCGACGGCGGAATCTGAGCCGCCGGTCGTCAACAAAGTCCACGTGTGCGCCGATTTCGCGCCCGGAGGGTGCACCTTCACCGAGAGCCTCGCTCAGCGAGTGAAGAAACGTTCGAGGCGAGGGGCCTGCCCGCAACGAGCACCGGCCAGGCCTCGACCTCCGCGCTCCTCAAGGCTTCAGCGGGTCCGACTCGTGATCAATGTCCATGCGCACGCTCGCTTGCCGCGAGATGGGCGGCCTTCGCGAGGTCGGCCTCATGCTCGACCACCGCCGGTCCACTCCGCGTCGCGCCTCGGGTAACGAGCGAGCGAGCAACGGCTCCTTCACGCGAAACGGAAACTCAAGGCTTCAGCGCGCCCGAGTAATGATCGATGTCCATGCGGACGCTCGCTCCGTGCGAGGTGAGCAGCTTCGCGAGCGCCTCGTCGTTCTCCACCACGACCCCAGTCCACTCCGCGTCGGGCAGCGCGTGCTGCTTCATTGCTTCGAGCAACGCGCGAGCGAGCACCGGCTCCTTCACACGAAACGGAAACGCGCCGGGGAACTTCGGATCGTACGCAGAGAGTGCGAGCACTTCGCCCGATGCATCAGTGAGCGTGAGCAGGATCCGCTTCGCCTTCCGCAGTCCCTCGACCTGACCCGGCGACAAGGAGAACAACTTCTCGATCGCGCGATCATCCGCTGGAGTCACGAGACGCGCCTGCACCGCGGGGCTCGGCGGAAGCCCGTCTAGCTCCGTCCACGGAAACCGGAGCGCCTGCGCCGAGTAGTCCTTCGCGAAGCCCATCGACACGTAGAGCGCGATCGCCGCCACGTTCTGCGGCTTCACGTTCAACGTCCACTTCGTGCAACCAGCAGCGCGGAGCCGCTTCGCCGCTGCTTCCAGCAACGCGCGACCTGCTCCGACGCGGCGCGCACGGGGATCGGTGATCAGCATGCGAATGTGTCCTGCGCCTTCGAGCAGTACGAAGGTGCACACACCCACGGGCTCCCCGTCACGCTCGGCCACCAGCGTGGTGGGCTGCAGCTCGTTCGCCCACTTCGCCGCGTCGGGAGGCGGATCATCGACCTCGAGCTCGGGCATCAGCCGCACGAAGAGCGCGTGGTCTTCCAGGGTGGCCTGCCGGATCGCGAGCATCGTGGCCAGCGTACCGACTCTTCGGTGTTTCGCTGGGGCTTCTCGGGCGTTGAGTTGAGCACCGCCCTCCTGCACGATTCCGCGCAGTGAACACGCTGCCCCTCACCCCGACCCTCTCCCCGCTCCGCAGGGAGAGGGAGTTCTTCGTCACCTCGTTGCTTTGTCTCGCGATCTCCTGCGGCCCACCGCCCCCCGAGCCGCCGCATCTCCTCTGGAGCACCGACGCGCAGAGCCTCGACAACCCGTTCCCTGATCAGCGCCTCTTCGTCGACGGCGCCCTCACGCTGCGGCCGAAGTGGTACCAGCCCTTCCTCCCGCCGAAGGCCGTCACCGCGAAGTCGGCCTCGTACTTCAACAAGGTCGGCCAACAGGCCGTGCGCACCGTGACCTCGGTGAGCAACTTCGGCGGCACGTTGCTGCGCGTGAGCGAGCCGCTCGATCCCGACTCCATTCAAGGTAGCGTCGCGCGCGTGGTGAATGACGGCAGCGGCTGGCGCGTGCTCGAGCGCAACGTGTCCGTGCAGCACCCGCGTGACGTGTTCGCCGCCCGCTCGGTCGCGATGCCCGAGGGCAACCCCGAGTTCATCTTCGCCCGCCCCAGCGTGCCGCTCCCCGGTGGCACGGACGGTGTGCTCGTCGTGCTCAAGGGACTGAAGACCGCGAGCGGCGTTCCCTTCGGCCGCGGCAACGAGTGGTCTGCCGCGAAGGTCGACGTCACTCCCATCGCCACCGCGCTCGGCGTGAAGCCCGAAGACGTGCTGCTCACGCTCCCGGAGCGCGCGGCCGACTTCACCGAGGATCCGCGCGCTCTCGCGCAGTGGGCCGAGGCGAACCCCGCTCCCATCACCATTCCTGCGCAGGGCATCGTGCCCGACGACAACAACGGCACTCGCCCCGTGGGCGCGTGGCGTCCGACCGATCCCGACTGGAGCCGGGTCACTCCGTGGCTCGAGAAGCACGCGTTCGCGCGCCCGGTCACGCACGTCGGCGTCGTGATCATCGGAGAGCTCGCCTCGAAGGATCTCCGCGAAGACGGAGTGATTCGCCCCGAGTGGCTCGCCAATCCCTCGCTCGCTCCCGTGGTGCCGCTGCGTTTCGTCTTCACACTCCCCGCGGGACCGAAGCCGCCCGGTGGCTGGCCGATCGTCATGGGCCAGCACGGAGTGGGAGGCCGCAACACTCCGCGCAGCGGACTCATCGAGGGCTACTGCCTGGAGTGGGCCGAGCTGCTCGCGCGCCGCGGCATGGGCTGCATCGGCATCGACGCGCCGAACCACGGCTCGCGTGGAAACTTCACCGGCTTCTTCAGCATCGACAACCTCCCCGCGATTCGCGATCGCATGCGCGAGATGACGTTCGATCTCCTGCAGGTCGAGCGCGCGGCGCAGAGCCTCGACGCCGATGGAGATGGCAGTCCCGAGGCCGCTCCGCAGATGCGCTACTTCGGCAACTCGATGGGCGCGATCATGGGCGCGGGCTTCGTGCCCGTGTCGAATCGCATCTCGAGCGCGGTGCTCAACGTGCCCGGCGGTGGGCTCTCGAACATCGTGATGAGCCGCTTCCTGCAGGACCTGATCGGCCTGCTCATCGTCGCGCAGACCGACATCGCGTTCGATTCGCCGGAGTACATCGGTTCGTTCCCGCTCTTCCGCGTGGCGGCGCAGCCCTTCTTCGATCCCGGGGATCCGATCAACTTCGCGCCCACGCTCAAACCAGACATCGCGGTGCTTCAGCAGACGGGTCTCGGTGACAAGGTGATCCCGCTCGACACCAGCGTCGATCTCGCCGCCGCGCTCAAGCTGACCGAGGTGGGCTCGGCCTCAGGAACGGATCCGGTGCACGCCTTCGTGCGGGTGGACGCCGCGCGCTACCTCTCCCCCAGCGAAGCGGCCGACTACAACGGCCACAACGTGATGTGGGACTTCGCTCCTATTCGGGAGCAGGCCCTCAAATTCTTGGAATCGGATGGGCGCGTGCTGCTTTCGCCCTAGGCAGGAGTAGGGTGCCGCCCCATGTCCACGGAAGAAGAACTGAAGGCTGAGGTCGCGAAGCTCAAGGCTGAGATGGAGTCCCTGAAGGCGCGCACCAGCAAGGGCATCTCGCTGAAGGTCTCCGAGAAGGGCGCCGTCTCCGTGTACGGCATGGGCCGCTTCCCGGTGACGCTCTACAAGGAGCAGTGGCTGAAGCTCCTCGACATGAACGAGGACATTCGCCGCTTCATCCAGGAGAACGACAGCAAGCTGAAGGCGAAGGATTAGTCACCGAAGCTTCGCGTAGAGCCACGAGTCGAGGAGCGTGCCGTCTTTGAACACGCTCTTCGCCAGGGTGCCTTCGCGGGTGAAGCCGGCCTTCTCGAGCACGCGCGCTGAGGCGGGGTTCCACGCGTAGACGGCGGCTTGCAGGCGGACGAGCTCGGGGAGCTTCGCGAACGCCTCGTCGCAGATCATCGGGAGCGCGCGGGTGATGATGCCGCGGCCCCAGAACGGTTCTCCGAGCCAGTAGCCGACCTCAGCGCTGCGCCGGGAGACGTCGTCGAGCGGGTGAACTCCGAGCGCGCCGACGGCTTCTCCACCGACCTCGATGCAACGTACGAGCGAGTGGCTCTCGGGCGAGGTCATCTTCGCGATGAAGTTCTGCGCGTCCTCGAGCCGGTACGGATGAGGGAAGAGGTCGCGCAGGTTATTCCAGACGTTCCTGTTGTTGGCGTACTTCGCGAAGGACGGCGCGTCGGTGGCGCGCAGAGGGCGCAGCGAGAAGTCGGTCATGATGTGGGAGACGTTTCGGTCGGGTGGGGGCTGACGTCGGCGCAGGCCGCGAGGGCGGCGAGCAGGCAGAGCTCGGCAGGGCGGTGAAGTGGGAAGTCGACCAGCGAGCGCGTGAGGATCGCGGCCATCGCGGCGAAGACGATTGGATCGCTGCGCCACGCGGCGCGGAGTGGTGCCGCGAGCGCGAGCGCGAAGGCGAGGAAGCCGAGGATGCCGCGCTCGAGGAGGAGCTCGAGCCAGTCGGCGTGCACGTGATCCTGGAGTGCAGCGAAGCGGCTCTGAGGATCCTGGGCGACACACTCCGCGTCGGCGCAGCGTTCCTTCCAGAACGAGAGCTCCCAGGTGGGCCACGCGAGCACGGTGGATCCGAGTCCGTGTCCGAGCAGCGGCGCGTCAGTCACGTGAGGCAGCGCCACGGAGACGAGATACCGCCGTCCCGCGACGGTCTGCCCGAGATCGCGCCCGATAAGTCCGATTCCCAGGAGCCCAATCAGAGCAACGAAGCCCCCTCTCCCTGCGAAAGCGGGGAGAGGGTTGGGGAGAGGGGCGCTCTTCGAAACAAGAATCACGACGAACGCAACCGAAGCACTCATCAACGTCGCAAAACTCCGAGTGACGATGAGAGCAGGAACGATCGCGACGAGCGCAATCCACTCGATGCGTCTGGGCGAACCAATGATCAACACCGCGACCGGCAACAGCGCCCCCGCCACGAAGTCAGGATTCCCGAGCGTGCCGTACAAGCGCAGCCGCGAATCGCCGACGTCAGGTTGAGCGAAGCGAAGCGGATCGATCCCAAAGAACTGCACCACGACGATCAACCCAACGATCGATCCCGCAATCGCCACCACCCGAGTGAGCCAGCGAACGTCGGAGTGCCACGCAGCGAGCGCCCACGCGAAGGCCATCGCCTGGAGTCCTGCCTCCATGCTGTGCCAGGGCTGAATCGCAGTGAGTGCGATCAACGGCAGCGCGGTCCATCTCCACTTCGGCAACACGAGCAGCGCGCCACCCAGCGCGAGCGCCGCGAACAACCAGCGCTTCGGTTCGTGAAACGCGCTGTCACTCGGGGGCCAGACGGCGAGCAACGTCACGCCCACGGCGACTGCTGGAACCGCTCGGCGCAGCACGGCGCGAATCCTTGACCGGCATCACCACGACCGCAAGCAAGGTGTACCGGTGTTCCTCCCCGCCAACTGCTCGAGGGATGACGACTACAGTCAGGGCTGATGAGCGCGCTTCAATTGATTGGTCGCCGGAGTTCTCACTTCACGCGCGTGACGTTGATCTTCGCGCACGAGCTCGGAGTGCCTCTCGAGTTCGTTCCGGTGCACGACATTACCTCCGTCGACTCCGCGATCTTCGCAGGGAATCCCGCGCTGAAGATCCCCTCGTTGCGTCGGGAGAGCGGCGCTCTGCTGTTCGGTACTGAGAACATCTGCCGCGCGCTCGCGCAGCTCGGAGATCAGTCGAAGAAGATCGTCTGGCCCGAGGAGCTGCGGGAAGACGTATCGCGCAACGCGCAGGAGCTGGTGTGGCACTCGATGGCTGCGCAGGTGCAGCTCGTGTTCGGCACCATCGTCGGCAAGTTGCCCGCGGAGAACGTGTACTTCACCAAGGGACGAGCGGGATTCGAGGGCGCGCTGCAGTGGCTCGACGCGCACGTCGAGGAGGCGCTCGAGGCGCTGCCTTCTCCTCGTGCGCTCAGCGTCTTCGAGGTGACCTTGTTCTGCTTGATGGAGCACCTCACGTTCCGCGGAACGCTGAGCGCTGAGCCGTATCCAGCGTTGCTGCGGTTCACGCGCGAGTTCGCTGCGCGTCCTTCAGCGCGCGAGACTGCCTACCGTTTCGACTGAGATCGTGAGGGCATGTGCAATTCGCGCCCTTCTTCTCGCGTGACTCTCAGGTCCCTCGGCCGCCGCACAGAGCTCTGCGTGAAGGCGCGCCTGCTCGTAGTCGCGCATTCGATGCTCGTAGATCTTCGCGAGTCGTAGGTGATGTCGTGCGGCTTCCTTCGAGTTGGCGACGGCTCGATGCAGCGCTTCCACTGCTTGCGACCACTCGGCGTTCTTTCTTCGCAGCTCGGCTTCGAGCGCTGAGGCAGCTTCGATCACGGAGGCATGTGCCCTCACCCCGACCCTCTCCCGCAGGGCGAGGGAGATGAAGCGGTGAGCTCGTTCGAGATCTCCGTAGCGCGCGGCGACGGTCGCGAGGCCCAGCGCGGTGGGAGGCAATACAGGGTGACGCTCTTCCCACGCGGCGGTGAGCCGATTCACCAGGTCCACCATGCTCCGCACGTCGCGCTCGTTGTGCGAGAGCACGCGCGCCAAAATCGCCACGCGTCCCGTGCGGAGGAAGTCGAACCACGCGGTGGGGATCAACGCTCCGTCGATGTCGCCGTGGCGCTGCACGTCGAGCACTCGCTTCTCGAGCGTCGACAACTTCAATTCCTCGAGGTGATGACGGAACACCCGCCGCGCGCAGTGGAGGAGGTCCACGTGCGGTCGCTCCGGCGGAACCGGGAGGCGGTTCATCACGAAGCGGCTCTTGAGCAGCGGCCAGTCGAAGCTGCGACCGTTGAAGCTCAGGAGCATCGTGCTCGCTTCGATGCGCGCGGCGAGCCACTGCAGCATCGGTCGCTCTTGTCCGGGGCCTGGCAGGTGCACCTGCGAGACGATCACCTCGCCGGAACGGATCTCCGCGGTGCCGAGGAGGAACGCGAGCGTGCCCGTTCCGCCCGCGAGGCCCGTGGTCTCGGTGTCGAAGTAGAGCGGGCGTGAAGTGTCGAGCGGAACTTCGCTCAGGGCGAGCGCGGCCAGTGACGCAGGGTTCACTTCTTTCGCGGGGCCTGTGTTCGTTTCGCGCAGGTAGAGGGGGCCAAACTCGCTCTCGCTCGGCGTGATGAGCGCATCAAGACGTGACTTCGGCGCAGCTGGCCGCTTTGGCGCAGAGGTCAGCTGCGCGAGGCGCGCTGCGATCGAGAGTCCTGCGTGGTTCACGAAGTACGCCCCTCACCCGGCGCTGCGCGCCGACCTCTCCCCGCGCGCAGGGAGAGGTTTTTCGTTTCTTCAACTCAGCTGGTGGATGCCGATCGCGCCGAGGATCGCGAGGCTGAGTGCCTTGCGATTACCGGTCGCAGGTCCCACGCACGACGGGCAGCCCTTCTCGCACGCACAGCTCTCGAGGAGCGCGCGCGTTCCTCGGAGCAACTGCTCTCGCTCGTCGTACAGCCGCGACGAGAGTCCCACTCCGCCAGGTACGTGGTCGTAGAGGAACAGCGTCGGCTCGTAGATGTTGTCCCCGCGCGAGCCGCTGCCATCGCGGCTGCCGAGACAGCGTCCCAGATCCTTCGGATCGATCATCAACCCGACCGCCGCCACCGTGTGCATCGCGGCGTTCACGCCACCGAGCGCGTCGAGCAGATCAGGCCGCGTGCCCGCGCCATCCGCGATCATCCGCATCAGCACGCTCTCAGGCACGGTGAGCCAGAACGCCGTGGTGTGCATCTGCATCTCGGGCAGCCGCACGTCGCCGTAACCAACGTTCTCATGCGTGTGGAACTTGATCTTCTTGTACCCAACCACGCGCTCGACCACGGAGACCTCGCCCGCGCCGAGCTCGCACTGCGGCTCGATCTTCTCGTGCGCGCGGCTCATCACGGTGACCTTCGTGTAGGTCATCGCGTCCGTGTAGTAGTCGGGCTCGACGGGGCGGACGAACGCCTTGTGGTTCTCGAAGTCGAGCTTCTCCACCTGGTACTGCTTTCCATCGTGTTGGTAGATGGCCTGCTCGTGCAGCATGGTGTGCGTCGAGCGGTAATCCATCTCGGCCATCGTCTTGTCGGTGGAGAGATCCACCACCACGAAGTTGTCCCAGCCGATGCTGCGCAGGCTCACGTCGTTGGCGGGATAGGCGTCAGCGCTCCAGTGGTACGTGGTCTTCCCGTTCGGCAGCGCAGCCGCGTGCACCACGTCGTGTGACGCGAGGTACTCGAGCGCCTCCTTCACCTGCGGCGCTTTCACTTCGCGAAAACTCTCATCCGCCTCGAAGGGCAACTCGAACGCCGCGCACTTCAAGTGCTGCACCAGCACCTCGACGTTGTCGGGATCGATGCGCGCCTGCTCGATGGGCGCACCGAGCAATTGCTGCGCAGTGGCCGCCACATATTGATCGACGGGCGCACTCGAGGTGATCAGCAGGGAGAGCGAAGTCCCCTGGCGACGTCCCGCGCGACCGAAGCGTTGCCAGAGCGCAGCGACGCTCCCCGGCCAACCCGCGCACACCACCGCGTCGAGCGCGCCGACGTCGATGCCCAGCTCGAGCGCGCTCGTCGCCACCACGCAGCGCACGTCGCCAGAGCGCAACCGACTCTCGATGTCGCGCCGCTGCTGCGGGAGGTAGCCTGCGCGATACGCCTGCACCAACTCAGGTGAGAGCCGCGCCTCCGCGAGCGAATCGCGCAGGTACTTGAGCATCACCTCGACGGTGTTCCGCGACTGGCCGAAGAGCAGGGTGGGCACTCCGGCCTTCACCAGATCCCCCGTGAGCCGCGCGGCCGCCTTCACGTACGACTGCCGAATGCCGAGCTCCGGATTCAGCACCGGCGGGTTGTAGAGCAGCACCCTGCGCTCACCGCGCGGCGCACCGCTCTCACCGATCAGCTCCACCTCGCGGCCGAGCATGCGCGCGGCGTGCTCTTTCGGATTGCCGATGGTGGCGGACGCCATCAAGTACTGCGGCTTTGCTCCGTGAAAGCGCGCGACCCGATCGAGCCGGCGCAGCACGTTCGCGAGGTGCGAGCCGAACACGCCGCGATACGCGTGCAGCTCGTCGATCACCACGTACTTGAGGCCCGCGAAGAAGCGCGCCCAGCTCGCGTGATGCGGGAGCACTCCCGCGTGCAGCATGTCTGGATTGGAGAGGATCACTCCGCTCCGCTCGCGCGCTGCCCGCCGCGCATCAGCCGGAGTATCTCCATCGAAGGTGATCGCGCCGTGATCGAGCTGCGCCTCTTTCATCAACGCGCGCAGCGACTCCTCTTGATCACGGGAGAGCGCCTTGGTCGGAAAGAGAAACAGCGCGCGCGCTTCCTTGTCAGAAGCGAGGGCCTGCAGCACCGGGAGCACGTAGCAGAGCGACTTGCCGGACGCGGTCGGGGTGGCGACCACCAGATCCTTCCCCGAGATCGCCTGCTCGAAGGCGAGCGCCTGGTGCGTGTAGAGCGTCTTGATTCCGCGCGCGGCGAGCGCGTTCTTGAGCCGCGGCTCCAGCGTTTCAGGAATGCCCACCGACTTCGCGCTCGCGCCTTCCAGAGTCTCGTCGAGCACGACGTTGCTCCAGACCCGGCGATCTGCACGCCACGATTCCAACAGCCCATCCACCCCGTGTTCGCCTTGCCATGGGGTGCTCCGCTTGCCACTGAATAGGACGTTCATCTGCTCTCCCGTTCAGTGACTGTACGGGTGGTCAGGTGGCTGCTCAAGTTTTCAGGTGCTGGGGCGCAAGGATTCGGGGGAAGGCAGATGGAAAAGCGGACGTCGAAGCGGCACGCGCGGCGGTTGAAGGTGCGGTTCGGTGAGAAGGGGACCAACCCCCTCTTCTCCCATAGCGGTTTCACGAATGACGTCTCGGCGACGGGGCTCTTCGTGATGACGGGTCAGCGGCCGAAGCTCGGCACGCGCATGCACGTGGAGGTCACCTTGCCCGGAGAGGTTCCGCTCTTCGTCGAGGGCGTGGTGACGAGGCAGGTCCTCGTTCCCCCCGAGCTGCGCCAGGTGCTGCGAGCGGGCTTCGGCATTCGCTACCTCCAGGGCCAGGAGCTGATCGCCGAGCTGGTTCCCGCGATGCAGGCGATGACCGCCGCGATGAAAGAAGAGCCCTTCATCCTCAGCTTCGCCGACGCGGCGTCGTGGAGAGCGGCGGTGGAGAAGGACTTCAAACGCGGCGGCCTCTTCGTGTGGACGCGGAAGACGGTGGAGCAGAACATGATCGTCACCGTCGCCTTCGACCTCATGTACCTGCAGCATCAGCTCGCGTTCGAAGCCCGCGTCGTGCACGCGAACCCGGGTCCCGATGGACGCACGGGCGTGGGACTGATGTTCGTCGACACCGCGGCCGCCGTGGCCTCGCTCACCGCGACGCTGAGCCACTGACGCACGTTGGGGAAGAGAGTGCGATCCCAATCGGTGACGCTCCTCAATAGGGAGGCATGCGCGTTTCCCTATTGGCCGTGGCGTGGTTCGTCGTGGGTTGTGGGCCCGATGAGTCGTCGAACGATCTCGACGTGAACGTGAAGTGGGCGTTCCTCGAGGGCGACTGCACCTCGAACATGGTGACGAAGGTGAAGGTCTCGTGGGGCGCGTCGGGCGCGACGAAAGAGGACGTGGAGTTCGATTGCTCCGCGGGCCAGGGAAAGGTCGGCACCTTCGCCTCGTCGGGTGGTGACTACGGCTTCACGGCGGTGGGCCTCGACTCCGCGGGCGTCTCGCGCTTCACGCACTTCGGCACCTCGGTCACGGTGGGGTCGCGCGGCACGTTCGGAACGCCGATCGATCTCACGCTGCGCCCGAAGCCGGCCGACGTGGTGGTCACCTGGCGCATGAGCAACGGTGGCGGTTGCCCCACCGGCTTCGTGCTGCCGTACACGATTACTCTCTACAAGCCGCCCGCGATGCAGGGCGGTCCGCTCACTGACCAGGTGCAGGAGACGCAGGTCTCGTGCAGCACCCAGATGGCGACGCTCGAGAACGTCACGCCGGGCAGCTACGTGGTGCAGCTCGACAGCCGCGCGCAGAACCCGATGGTGAAGGGCAAGAAAGACGTCACGTTGAAGGGTGGCGAGAACGCGATGGTCGATTTCCAGTTCTGAACGCCGAAGCGTTGAGGGTGGGCGCTGATGAATGATCAGCGCGCCTGCTCAACGCGAACAGGCCTCTCACCGCGAGCTTTCTTTGACTCGCTCACTCAATCTCTCGTGGTGTGAGCGCTCAAAAGTCGACGTGGGGCTCCACAGTACAGAGGCCTGCTTGGTCTCAAGTGGTCGTCGCACCACCCGGATCTCCCGGGGCATGCAGC
>CBIHPJ010000160.1:0-14004 GCA_966211295.1 uncultured Myxococcales bacterium | reverse complement strand
ATTACGTAGGCCAGCGCATGGTGCTCTCCTCGAGCGGCGTGACCTGGCTCTTCCTTCCCTGAGAATCAGCGCAGATCGCTCGGCGACTTTCCGGTCCACCGCTGGAACGCGTGCGAGAACGCGGCGGTGTCTGCGTAGCCGAGCGCGGCCGCGATCTCTTTCACCGACAACTTGCTCTTCGCGAGCAGCTCTTCTGCACGAGATCGTCGCTCGAGCTCCAGGAGCGCCGAATAGGTGGTGCCTTCGAGGGCGAGTCGCCGCTTGAGCGTGCGAGAACTCATCGCGAGCGACTTCGCGACTCCTTCCACATCAATGACGCCACCATCACGAAGCACGAGCTCACGAACGCGAGCCGCAAGCCGACCGGAGTTCACCAGCGCAGCGAGCTCCTTCTCACACTGATCAGCCGCGAGCTGCCGCGCGTGCGCATTCGCTTGCTGAAACGGAGTGGCGAGCAACTTCGCGTCGAACACGCAGCGATGACTGGGAGCGCCGAACGACACGCGATCCATGCGCACGTTGTCCTTGAAGCGATCGATCCACTCGGGCCTCGGCAACGCCACCTCGAGCCGCCCATCGAGCTCGCGACCGGAGAGCGCTTCGCCGATCGTCGACAAACCAATCAGCAACGTGAGCACCACCACGTCGCGCGCGGCTCCGAAGTCCGCCTTCTCTTCGAGCTCCACGCACGCGAGCCCATTCTCGATGCTCACCTTGAACGAGAGCGCCGTGGTGCGAGTGGCGATGAACCGCTCACCGAGCTTCAGCGCATCACCGATGTCCTTCGCCGTGAGCACCGCGAAGCCTAAGTACCCATGCCACGACGCGCGCATCGCGAGGCCCAGGTAGACGCCCAGCCCCGGCTCGCCGGTGAGCGTGCGCGCACGTTCGATCAAGCGCGTGACGTCGGTGACTTCGATCCTTCGCGTGGCGTCGCTCAGATCGTCCGCGTCGAGCTCGAGCTCCTCTAGCAATTCGTCGTCGTCCACCCCGAAGCGCCGGGTGAGCTCGAGCAAGTGCACGAGGTAGGAGCTGGGCAGACTCACACGCAGGGACTTACCATTGGCCTCCAAAGACAACACCGTGGCACCCCGGCACAGCACCCCGCCCAGCCGGTCAGCGCCGAACGATCGCATCTTCCCCGCCATGAACATCGAGGTCCGCGACTTCCGCTTTCCGCTCTCATCGGCGCCGCGTGACTGGCACGCGAACGGCGTCGCAGTGAGCGCGTACTGGGATCAGCTCTCCATCTTCTTCCCGGTCGGCGAACGGTTCTTCGTGAAGAGCGTGAAGCACTTCGAGGACCAGATCACCGATCCTCAACTGAAGGCCGAGGTCCGCGCCTTCTGCGCGCAGGAAGGCATGCACGGCCGCGAGCACGAGGCCTACAACGAGCGCCTCGCCGCCGAGGGCATTCCAGTCGACCGACTCGAGCGAATCGTGAAGGTGCTCATCAGCGTCTGCAAGCGCTTCTCCCCGCACCGCCAGCTCGCGGTCACCTGCGCGCTGGAACACTTCACCTCGCTGATGGGCGAGTTCATCCTCGCGAAGCCTGAAGTCCTCGAGGGCAGTGACCCCACGATGGCCGCGCTCTGGCGCTGGCACGCGGCGGAAGAGAATGAGCACCGCTCCGTGGCGTTCGACGTCTTCCAGGCGACCGGCGGCACGTGGTTTCAGCGTTGCCGCAGCATGGTGCTGGTCTCGATCTTCTTCTGGGGCCTCGTCGCGATGCAGCAGCTGGTCTTCATGGCGAAGCGCGGAGTGCTGTTCTCCTTGAAAGAGCACTGGCGTCTCATCAAGTTCCTCTTCGTGAACCCCGCGGTGCTGACCTCGCTGATCCGTCCGTACCTCTCGTACTTCGCCCGCGACTTTCATCCCGCGGCGCGCGGAGGCTACGAGCTCATCGAGAATTGGAAGCGCTCGCTCGCTTGAAGACGGATGTGATCATTCTCGGCTCGGGCTTCTCGGGCCTGGGCATGGCGATCTCGCTGCAGCGCGAAGGCAAGCGCAGCTACGTCGTGCTCGAGAAGGGTCACGGAGTCGGCGGTACCTGGCGCGAAAACCGCTATCCCGGCTGCGCGTGCGACGTGCCTTCCCATCTGTACTCGTTCTCCTTCGAGCAGAACGCGCAGTGGAGCCATCACTTCGCTCCTCAGAGAGAGATCCTGCAGTACCTCGAAGACACCGCGCGGAAGTACGGAGTGCTCGAGCACTGCCGCTTCGACACCGAGGCGAGCTCGTGCGTGTTCGACGAAACGCAGAGCGAGTGGGTGGTCACCACGAAGCAGGGAGAGACCTTCCGCGCAGCCAACCTCGTGCTCGGAGTGGGCGGACTTCACCATCCGAAGTTCCCCAGCGTGCCGGGCCGAGAGAAGTTCAAGGGACCCCAGCTGCACTCCGCGCTCTGGGATGACTCGGTGCCGCTCGAGGGGAAACGAGTCGCGGTGATCGGCACCGGAGCGTCAGCGATTCAGCTCGTACCTGCGCTCGCTCCGCGCGTGAAGCAGCTCACGTTGTTCCAGCGCACGCCCGCGTGGGTGTTGCCGCGCGAGGACGCTCCGATCTCGGGTTTCTCGAAGTGGCTCTATCGAGTGGCGCCCTGGTTCATGAAGTTCGTGCGCGCGCGCATCTACGCGAGGCTCGAGAGTCGTGCGGTGATGTTCACCCGCTGGCCGAAGTCACTCCGGCTCGCGGAGTGGCTCAGCAAGAAGCATCTCGCTCGCCAGGTGCAGGACCCCGCGATCCGCGAGCGGCTCACGCCGAAGTACGCCGCGGGCTGCAAGCGCATCCTGCTCTCTGACGACTACTTCCCCGCGTTCAACCGCTCGAACGTCACGCTCGAGAGCAGCGCGGTGAAGGAGGTCACCGAGACCGGAGTGGTCACCCCCGACGGCCGCCACGTGGAGTGCGACGTGATCGTCTGGTGCACCGGGTTCGACGTGGGCGCTCCGCTCAAGCGCATGAAGGTGACCGGTCGTGGTGGGCGCGACCTGGGTGAACGATGGACGGAGCGACTGCGCGCGTATCGCGGCACCACGGTGCCCGGCTTCCCGAACATGTTCACGTTGATGGGGCCGAACACGGGGCTCGGTCACAACTCGATGGTCTACATGATCGAGTCGCAGATTCAGTTCGTGCTCTCGCATCTGCGCGCGGTGGACGCGGCGGGCGCGAAGACGATCGAAGTCACTGACGAGGCTGAACGATCATTCAACGAGGCGCTCGACGCGAAGTTGCCGGGCACCGTGTGGGCGAGCGGGTGCACGAGTTGGTACCTCGATGAGCAGGGCCGCAACGCGATGCTCTGGCCGGGGACGACCTACGCGTTCCGGAAGATCACGAAGTCGGTGGAGTCGGAGGACGTTCAGCTCAGGTGACAGCCTCGAGCTACCTCTCCCTGCGAGCGGGGAGAGGTCGACGCGGAGCGGCGGGTGAGGGGCGCCGATTCGTGCCATTCGCGCCCCTCTCCCCTGCCCGACGACGAGTCAGTGCGAGCAGACCGAGCAGCCACAGCGCGCTGAACGGAACCTCGCTGCATCCACAGCCGACGCCGAGCTCGTACTTCTGCGCGACCACACCTGCGTCGCTTCCAGCGTCCTCGTTGCCCGCGTCGTGAGCGCCCGCATCTTCGCCGCCTGCGTCCGCCACGCTCGCATCAAGCGCGCCCGCGTCGTTGCGAGAACCCGCATCGTCGCCTGATCCCGCGTCATCCCCGGCGCCAGCGTCATCACCGCGGCCACCGTCGTCGCCTGAGCCCGCATCGTCACCGCGGCCGCCGTCGGTTCCTGCATCTGCGAGTCCCGCGTCGATGCCTGCATCTTCAATTCCGGCGTCGACTCCGGCATCCGCACCCGCGTCGCTTCCCGCGTCAGTTCCCGCATCGAACGCGAGCACCATCACCGTCACTTGATCGGCCGTCGACGCCAGCATCCCGTCATTCACCACGAGCGAAAACGTGAGCGCAGTGGCCGTCGCCGGCTGCGGCGCGATGAACGAAGTCGCGAGCGCATTCGAAGGAGAGAGCGTCACGGTGGGACCCGAGATCTGGCTCCAGCTCACCGAGGCGATCGCATCTCCATTCGGATCCATCGCGGTGCCCATCAAGTTCACCACCGCACCGGCATCGACCGTCTGATCAGGCCCCGCGTTCGCGGTGGGCGCCTCGTTGATCGAGTTCTGCACCGTCACGTTCACGGAGTCGCTCACAGGCGTCGTCCCATCACTCCCCGAGAGCGAGAACGTGAGCAGCGTCGGCATCAGCACGCGCGGCGAAGTGAACGTCGGATTGATCGCCCCCGCATCCGAGAGCATCACCATCGGGCCCGCGGTCTGCGACCAACTCCACGAAACCGGATCACCATCGGGATCGACGACCCGACCGCTCAGCTGCACCAGCACCGCTTCGCCGACGCTCTGATCAGGTCCCGCATCGACGGTGGGCAGGCCATTGATGAACGAGACCAGCCACGTTCGATTCGTGTAGGTGCTGGAAGACGTCTGGCCACCGAAGAGAATCGTTCCCCCGAGCGCCGGCGAGTACACCGCCGCCGAGTCGGACAGCGGCCCGGGATTCGGAGCGCCCGCATCCCACGAGGTCCACACGTTCGTCCCCGGGTTGAAGCTGAACAAGCCACCGACCTGCGTCGAGGTCTGGCCGCCGTAGAGCACCAGCTGATTCAAAGTGGCGTCCCAGGAGCACGCGGCGAATCCGCGGGCGCTCGGCACGGTCCCGGTGACGGCGAGCTGGCTCCACGTGCCTGCGTCGGGCTGAAAGGCCCAGGTGTCCGCCAGGTTCGAGCTGCCTTCTCCGCCGAACATGATCAGCTTTCCCGTGCTCGGGTCTCGCGCCCAGCACACCGCTCCGCGCGCGGCCGGCAGCCCGGTGCCGCCGAGGTTGCTCCAGGTGGCGCCTCCGTCGGCGACCTCGAGTGACCACATGTCGTTGACGTGACTGTTCGAGAACACGCTGGTGCGCCCGCCGAAGTAGAGAAACTTCCCCCATTCGGGGATCCACGCGAGCAACGAATCGACTCGCGCCGACGGCCGCGTCGCGGGCGATGGAGGCGCGCTCCCCGTGCCGCCTTTGATCAGAAAGACGGTGTCGAAGACCGTGAGCCCGCTCGCCCCGCCGGCGACCACCAGGATGTCGTTCACCGGGTCGTACCCCAGCGCGTGACGCTCGCGGCCAGCCAGGCCCGGTGCAGTGGTGAGCCATGAATTCGCCGACGAGCGGTACTCGATCAACTCGGACAGCGGCATCGCTCCGCCGTTGAAGCCGCCGTAACCGAAGATGCTCTCGTTGGGACCTCGCGTCAGCACCACCGCGCCCGTCGATCGCCTCGCGGTCGGCGACGGAGGCAACAAATCGACGAAGACCGGTGAAGCAGCGAGCGCGCTGACCGCCAACAAACTGGTGACGAGCGCGCGCCGCACGAAGAGTTATTGCGCCTTTCCGGAGTAGAGTGCCGAGACCTTCGCCCACGTCACGTCCGAGACCTTACGCCCGAGCGCGAGACCCACCACATTGTCGACCTGCAGGTGGTAGCCGCCCATCACGCGCGAGATGCCCGCCATCTCCGCGGTCGCGCTGAACGTCGGCAGCTTGAGCACCACGTCGCACGACTTCTCGTCACCCGTCGCGGCCTTGCCATCGATGCTCTGCATCAGCGCGTGCGTGGCGCCGAGCTCGGTGATCGCTCCTGCGCGGCGCGCGTCTTCATCTTCGAACACGTCGCTCCCGGTGAAGTCAGCGAGCGTCTTCGAGGCCGCTCCGCTCACCGTGCTGTGACCGCTCGGGTATCCCGGGAACGGAGGCGTCACGAAGGAAGCGGGCGAATACGGCGCCCACTTCTCCGCGGGGATCATGCCCACGCCCTTGCCGGGCCCGAGCCAACCGCGCACCTTCTTCCCCGCGTACAACACGCGCACCAGCGTCCACGGGCGCGGTCCGTCGTAGGCGCGCTTGGTGTCCCACGCGGCGATGAACGCGTCGAAGCAGACCGCGGCCACGGCGAAGAACAGCTTCACGTCCTTCTCCATGTTCTGCTTGTCGCGCCGCGAGACCGCCTGCGCGAAGCGCAGCCAGTGACCCGACTGCCCGGTGGAGCGCGGACCATCGCGCATGAACTCCACGGTGGCCTTTTGCTCGGGCGTGAGCGAGCCGTTCAACTTGATCACCTCGTCGACTTCTTTCTTCGTCTGCTCGGTGTTCGCCCTCGGAGGCGCCGGAGGACGGAGCTGATCAGCGGTCTTCAGCGCGAAAGGCTTCACCCGGTACCAATGCGGCGTGAGGAAACCGGGACGCACGATCTTCCCGTCGTCGAGCGTGAAGGGGATCGGCTGCCAGTGATCGACGTCGAGCACCGCGTCGGGTCCATTCACCGGCGAGTAGAACGTGTAGTCCGAGTACGGCACGCCCGAGCTGCCGCGCTCGTCACCGAGCTGATTGGCGCCGTCGTGCTGCCGCTCGTTCACGATGGTCTGCCCCGCGGCGTTCCCCACTGCTTCGGGCGAACCCTTCTTCTTCAGCGCCGCCTCGGTGAAGCCGCGTGTCTTGAATTGACCTTCGAGCCACTCCTTCTGCGCGGGATAGAGATCGATCAGCACCACGCGGAGTGAAGCGAGCATCGCCTTGCCGCGATTCGCATCGTTTCGCTCGGCAACGGGCCGGCGCGCGGCGACTCCGTGTGAAGGCAGCGCCACTGCGTCGTACGCGGACCACGCGTCGTAGAGCGCCGCGGTCGCCATGAAGAGCTCGCGCGAATTGATGGTGGGACGCGCGCCCGCACGCTCGATGTCGCGCGCCGTGGCTTCGAGAGAGAGCTCGAGCAACTCGTAGCCGAGCGAAGGCTTGAAGTCTGCGGGAGGCGGCTTGGTCTGCGCGAACGCGGGAACGGAAAACATCAGCGCGAGCGCAAGGGGGAGGCGGGACGTCATGGGTGCGCGCAGCTTATTCCCTGCTGAGTGAGCGGATCGACTTACCGATCCACGCCCTCACCCCGATCTCTCTGATCTCCGAGTGACTTTCCCCTCGAAGGTGCCACGCTGCGACCCATGGGGAGCCTCTGGTCCGGACTATCGCTGCGTGTGCAAGCGGCCTTCGCAGTCGTGGTGCCCTGCGTCGCTGTCGCGTTGTTCGCCTCCATCTATTTCCCCAGCCGCTTGAACGAGCAGGCCGCGGCCGCGCTCGAGCGCCAGGCGATCAGCGTCGGTCAGCTCGCGGCCAACAACGCCTCACCGATCATGCGTCTGATCCGCGACGGCCTCGCCACTCCGAGCGAGCTCAACGGCATCTTCGAAGGCGTGCGCGCGGGCGGAAACGTCACGCAGCTGGGTGCGCTGGCAGTGGTGAAGGACAAGGTGATCAGAGAGGGCGGCAAGCGCTACCTCGAGGTGAAGTCGGGCGACACCGCGGTGCAACTGCAGGGCGATCTCCCCGCCGGCAAATACGAAGTTCCCGACGAGGGGCAGTGCCAGATCGAGCGCGGCCAGGTGCTCGACGTGCGCTGCACCGCGAAGGATCAAGATTACGAGGCCACCATGGTGGTGCGCTTCTCGCTCGACCAGTTCGCCAAGCAGGAGAAGGAGAACCAGATCGTCGGTCTCTGGGTGCTCCTCGCCGCGCTCGGTCTCGGCCTCACGCTCGCGCTGTTTTTTTCCGGCGCCATCGCAGGCCCGCTCGGAGTGGTCACCCGCGTCGCTCGCGAAGTCGCTGCCGGCGACGTGAGCGTGCAGCAGGTCGAAGTGGGAGGCGCCAACGAGGTGCAATCGATGGCCGCGTCGGTGAACGACATGCTCACCTCCCTCCGTGGCCTCGTCACCGAGATGGTCGGGCTCACGCGTCGCCTCGGCGAAGCAGCGAAGGGGCTCAACGTGGCCTCGGGTGATCAGACGCACGTCACCAGCCAGCAGTCCGCCTACGCGCAGCAGATCGCCGCCACCTTCGAAGAGCTCTCGCGCACCGCCGAGAGCATCACGCGTTCCACCGAGGTGGTGGAGCAAGCCGCCGTGCGCACCAATCAAGCGGTCGATGAAGCGCGTGCGGTCGTCGCGGAGATGGTGGGTGGCATGACGGAGATCCGTCACGAAGCGAAGGAAGTCGCCGACGCCATCACTCGTTTGAACAGCGACGTGCAGCAGGTCAGCCGCATCGCGCAGGTGATCAAGCAGGTGGCCGATCGCTCCGACCTCCTCGCGCTCAACGCGGCGCTCGAAGGAACCAAGGCCGGAGAAGTGGGCCGTGGCTTCAGCGTCGTCGCAGCGGAGATGAGAAAGCTCGCCGAGAACGTGGCGCAATCCGCGCGCGACATCGGACGCATCGTGGAGAGCGTGCAGGCCTCGGGTGACGTCGCCGTGGTACGTGCGAAAGAAGGCGTGGAGTCGTCTGATCGCGGCATGGCCGTCGCCGAACGCGCGCAGACCGCGTTCACGCAGATCCTCTCGCTCTCGCGGGGTACCAAGGAAGCGGCGCAGCAGATCGCCGTGGCCACGAGGCAGCAGCGTCAGTCCTCCGAGCAGGCCGTTCAGGGCGCTCGCAACGTGGCTGACCTCGTGAAGCAGGGTGTTGACGCGACGGGACGGACTACGCGGATCGCGCAAGACCTCCAGGGATCGGTAGACGCGCTCACGGCGGTGACGAGTCGCTTCAAAGTTTCTGATCGGAACTAAGAGCGCCCCCTCACCCAGAGGGAGCACGTCTGCTCCGTCATCTGGTAGACCCGCGCCATGGCCAACACCCTCGCCCTCACCGACGCCCAGTTCAAAGCCGAAGTCCTCGACGCCAAGGTTCCCGTGCTCGTCGACTTCTGGGCCACCTGGTGCGCCCCCTGTATCGCCATGGAGCCCGCCCTCGAGGAGCTGGCCACCCAGCACCTCGGCAAGCTCAAGGTCGTGAAGGTGAACATCGAGGAGAACCAGGTCACCGCGCAGGCGTTCGGCGTGCGCTCGCTCCCGAATTTCCTCCTCTTCAACGGCGGCAAGGTCGTCACGCAGATCGCCGGAGCGCCCTCGAAGCAGAAGCTGGCAGACGCCGTTCAGAAAGTGCTCTGATCCGCAAAGCTCTTATAAACCTGAGGTCGCTGTTTCCAGGCCATTCCGCTTTCACGGTAATGCGTGAGAGAGTCGTAACCGGCCCCGGGGGCTTCTGATGTTGAGCGTCGTCCCACCACCAGCCGACGAATCAGCCACGCCTGTGCTCCAGGTGGGCGACTCGCTCGGCCCCTATGTCGTCGAGGAGCTGCTCGGCGAAGGGACGATGGGACGCGTCTACCGCGCTCGGCACCAACGGCTCGGCCGCATGGTCGCGCTCAAGGTGCTCCACAGCCACCTCATTCAGGACAAGGGTCTGGTCGCGCGTTTCCTCCAGGAAGCGCGCCTGGTGAACCAGATCAACCACGAGCACATCGTCGAGGTGCACGACTTCGTCGAGGAGCTCTTCCCCGAGCGCGTGTACGGGGTGATGGAGCTGCTGCGCGGCAAGACGCTCGCGGCCACGCTCGCTGAGCGCGCGCTCTCCATCAAAGAGGTCTGCGACATCGGCAAGCAGATCGCCGACGCGCTCAACGCCGCGCACCGGGTCGACGTGGTGCACCGCGATCTCAAGCCCGACAACATCTTCCTCACCTCGCGCGAAGGTCACCCCGACGCGGTCGGCTCGGTGAGGGTCAAGGTGCTCGACTTCGGCGTCGCCAAGCTGTTGCAGACCGGCGGCGATCTGCGCGTGGCCGACACGGCGTCAGGCGCGATGGTGGGCACCCCGCGGTACATGGCGCCCGAGCAGGCCGCGGGCCTCGAGGTCGATGGGCGCACCGACATCTACGCGCTGGGCACCATCCTCTACGAGATGCTCGCGGGGAATCCTCCGTTCACCTCGACGGTGTTCGGTCAGCTCGCCGCCGACATCATCACCCAGGCCCCTCCGCCGCTGCCCGAGAAGACGCAGGCGGGTGAGCCCATCCCTCCCCAGCTGCTCGAGCTGATCGGCACCTGCCTCAAGAAGCGCTCGGAAGATCGTCCGCCCTCGATGGCCGCGGTCGCCTCCTGGCTGGAGCGCGCCAACGAAGCGCCCGCGAAGAAGCCGCCCTCGAAGGCCGCCCTCGTTGCCGGCGTGGCTCTGGGACTGGTGGGCGTGGTGGCGCTGCTGATCATCGCGCTCAAGCCCGTGGCCACCGCCCCCGTGGACCCGATCGTGGTGAAGCCGGTGGTCGTGAACACGCCGCCTCCTCCGGTCGAGGTGAAAAACGATGTCGCGCTCTCCTTCGTGACCACTCCCGAGAAGGCGAACGTCATCAACCTCGACACCGGCGCGCTGCTCGGAATCACCCCCCTCTCCCTGAAGTGGCCGAAGGCTGACAAGCCCCTCCGGGTTCGCTTCGAGCTGAAAGGCTTCGAGCCCCTTGAGCGCGAGGCTTCGCTCCAATCTGATCAGGCGCTGGAGCTGACCCTGAAGGCGATCCCCGGGAAGAGGCCCACCAAGGTGGTCAAAGATGGCGTCATCGATCCGTTCTGAGCTTCTCTGCGTGCTGCTGCTCGCCTCGGTCGCGAGCGCGGCTTCGCCCGGAGAGAAGGAAGCGCGCGCAGCCGCGCTGGAAGGCAAGAAGGCCTTCGATCTCGGTGACTACGCCAAGGCCATCGCCCAGTACGAGAAGGCGTACCAACTGAAGGCGGCGCCCGGCCTGCTCTTCAACCTCGGGCAGAGCCATCGCAAGGCCGGCAATTTCGATCGCGCGACCTTCTACTTCCGCCGCTACCTCGAGACGAACCCGCCCAGCGCGCAGGCGAAGGCCACCGAAGACGTGCTCGCTGAAGTGGAGAAAGAGGCCGCCGCGAAGAAAGTGGCGCAGAACGATCAACAGAAGGCCGACGCGGAGCGCCTCAAGCTCGAAGAAGAGCGCAAGCACGCGCTCGCCGAAGCACAGCGGAAGATCGATCTCGAGAAGGCGCGCCTCGAAGTGGCGAACGCCGAGCAGCGCAGGCTCGAGCTGGAGGCCGCGCTCAAGAAGGATCCGCCGCCTCCTCCCGTGTACCAGCGCTGGTGGTTCTGGACCGCGATCGGCGCCGTCGTGGTCGGTGGCGCCGTGACTGCTACGGTGGTGGCCACAGCGCCGCAGCCCGCCCTCACGACGTTCCCTGACATCAACGCGCGCCAATGAATCGGTATCTCCTCCGCTTTGCCCTGGTGGTCTTGTGCGTGCTCGCGCCGGTGCTGGCGTGCAAGCCGATCACGACCGCGGTGATCGTCACCGTCGAAGCGGGAAATCTGGGCGTCGATCAACTTCGGTACAGCGTGAGCCACGACACCGCGGAGGTGCTCGCGCCCACGCTTCGTCCTGAAGCCGCGGGCGATCCGCTTCCCAGCACCTCGTCGGTGCGCGTGCTGCTCGAGGATTCGCTCGACAAGGAGACGGTGGAGATCTTCGTCGAAGGTCTTTCCTCCGGCGCGGTGGTGGCCGAGGGGCGCGCCCGCGTGACGGTGAAGAAGAGCGCCGAGTCGCAGGTGACGGTGACGCTCGCCGCTCCGATGTCGGGCTGTGATTCGTGCGCGGGTTGTTGCAGCGGGGGCACGTGCATCAGCCCCAGCGTGGCGTCATGCGGGATCAACGGCAGCGCCTGCGTGGGCTGCGACGGCACTGCGGATTCATGCGGCGCCGACGGCCGCTGCGCCTGCGGCTCAGGCCCCGCGTGCACCCTTGCGATCGGCGCGGACAATTGCGCGCCAGGCAGCGAGTGCAAGTGCGGCGATGGGCCTGCGTGCGAGCCCGGGGTGGAGTGCCTGGGCCGACTCTGCCAGTGCACCCCAACCTCCTGCCCCTCGGGTTGTTGCGCAGGCGGGCGCTGTCTGCCCGGCGATTCCACGATGTACTGCGGGTCCGGTGGCCGTGCGTGTCTCGACTGCGGCGGCTCGGCCTGCAACGGCGGCACCTGCACGAGCGCGGCGTGCAATCCCCTGAACTGCAACGGCTGCTGCTCGGGCTCGCTGTGTCTGAGCGGTGATCAGACCGATTCCTGCGGCCGCGGCGCGATGGCCTGCGTCTCGTGCGGAGCGGGCTCGTGCGACGCCGGAGCGTGCGAAGGCACCTGCAACCCGCAGACGTGCAATGGATGCTGTCAGGGCGGCATCTGCGTGCCGGGGACCGATCGATTGACCTGCGGTACGGGCGGCACGGCGTGCTCGACGTGCACGAGCACCTGCGACGCCGGCACGTGCGACGACGCGTGTGGTCCGTCGAACTGTGCGGGCTGCTGCCAGAACGGTGTCTGCCGCGGCGGCAACCAGAACACGGCGTGCGGTACTGGCGGCGCGCTGTGCCAGACCTGCGCCAACGGCAGCTGCCAGCAGAGGTCCTGCGTCACGGCGTGCAACTCCACCACGTGCCCGAACGGTTGCTGCGACGCGCAGGGAATTTGCCAGCTCGGCACTTCACCCAGCAGCTGCGGCGCGGGCGGCGCGGCGTGTGGCTCGTGCGGCGGCAGCACGAGCTGCCAGGACGGCGGCTGCGTGACCTCCTTCTGTGACTCCACGACGTGTCCCACGGGTTGCTGTTTCAACGGACAGTGCCAGACGGGCAACACGCCGATGCGCTGCGGCGGCGGTGGAGCGGCGTGCGTCTCCTGCGGCAACGGCCTGTGCGACGGCGGCATGTGCTCGGCGCCCACGTGCTCATCGACCACCTGCGCCGCAGGCTGCTGCGAGTTCGGCGTCTGCAAGTCGAAGAGCCCCGACTCGTGCGGGACGAACGGCAGCGCGTGCGTGGAGTGCGATCCCGTTCGCGCCGACTCGTGCCGCACCAACGGCACCTGCGGCTGCGGCACTGGCTCGCCGTGCGGAGTGGGCTCGTACTGCATGGGCGGCACCTGCCGCTGTGACGCCACCACCTGCGGCGGCTGCTGCACGGGCGGCACCTGCAACCCGGGCACCGCGAAGAACGCCTGCGGCACCGACGGCGGCACGTGCGCGAACTGCAACGGCAACCGCACCTGCGTGGCCGGCGCCTGCACGAACTGATCAGGAGCGGAGCCGGAGTACCGACCTTGCCGCGAAGCGGAAGGTCGCGGAGGCGGAGCGACCATCAAGACGTCTCCCTCTCAGCTGCGCGACTTCTTGTTCTCCAGCTCGAGCCGCGTGGGGAAACCCTCGGGCGAGTAGAAGGTCATGCGCGCGTCGCCGGCGACGATCACCGAGCCGCTCTCGAGCACCACGCCTTCGGGCTCGACGGAGACGCCTTCGACGTGAAGCGGAGTGCCTCGGCTGCGCACCCGCCACACGCCGTTGATGAACTCGAGCACGAATTGCTCGCGCGAGACGGTGAGATCGTTGAGCACCAGCTCGTTGTCGCTGCCACGCCCCACGGTGACCGTCGCGTTGGGTGACTGCTTCAACTCGAAGCACACCGCTTCGCTCATCACCGGCGGCGGAGTCGGGCAGCTGGGAAGCAGCGTCGCTTCAGTGTTCCCGTGGAGAGAGCGCGAAGGCCGCCGCGGACCGGGTTCCCAGACCAACCAGGCCGAGCGATAGCGCTCGAAGAACTGACCACCGAGGAGGAGATGCTGCCGGCCGAGCAGCGAGAGCATGTACGTCGATACCGCCATTGCGGCGGCCAACCTACCGCTGATCAGCGATGCGTGGAACCGGGGGCCCGAATCATCTGAAGCGGCGGCCGGTCACCCCAGCGCCGGTTCGGGACACGGCTTCGCGAGGGATGTCATTTTCTTGCCCTCTCCTCCCCAGCGGTGTCGCCTGCGGGCGCCGCCGTCTCTCCACTCCGAGGTTCTTCATGTTCAAACAACTCCTGCTCGCCTCGTGTGCCGTGTTGGTCATCGGCGGCTGTGAATGTCCCAACAACAACGTCAACCCTGATGGTGGTGGCGGGGGAACCGGTGGCGGAGACATGACGGGCGGAGGCACCGCGACGGGCGGAGGAACTGGAACGGGCGGAGGAACTGGAACGGGCGGCGGCACTGGAACGGGCGGCGGCACCACCACCGGCGGCGGCACTGGCACCGCCG
>CBIHPJ010000159.1:0-14048 GCA_966211295.1 uncultured Myxococcales bacterium | reverse complement strand
GACGGCGGCTACACCACGAACTTGCAGGTGGCGGATCTCCGCGGCGACCAGGCGTAGATCGCCTACGAAATCGAGGGCGCGCCGATAGACCCGGAGCACGGCGGCCCCGTTCGCCTGCTGGTGCCGCACCTGTACTTCTGGAAATCGGCGAAGTGGCTACGGGGCCTCCGCTTCACCGAAACCGACGAACCCGGCTTCTGGGAAACGCACGGCTACCACCTCCGCGGCGACCCCTGGAAAGAGCAGCGGTACCAGGGTGACTGAGCCACTCGTCTGGAGAGAAGCCGAAGTGCTCTCGGTGCTCACCGAGACCGCCGACACGCGCAGCTTCGTGTTGCGGGTGCCCGGCTGGCGCGGCCACACCCCAGGCCAGCACGTCGACCTGAGGCTCACCGCTGACGATGGCTACCAGGCCCAGCGCAGCTACTCGATCGCTTCGGCACCGGAGCAGCAGGAGCTCGCACTCACCGTGAAGCGAATCGATGACGGCGAGGTCTCCTCGTTCCTCAACGACGAAGTTCGCGCGGGTGATCGTCTGGAGCTGCGCGGGCCCATCGGCGGCTACTTCACCTGGACGACCGCCTTGCCCGGTCCCGTGCAGTGGGTCGCTGGCGGGTCGGGCATCGTCCCTTGCATGTCGATGCTGCGCCATCGTGCGCGCAGCTCGACGCGTGGAACCGCGCGCCTGCTCGCGTCCTGGCGCACCCACGACTCGATCATCTTTCGCGAAGAGCTCCAGCAGCTCGCCACCGCTGGCGACGGCCTCGAGGTCTCGCACACACTGACTCGCGAGACACCGCCTGGCTGGGCCGGACTGCGAGGACGCGTGGACGCCGAGATGTTGCGGACGGTGGCCTTCGCGCCGGAGCAACGACCGCGCGTCTACGTCTGCGGGCCGACTCCGTTCGTGGAGTCGGTGGCGAATGCGCTGGTGGCGCTGAACCATCCACCGGCATCGATCAAGACCGAGAGGTTCGGACCAACGGGGTGACGCCATGATCCAGACAGCCAACCAACTCACGCTCGATGGAAACGCAGCGGCGGGGATGATGCAGGAGCTCTTCTCTTTCGAGGTCACCACGGCGACCGCGATGTGCGACGGCTGCGGCCAGGCGTCGCAGGTCGGAGCACTTCTCGTCTACGGCCTGCAGTTGGGTGCCGTGTTCCGTTGCCCGGGTTGTGACCACGTCATGATGGTGGTGACGCGGCCACACGGCGACTGGGTGCTCGACCTGCGCGGAGTGCGGGTCATGCAGATCTCGCGAACCGCGACCGCGGTCGGTCGTTAGAGCTGAATCACCGCTCTGGATTCCAGAGGAGCCACGATGACAGCACTTCCAGCAGGGACGGCGGCGCCCGACTTTACGCTCGCCGCTACGCCCAATCAGTCCATCACGCTGAGCGATTTCCACGGGCGGCCCGTGATCCTCGCGTTCTACCCGGAGGATTGGAGCCCGGTGTGTGGCGATCAGATGGCGCTCTACAACGAGGTCCTCTCCGAGTTCCGTCAGTACGACGCAGAGCTCCTGGGGATCTCCGTCGACGGCGTGTGGTGTCACCTGGCTTTCGCTCGCGACCGCAAGTTGGCGTTCCCGCTGCTCGCTGATTTCGAGCCGAAGGGCCGGGTCGCTCGGCTCTACGGGGTGTACCGCGCCGAGCAGGGCATCACCGAGCGCGCCCTCTTCGTCATCGACGCCGCCGGCATCATTCGCTGGAGCTACGTCTCTCCTATCGCGGTCAATCCCGGCGCTGGCGGAATTCTTCGCGCCCTCGAGTCACTGTCTGCAGAGGTCCAACATGCTTGAAGAGACGTTCGAAGAGGCCAGGCTCACGCGACCCGTCGGTTCGCGCGACCATTCGGAAGGATCAGCGCAGGCCGGAGTGACGCTCGTCGAGTACGGCGACTACGAGTGTCCCTACTGCGGCGCGGCATACCCGATCGTGAAGCGGCTTCAGCAGCAGCTCGGCTCGCGTCTTCGTTTCGTGTTCAGAAATTTTCCGCTCGCCGAGAGCCACCCGCACGCCCGTCACGCAGCCCAGGCGGCCGAAGCAGCGGCGATGCAGGGAAAATTCTGGGAGATGCACGACCTGCTGTACGAACATCAGAGCGCTCTCGATGATCGACACCTCATGGAGTACGCGGCTCGCCTCGGTCTAGACCAAACGCAGTTTCGCAGGGACTTGAGCACTCACGCGGCGACCCGGGTGCGCGAGGACTTTCTCGACGGCGTTCGCAGCGGTGTGAACGGCACTCCGACCTTCTTCATCAACGGAATCCGTCATGACGGAGATTTCGAGTTCGAGACCTTGCTTGCGGCGCTCGAAGCGGCTGCACCGAGCCGCGCGCGGCGTTGACGATCAGCTCTCCGGCAGGCGCCACTGCTTGTCGGTGTGAGTTGGTCCGTGAGAGGTCACCGCGATCGGAACGCCGAGGAGCCGCTCTACCCAGTCCGCGAAATCTCCCTCGGGGATTCTCGCGAGCGTCGGCGTTGCAGCCGCGAGCAGGCGAGTGATCGCGGCCTGCTGCTCGAGACGCTCGGGCGAACCTTCGCGTGCAATCAGCGAAGGCAACTCGAAGCCGTACGACTCGACGAATTGCGCCTGTGTGCGATCGACGTGCGTGAGCGCGAGTGAATCGACGCCGCCGTTGGCCTTGATCGCGTAGCGAAGCAGCACGGGATCGAACCAGCCCACGCGAAACGCGCCCTGCCAACCGGCGCTCGAGTTGTGGGGCTCGGGGAGACGCGCCGACAACTCCGGTGACTCTGAAGGAAGGGGACCTGCTCCGTGACGAGTCAGCGTGCTGCGGAGCACGCCCACTCGCTCCACTTTGTGCGGGGAGTCACGCAGCCAGTGCAGCGCGTTGCGTGCGGTGCAATTGCTCCAGGTGGTGTGCGGATGAAACCCGTGATGCTCGTCGAGGAGAATTCCCTGCGCGCCCTCGAAGACGATGGATTGCTCGCGGAGCGAGTGCGCGACTTCTTCGTCGGTCACGAGTCGGAGCGGGAGGGTGCGCACGACGTCGAGCCAGCGTTGGGAGACCGATGGATCGTGCAGCAGGGACCAATCGGGGTCACCGCCGCCGCCCCTCTCCCCAACCCTCTCCCCGCTGCGCAGGGAGAGGGAGAGCCGGGCCCGAATTCTCTCAAGATGATCAATCCGAAGCTCACCGATGCGCAGCACATCGTCCGGGTGAGCGAGCGAATCGCGCACCGTTTCCCCTACTCCCACGCCACACGTTCCGTGCCCCAGGGCGCGCTCTCGCAGCCGCCCCGCCGCCTGATGAAACGGAGTCGTCACCAGGCAACGCGGATCAATCGTGAGCCGCGCGAACGCATCGGGCACCGCAGCACGAGCGAGGTAGTCCGCTTCCACCGCGAGCGCAGTCGGATGCACCACGACGTACTGAGCGAGATGAGTGCGCACGCCCTCGACGAACGACGCCGCGCCGAATTGCGCGAAGGTGTGGTGCCGGCCATCGGGGAGGACCACGTTGTGACCGGCCTGCGCGCCCCCATTGAAGCGCACCACCAGCCGCGCGGCATGTCGACGCGCGAGCGCGTCGGTCACCGTGCCCTTGCCGCAGTCTCCGAAGCCGAGCCCGGTGACGATGAACGCTCGTGACGTCATTTCAGCGTTATCCCCTCACCCCGACCCTCTCCCCGCCAGGGGAGAGGGAGGCAATGAGTCACGTGCGCCTGAGCCCGCTCGGTCCGTCGGACACGTCCTGCACTTCGGCGGTCGACTCGAGCTTCAGCTTCGGAGCGTCATCTCTCCCGATGCTCGCCGCGAACGGCATCAACGCGCGCGCCACGCGACCGACGCGACGGCCATCGAAGCCGCCATCACGCAGCTGCTTCGCGAGCGAATCCAACGTGTGCAGCTTCTGACCGAGCGCGAGCAAACCCGCGACCACCACGCTGGTGTCCTCGGGGCTCTCCATGCACACCACGCGATCGCCGAGCAGATCGCGCCACGCGCGCTCACACGCCGCGCGACGATCGAGATCCGGAATCAGGAAGAACGGCTCGAACGCGTGCTGCACCTCTTCCACCACCGACTGCAGCGGAAGATCGACCTCGAGCTCGTCACCGAGCCACTGCTTCACCGCCTTGCGCGAGACGTGCGTGTACGGCTTCTCGTCGCCGGTGAGGAACAGGTAGCCGCGCTGCCCGCGCTTGCGATGACAGTCGAGATCGAGGTGCCGCGCCGCGAAGTACAGCGCGAGATCGTACGATTCACGATCTCCCGCTCCGCCCGCGCCCTCGAGCCACGACCAGGTGAGCCATTGATCCATCAACTCTGCGGTCGACTCGAACTGACCGACCTGGAGCGGCGCTTGATCAGAGAACGCGTCTCCCACCGCCATGAACAACACCTGCGGATCACGAATGCCGAACTCTCCGAGCCGCTTCATCAGCCCGGGAAGATCGTGGCGCGCGAGCCGCTCGGGCACCGCTCCCATCGAGCCCGTGACATCGAGCGCGAAGGCGATGGCGATCGAGTCGGGATGCTGGGCGCTGTCGCGACTCTCGCGCAGCCCCACGCCCTTCGGATCCATCAGCGGGTGGCAGGAGCGCTGCGAGAACACCTGCTGCGTGGGCTTAGTGGCCCGCGCCGAGGTGATCGCAGCGTGCGCTTCGTAGCTGTACGCGCCGTACCCCACGTCACGCCTTTCCGTTGGCCGTGGCCCAGGGCTTCAACGCCTCGACCACCTGCTTCGCGCGCCCGTTGCCCGCCTTGCTCAGGCTCTCCTCGAGTCCGGCGAGGCCCTTCACGGCGCCTTCTCCGAGCGCGACGAGACCAGCGGCAGCGGCGCAGGTGTCCGCGGGATCATCGAGCACGATGAAGTTGTCCTTCAGGTACGGAGTCCAGAACGCCGACACGCCCGCGCCGCGCTTGCGATCAGGCGCGATGAAGAAAGGGTGGAAGGTGCGCTTCACGTCGGTGATCACCGCTTCGAGCGTCTGGTCCTGCACGTCGGCGTCGAACCACCGCTTCACCAACGCGCCCGGGAGCGTGGTGTTCGCGGGCTCGTCACCCGTCATGAACAGGTAGCCCTTGCGCTGCCGCTTCTCGAAGCAGTCCATCGCGGTGTGGCGCGCGAAGAAGTGGAACGCGAGCTCGTAGAGCTCATCGCCGCCGCCCTTGAGCGAACACTTGGTGAGCCAGCGATCCATCAGCTCGGCGGTGGTCTCGAACTGGCCGACCTGGAGCGGACGCCCGTCACCCTGCACGTCCGTCAGCGCGGCGAAGAGCACCTGCGGGCTCGCCACCTTCGTATCGGTGAGCAGCTTCATGAAACCGGGCAGCTGCTTGGTCGCGATGTCGACGGGAATGCTCGCCATCGAGCCGCTGATGTCGAGCGCGAACACGATGCCGAGTGAGTTCGGGTTGTCGTTGCTGTCCCGCGACTCGCGGAACTTCACGCCCTTCGGATCCATCCTGGGATCCACGACCGTGCCCGTGAAGACGGCGGCGGCAGACTGGCCCGCGCGGCTCGAGGTGATCGCCTGATGCGCTTCGTAGCTATACGACCCGTAGCCCATGAGAGCTCCTTGTGGTGGCGCCGGTTACTTCCAACCCGGCATGTGAAACGGCACGTACTGCGGCGGACCGAAGAGCTGTCTCGCCACGGCATCGACCTCGGCGATCAGCGCCCATCCATCAGCGAAGCTCGCGGCGTCGTTCGTCACGCGGTCGAGCAACTTCTGCAGCGGCTCGGGAACCGAAGCGCCGAGCAGGAACTTCATCGCCTGCGCGCTCATCGAGAGATCGATCGCAGGTTGAGCGACGACGCCGGGTGATACTCCACGCACGGTCGTCTTCACCTTCTCGCCCACGCGCGTGGCGCAGGAGAAGCCAACCAGCCGCACTCCGTGATCGCCCGCGTGCACCAGCAAGTGCTCAGGCAACACCGCGCAGTGCACCCAGCCCGCGCCGTGCAGCCAGGCGAGCGACTCGAGCACGCGCTTCCACAACCAGATCGACGCACCCGCGGGGATGCCTGAGGAGTACTCCGAATGCACGTCGTTGAAGGTGTGCACGAAGCCCGACGCGTAACCGAGCACCATCACCTGCCGCGTGCCCTCGGTTCCGTGCACGCCGACGCGCGCTTCACCGAACGTCACGGGCGAAGGCATCAGTCGCGAGAAGTGCGCCACGCCGTCGCGCGTGGCGCGCTGCAGCGCGTTCAGCACTTCCCACTCGTGCTTGAAGACCTCGAGATCATCCGCGGCGCGCAGCATCTTGATCACCACGGTCTCGGAGAGCCGGTGATCGAACCGCGCGAGGAACACGTCGCTCGAGCTGCCCTTCGCCACGCGCCCGTCGAGGATGTAGCGACGTCCGCCTGCCCAGAGCCGGGTGCGACCGGGATCCGGAAGATCGGACTCGGGCGGCTGCATCAACCGCACGCCACCCGTGGAGGGCACGAGCGCGACGCCGCAGTAGTCGCAGTGCATCACGCCCGTCGGCGCCAAATTCGGCAGCGGCGCGTTGCACTGCGGACAGGTGACGAGCGTGTACGTGACCATCCGGCTGCGGACAGTAGACATGCGACTGCTCAAGGCAAACGACGAAGTTCCGGAGTACTGATCGCGCATGACTGCCGTCAGTCACGTCGAACGCAGCCGCCGAGTGAGCCGGGTGCTCTGGGGCATTCTGGTCGCCAACTGGGCGGTGGCGACGCTCAAGCTCGTCCTCGGAATCACCACCGACTCCACCGCGGTCACCGCTGACGGCCTGCACTCCTTCATCGACGGCGCGAGCAACATCATCGGACTGGTGGCGATGCACTTCGCGGCACAACCCGCCGACGCCGAACATCCCTACGGGCATCACAAGTTCGAGACGCTCGCCTCTCTCGCCATCGGAGTGATGATCGGCATCGCAGTGCTCGAGCTCGGCCGCATGGCCTTCGCGGCGATCGTGAAGGACGTGCATCCGCAAGTGAGCCCGCTCTCCATCGGGGTGATGGTGGGCACGTTGCTCGTGAACCTCGCCGTCACGCGCTACGAGTCAGCGAAAGGCAGGGAGCTCAAGAGCGCGCTCCTCCTCGCGGACGCGGGCCACACGAAGTCGGACGTGCTGGTGACGATCGCGGTGATCGCTTCGCTCGTCCTCACCGCCTTCGGAGTGGGCCGCGCAGACGGCGTGGTCGCGCTGCTGGTGCTCGGATTCGTCGCGTACACCGGCTACGGCATCATCAAGCAAGCGGTCGGCGTGCTGGCGGACTCCGCGCGCATCGATCCCGCGAAGGTGCGCGCCGTGCTCACCGAGATCGAGGAAGTGCGTGGTTCGCACGACATCCGCAGCCGGGGGCTCGAGGGCCACGTCCACATGGACCTGACCATTCATGTGGATGCCGCGCTCGATCTCCGCGCCGCCCATCGGATCGGGCACGTGGTTGAGGAAAAACTCCGCGCTGCGTTCGGGGAGGTGGTCGACGTGGTGGTGCACGTGGAGCCCGAGGATCACGAAGGTGAGCTCAGAAAATAGGGTAAAGAAGCGCGCATGATCCGCTCGCTCATCGCCGCTCTCGTCTGCATCGCCAGCACCGCGCTCGCCGGTGATCTCACCCTCGTGAACGAGGTGCTCGCTGGAGGAAAGAAGCGCGAGGTCACCCTCTCGGTGAAGGGTACGAACGCCGTGTTCGAGCTGAAGGAAGCCGACGGCCCGACGCGCACCATGATTCGCGACATGACGGCCAAGAAGCTCTTCGTCGTCGATCACCAGCGGAAGATGGTGATGGTGATCACCGAGGAAGACAGCAAGGCGACCGAAGCGCGGCAGGCCCAGTTCCGCGAGCAGCTCAAGGCGCAGCTCGAGAAGATGACGCCCGAGCAGCGCGCGCGTGTGGAGCAGAACATGCTCGGCGCCCAGGGCGACGCGAAGCCGCCGGTCTACGCCTACGAGAAGAAGAAGACGCCCGCGCGGAAGATCGGCAACTACTCCTGCCAGGACTACACGATCACCCGCGACGGCAAGCCGGGCGGCGAAGGCTGCTTCGCTTCGTGGAAGGACATCGGGATCACCGCCGACGACTTCAAGAAGGTGATGACCGACGTGATGCCCAAGGGCGGTCCGGGCGGAGGCCCGCTGCAGCACGGGCTCGATGAAGCGGGGAACGCTCCGGGCTTCCCGGTGTGGCGCCAGCACATGAACGCCGAGGGCGTGGTCACCACCGAGACGACGCTCAAGTCGCTCTCGAAGAGCGCGCTCCCCGCCGACAAGTTCGAAGTGCCGAAGGACTACCCGCAGAAGTCCATGCAGGACGCGATCAACAACATGGGCAACCGTCCCGGCGCGCCGGCGCAGGTGAAGTAATCAGCTGCGATGTCACTCCCGCTGATCGCCACGGTGGTGTTGGCGGGCCTGTTCTTCGGCTACCGCTTCTACGGCGGTTTCGTCGCGCGGCAGTACGCGCTCGACGACGGCAGGGCCACGCCCGCCACGCGCCACTCCGACGGAGTGGACTTCGTTCCCACGCGTCCCTTCTACCTGCTGGGTCAGCACTTCTCGGCGATCGCCGCCGCGGGACCGATCGCTGGTCCCATTCTCGCGGCGCAGCAGTTCGGTTGGCTCCCCGCGCTGATCTGGATCAGCGTGGGCGTGGTCTTCATCGGAGCGGTGCACGATCTCTCCACCCTGGTGGCGAGCGTGCGCCATGACGCGAAGTCGATCGCGGAAGTGGTGAAGCTGCAGCTCGGGCCTCGCGCGGGCACGGCGATGCTGGTCTTCATCTGGGTCGCGTTGATCTACGTGATCGTCGCGTTCACCGACGTGACCACGTCGACCTTCGTGCAGGGCGATCCGGAATTGCAGGGCCTCACCTTCGACTTCCACCCCGGTGGCGCCGTCGCCGCGGCGAGCACGATGTACCTGCTGCTCGCGCTCGTGATGGGACTCGTGGAGAAGTACGTGAAGCCGAAGCTCTGGCTGCAGACGGCCATCTTCGTGCCCGCGACGCTCGGCGTGGTGTGGCTCGGCACCAAGCTCTCCACCGTCGTCACCCTCGGTCCCACCGCGTGGGGACTGTTGATCCTCGGCTACTGCTTCATCGCCTCGCTCACGCCGGTGTGGCTGCTGCTGCAACCGCGCGGCTACCTCGGCGGCTTCGTGCTCTACCTCGCGCTCGCCGCGGGAGTGGTGGGCCTCTTCTTCGGCGGCTTCGAGATTCAGCAGCCCGCGTTCAAGGGCTTCGACATCGGCGGCTCCACGGGCGTGATGTTCCCGTTCCTCTTCGTGACCATCGCGTGCGGCGCGTGCAGCGGGTTCCACGGCCTGGTGTGCAGCGGCACCACCAGCAAGCAGATCGAGAAGGAATCGCACTGCCATCCCGTCGGCTACGGCGCGATGTTGATGGAAGGCTTCGTCGCGGTGATCGCGCTCGCCACCGTGATGGTGATCTCCACCCAGGAGATGCAGGGCAAAGGCGCCGGCACCATCTACGGCATCGGGCTCGGCCGCTTCTTCGCGGTGGTGCTCGGGCAGAAGCACCTCGCGTTCGCGATCACCTTCGGCGCGATGGCGTTCAGTACCTTCGTGTTCGACACGCTCGACGTCTCCACGCGACTGGGCCGCTACATCCTGCAGGAGCTCTTCGGCTGGACGAGCAAGACCGGCGGCTACGTGGCGACCGCGATCACCGTGGGCACTCCGATGGCGTTCCTGCTCGTCGCGCAGCCCGGGAGCTGGAAGCAATTCTGGACGCTCTTCGGCACCAGCAATCAATTGCTCGCGGCGCTCTCGCTGATGGGCGTGACGGTGTGGTTGCAGCGCCTGGGCAAGCGCTACTGGTACACGCTGCTGCCGACGGTCTTCGTGTCGGTGGTGACGCTCACCTCGCTGTTGCTGCAGCTGAAGGAAGCGTTCTCTCCGACGGCGACCCGAGTCACGCAGGTGAACGGCTTGGTGGCCTTCGTGTTGATGGCGCTCGCCTCGCATCTGCTCTTCCTCGGAACGCGGGCGTTGATCAGAAAGACTCCTCAGGCAGCACTCGCATGACCACCTCGACGCTTCTCTCCGCGAGCTCGTCAAAGCGCTCGCCAGTGGCTGAGCACTTCTTCACCAGCCGCTGTTAAGAGACGAGCCATGAGAATCCTCTCCCTCGTCACTCTTCTTGCGGTGCCTGCGTTCGCGGGCGCGGAGCTCGGCAAGCCAGCTCCTGATTTCACCCTCAAAGATGTCGACGGCAAGGAGGTCAAACTCTCGTCGTTCAAGGGCAAGACGGTGGTGCTCGAGTGGTTCAACCCCGAGTGTCCCTACGTGAAGGCGTCTCACACCAGGGGCTCGCTCGTCGACACCGCGAAGAAGCAGCAGAAGAACGGCATCGTGTGGCTGTCGATCAACTCCGGAGCGGCGGGCAAGCAAGGCGCCGGTGCGGAGAAGAGCAAGGAAGGCGCGAAGGGCTTCGCGATGGAGAACCCGATCCTCGTCGACGAGGCCGGCACGGTGGGCAAGGAGTACGGCGCCACCAACACGCCGCACCTCTTCGTGATCGACGCGAAGGGCGTGCTCGCGTACCGCGGAGCGATCGACAACTCGCCCGACGGAGAAGGTCAGTCGCCCGAGGGCGGCAAGCTGGTGAACTACGTCGACGCGGCGCTCGAGGATCTCGCGGCGAAGCGCGCGGTGAAAACCCCTGACACCAAGGCCTACGGATGCTCCGTCAAGTACGCCAAGTAAGTCTGCTCGCGCTGCTGCTCGCTGCGTGCACGAAGGAGGCGACGCCTCCGCCTGCTCCTCCACCGGAGAAGAAGACCGAGGAGAAGAACTACGAACTGAGCATGACCTCGCCCGCGCTCAAGGCCGGCCAGGAGTCGAGCGCCGCGACGATCACCGTCACCGCGATCTCAGGCTTCCACGTGAATCCGGAGTACCCGGTGAGCTTCCGCCCCGAAGGATCCGAGGCGGTGAAGTTCTCTGGCGAGCGCGTGGCGCTCACCGCAGCCACGAAGACGCCGTGCGCCGCGAAGGCCGAGGACTCGTGCAAGGTCGAGTTCCCACTGCCGCTCACTCCGGAGAAGGCGGGCGCAGGCAAAGTGGCCGGCATCGTCGCCTTCAGCGTGTGCAGTGAAGACAAGTGTTTGATTGAGAAGGTGCCGCTCAGCCTGGCCTTAAAGGTGGAGTGACACTGGCTGTTCGGCCCGCCTTCTTCTCGGGCGCAGCCTCTCTGACGCGAGCAGCCTTGCGGGGTCGCACAGGGAGGCGCCGCATGATGAAGCTGGTTCGCAACATCCTCGAAGAGAAGGCGTTGCAGGAGTTGATCACCGTGAGCCCCGACGCCTCGATCGTCGAGGCCGCGCGGTTGATGTCGCTGTGGAACGTGGGCGCGCTCCTGGTGCTCGACGACGACGGCCAGATGATCGGCATCGTCTCCGAGCGCGACTTCGTGCGCGAATGCGCAGTCGGGGATTCGCTCGAAGAGCACACCGTCGAGGAAATGATGACGCGCGAGGTGCGCCTGGTACCCGCGGACATCTCCACCGAGGAGTGCATGGGGCTGATGACGCACTTGCGGCTGCGTCACCTGCCGGTGACCGATGGTGAGCGCGTGCTCGGCATCGTCTCGGTCGGCGACCTGATCAGGGACGTGGTGGGCGAGCAGGCGTTCTTGATCGAAGAGCTCGAGCACTACATCACGCGCGCAGCCAACGCTTAGTGACTGAACAACTTGCGATGGATGGGGTGCAGCACCTTGTCTTCATCCCGCAGGCGGCCGTTGAGGAGCTTGAGCGCAGCGGCCCACTCCGGCTGGAGGGCTTGCAGCCTCAGTGGGGTGAGCGGCCCCTTCCAACGCGCGAAGAAGGAGATCAGTCCTTCGCCGATGCGCGCGAGGTTCTGTTGGAAGAGTGAGACCGTCTGGTGCACGGGGTCACCTTCCGCGCGAGCGAGGAACGCCGGGTAGAACTCGGTGTTCTCGAGCTTGATGTGCGCGAGGAGCATGGTCTCCAGGCGATCGAGGCCCGAGCGTGCGCCCTGAAGGCTCTCCATCTTGAGCGCGTTGGCGAACGTGGCGACCTCTTGCTCGATGGCGCGGTGCTGCAGCTCCAACGTCTCAGTGATGGTCTTCATAGGGGCTGGACCGTAACGGCGTGGGTCCAACCTCGCTGCCCACAAACGAGGACGCGGTCGTTGCGCACTGTCGAGAAGTCGGTTCGGCTCTGGGGATGGCGAAGCGAAAGCGTGAGGCGCCGGTCAGTGCCGCGAAGAAGTTGGCCAAGCAGCTCCCGAAGTTGTCGCCGTTGCTGCGCGAGGGGTTCAGGTCGATGTGGACCGAGCAGCAGTGCGACGCGTGGGCGCGGCGGACGAAGGCGAACGACGTGCTGCACCAGGCGCAGGAGTGGCTGCTCGTCGCCGATGGTGCGCTGGCGCGCGCACAGAATGAAGACGTGCCGTACTCGAAGCAGCGGCTCGCGTGGCTGGCTGAGCTGACGCTCGGTCTCGAGGAGCAGGTCGCAGGGACTCCGAAGCCCGAGGTGGTGGAGGCGCGGCGCACTCGTGATGCGGCGTTGGAGGAGTCGAATCAGCTGCGCGCGCGGCTTCGGAGTCGGATGACGTTGCTGGTGGGTGGTGACGAGGCGAGAGGCGCGGCGCTCGCGATCGCGAACAAGGGAAGCCGGACGGTGGAGGAAGTGACCTCGGCGCTCGAGCACCTTGCGCAGTTGCTGACGAACTGGAGGCAGGATGCGCGGCTGCGGATCCTCGCTGACGAGCTCGGGCTCGATGATGGGTTGCTCTTCCGCGCGGAAGAGTCGGCGCGGTTGCTGAAGGATACGGCGCTGGAGGCGGCAAGTGTTGCGACCGAGCGCGGCGATTCTCCGGCGGTGAATCGAATTGAGGGGCGCGTGCTCAGAGAACTGCGCGCGCTGCAGTTGGCGTTCTCCGCGGCGAAGGAAGAAGGGCTGACGGTGCCGGTGTTGAAGGTGAAGGCGCCGCTGAAGTCGCTGCTCTCTTCTCGGAATGACGCGCGCGATGAGGCGACCTGATCTCCCTCTCCCTGCGAAGCGGGGAGAGGGTCGGGGAGAGGGGCCTCACTGTCGACGCGCAGTGACTCCGGAGTGACGCGCAGCGCCTCCGGAACGACGCGCAGTGAGAATGTGACGACGCGCAGTGGACAGAAACACGACGCGCAGTCTCTCGCTCACGACGCGCAGTCCCGGCGGGACGACGCGCACTCACTCCGGATCGACGCGCAGTGTGAAGGTACGCCCCTCTCCCCTGCCCCTCTCCCCGCTGGCGCAGGGAGAGGGAGACACCCGGCGAACTGGCTGGGCGAGGAGCGGGGACCGCAGTCCGTGCTATCGAGCCGCTCGTGCCTTGGTTGTCGCCCCAGGATCTCCGCGCCGGGCTCGGGTGCATGCGGCTCTCCACCCTGCCCAATCGCGATGAGGCGCGCGCTCGCGCGACCGTTCACGCCGCGCTCGATGCGGGGTTCACCATCTTCGACACCGCGCACGCGTACGGGATCGATGAGACGGAGTACGGACACAACGAGCGCTGGATGGCGAAGTTCCTCGGTGAGCACGCGCACGGAGCCAACGCGCGGCTGATCACCAAGGGCGGCATGCGGAGGAATGGGCCGAAGTGGATTCCTGATGGGAAGGCCTCGACCATTCGAGCCCAATGCGAGGCGAGTCTCGCGGCGCTCGGTGGGAGAGCGATTGATCTGTATTTGCTGCACGCTCCGGATCCGTACGTGTCGCTGAAGACTTCGGTGCGTGCCCTCGAGGAACTTCGCACCGCGGGGCTCGTGAAGGCCGTCGGCGTGTCGAACGTGAATCGCGCGCAGCTCGATGAGGCGATGGAGAATGCGGAGATCTCCGCGGTGCAACTCGGAGTGAGTCTCGTTGATGACTCCGCGCTCGCTGGTGGCGTGGTCGCGAGGGCGCTCGATCGCGGAGTGACGGTGATCTGTCACTCGCCGCTCGGTGGTCCACGGAAGTTTCATGAGCTCTCGAGGCAGAGCTGGCTTCATGAGCGCGCGAAGGTCGATGGATGCACGCTGCATGAGTGGGCGCTCGCGGCGTTGATGGCGCTTCACG
>CBIHPJ010000158.1:0-14079 GCA_966211295.1 uncultured Myxococcales bacterium | reverse complement strand
GTGCCGCCTCCGCCAGTGCCGCCCCCGGAGCCCCCACCGCCGGAGCCTCCTGCGCCGCCTCCCGGAAAGCTCGCGCTGCATTCACCGAACTGGCACACGGTACCGACCCCGCAGCGGCTGCAGATGGCCCCACTCGAGCCGCAGGTCTCAGGCGTCGAGCCGAGCTGGCATTGGCCAGCCTGATCACAGCACCCCGGACAGTTTGCAGCGCCACAAGTCTTCGTGCTCCCGCACCCCGGGAGGGCGAATCCGCTGAGGAAGCCAACGAGGAGCAGCGCGACGATTCGGACGTCCATGACTGCTCCACGAGGGCAGGGAAAGCGCAGCTTCGAAGGGTTGACGTGTTTACCACTGCACGTGTGCCCTACGGGGCTTTGTGGTGTAGGAGCGCCGCATGCTGGAAACAGTTTCGAAGGGCTTCCGAGCCGCGAAGAATCGACTCCTGGGCAAGGCCGAGCTGACGCCTGAGCTCATCGACGAGTCGCTGCGCGACATCCGCGTGTCGTTGCTCGAGGCCGACGTGGCCTTCGACGTGGTGAAGAAGTTCGTCGCGCGCGTGCGTGAGCAGGCGGCGGGCGCCGAGGTGAAGACCTCGATCACCGACAAGAGCGGCCGGAAGATGAAGGTCTCTCCGGGCGATCACTTCGTGAAGATCTGCCACGACGAGCTCGAGGCCCTGATGGGTCCGGTGGACACCTCGTTCAAGCTGAAGGGGAAGGGCACCGTCAGCGGCATCATGATGGTCGGTCTGCAGGGCTCGGGTAAGACGACCACCACCGGCAAGCTCGCGTACAAGCTGAAGAAGGAAGGTCGCCAGATCCTCCTCGTCGCGGCCGACATCTACCGTCCCGCCGCCGTCGATCAGCTGAAGGTCCTCGGTCAGAAGCTCGAGGTGCCGGTCTTCCACCAGCCGAACACGCAGCCTCCTGAGCTGGCGCGGCTCGCGTACGAGAAGGCGCGCGCGGAGAAGCTCGACACGGTGATCATCGATACCGCCGGCCGCCTCGCGATCGACGACGCGCTGATGAGCGAGCTCGAGTCGATCAAGTCCATCACCAAGCCCGACAACATCATCCTCGTCACCGACGCGATGATCGGTCAGGACGCGGTGAAGACGGCGGCCGAGTTCAATCGCCGCCTCGAGATCGACGGCTTCATTCTCACCAAGCTCGACGGTGATGCGCGTGGTGGCGCGGCGCTCTCGATCAAGGAAGTCACGGGCAAGCCGATCAAGTACCTCGGCATGGGCGAAGGCCTCGACAAGCTCGAGGAGTTCCGTCCCGCGGGTCTCGCCTCGCGCATTCTCGGGTTCGGCGACGTCGTCGGCCTGATGAAGGACTTCGAAGGCGTCGTCGACCAGGACAAGGCCGAAGAAGACGCGAAGAAGCTGCTCTCGGGCCGCTTCAACATGAAGGACTTCATGGAGCAGATCCGCACGGTGCGGAAGATGGGCCCCTTGAAGGACCTGATGGAGAAGATGCCCTTCCTCGGGGAGATGAGCGAACAGCTCAACCCGAACGAGAAGGAGCTCGACAAGATCGACGCCATCTACAACTCGATGACCGAGCAGGAGCGCTCGCAGCCGCACCTGATCGCGAAGGGCCGCGTCGAGCGCATCGCGAAGGGCTCCGGCCGCAAGGCGGAGGAAGTCGGCGAGCTGATGCAGAAGTTCGGCGCCATGCAGCAGATGATGGGCGCCATCGGCCAGGACCCCGGCATCCTCGGGAAGCTGCCGTTCTTCAAGCAGCTGGGTCAGATGAACGCGATGAAGAACATGGACCTGGGCTCGCTCTTCGGGAAGGACCCGATGATGGCGCAGGCGCTGGGCATGGGCGGGCCGGGTGGAATGCCGGGCATGCCGATGCAGATGCCCGCGGGTTTGCCTCCCGGGTACACGCCGCCGATGAGCAAGGCGCAGCTCGCGCAGGCGCGCATGCAGGGCTACTCGCTGGGGCCTCAGAAGTCGGGGCAGAGCGATGCCGAGCGCAAGGCGATCAAGGAGCGGCGCAAGCGCGAGAAGGAAAACAAGAAGAAGAACCGCAAGCGGTGAGCTCTCTGCTCTGAGGGAGGGCAGGCTTTCGGATTCACGCCGTGCTCATCGCGAGCTGGCCCTCGAGCTCTTTCCTCGCGTCGAAACCCGCGGCCGGGATTTCGAGCGAAGGGGGCAGACTCGTGATCATTGTTTCTCGTGCGTGTTCCTCAGGGCTCGGCGTGCGATGAAGCACGCCCATGAGCTCTGAACAAAATCCGGTCTTCGCGCAGTGGACGGGCCCGTTCGGTGGAGTGCCCGCGTTCGACAAGATCCAGGTCTCGCACTTCAAGCCGGCCATCGAAGACGGCATGGCCGGGCAGCTGGCGGAGATCGAGGCGATCACCAGTAACGCCGCTCCCGCGACGTTCGAGAACACCATCGTCGCGTTCGAGAAGTCGGGTGCGCCGCTCACGCGCGCGATGAGCCTGTTCGGCGTGTGGTCCGGTGGACTCTCGTCTCCGGAGTTCCAGGCGATCGAGACGGAGCTCTCTCCGAAGTTCGCCGCGTTCCGCGACTCGATCATTCAGAACGGGAAGCTCTTCGCCCGGATCAAGGCGGTCTACGAGGGCTCGAAGGTGGGCTTGAACGTCGAGCAGCAGCGGCTCGTGTGGCGGCACTACACCTCGTTCACGCGTCACGGCGCGCACCTCCCCGAGGACAAGAAGAAGGAACTGTCGGCGCTCAACCAGCAGCTCGCCTCGCTCACCACGCAGTTCAGCCAGAACCTGCTCGGCGACGAAGAAGAAGACGTGCTGGTGATCGAGTCGCGCGATGGACTCGCGGGTCTCTCGGAGGCGCAGATCTCCGCCGCAGCGGCCGAGGCCGAGCGTCGCGGCAAGCCCGGCGTGTGGATGATCGCGAACTCGCGCTCGGCGATGGAGCCGTTCCTCTCGACCTCTTCCGTGCGTTCGCTCCGCGAGAAGGGCTGGCGCATGTGGACCAGCCGCGGAGACAACGGCAACGCGCGCGACAACAACACGATCGCGGCCGAGATCCTCACGCTGCGCGCGAAGAAGGCGAAGCTGCTCGGCTTCGAGACCTTCGCGCACTGGCGCCTCGATGACGCGATGGCGAAGGATCCGAAGAACGCGCTCGGGCTGATGCTCTCTGTCTGGGCTCCAGCGCGCGCGCAGTTCGAGAAAGACGTGAAGGAGATCGACGCGCTCGCCGGCTTCAAGATCGAGCCGTGGGACTACCGGTTCTTCTCGGAGAAGCTGCGCAAGGCGAAGTTCGATCTCGATCTCGAGGAATTGAAGCCGTTCCTCCAGCTCGAGCGCCTGCGCGAGGCGATGTTCTGGGTGGCGAAGCAGCTCTACGGGCTGCGCTTCGAGAAGCGTGATGGGCTCCCGATCTTCCACCCCGAGGTCACCGTCTACGAGGTCATCCGCAACGAGAAGCCGCTCGGGCTCTGGTATTTCGATCCGTACGCGCGGCCGGGCAAGCAGTCGGGTGCGTGGATGAGCGCCTACCGCGATCAGCAGCGCGTCGATGCTGAGGTGCTCACGCTGGTCTCGAACAACTCGAACTTCATCAAGGGTCAGCCGACGATCTCGTGGGACGACGCGCGCACGCTCTTCCACGAGTTCGGTCACGCGCTGCACGGCCTGCTCTCGAACGTGACGTATCCGTCGCTCTCAGGGACGAACGTGATGCGCGACTTCGTGGAGTTGCCGTCCCAGCTCTTCGAGCACTGGCTCTCCACTCCGGAGGTGCTCGCCTTCCTCGCGAACGAGAAGGGTGAGTCGATTCCGAAGAGCCTGCTCGAGCGCATGGAGAAGGCGCGCACGTTCAACGAGGGCTTCGCCACCGCAGAGGCGCAGGCGAGCGCGATCGTCGACATGAAGTTGCACCTCGCGGGTGAGACTCCGATCGATCCGAAGAAGTTCGAGAAGGAGACGCTCGCAGAGATCGGCATGCCTCCGCAGATGGTGATGCGTCACCGCATTCCGCACTTCGGGCACATCTTCTCGGGCGATGGGTACGCCGCTGGGTATTACAGCTACGTCTGGGCCGAGGTGCTCGAGCGCGACGTGTTCGAGGCCTTCAAGGAAGCGGGCGGGCCGTACGATCGCGACGTCGCCACCAAGCTCTACGACACCGTGCTCAGCGTCGGTGACACCGTCGATCCTGCCGACGCGTTCCGGAAATTCCGCGGCCGTGATCCGAGCCCCGACGCGCTGCTGCGCGCGAAGGGCTTCAAGGCGTGAGCCGCAACGGCGAGGTCGTCGTCGACGGCGTCGTCTACCGGTGGGCGCTCAAATACTGGGAAGATCCTGAGGCCGGCAGCCTCAGCTTCTCCAGGCGCGGCATCGACAACTCGTACTACTTCGTCGAGATCCACTCGGATGGCGCTTCGCCGATCACGTTCGACTTTCCGGATCGCAGTCAGTTCAGTGATCGATGGTGGAAGGGCAAGTACCGGAATGACGCAACGGATGAGGACATCATTCGTGCCGTGCGCATCGCCCGCCGAAACTCGACGAGTCGCCTGACCGGTGACGACCTCGACGAGGTGCTCGGCTGGCCAGCCAACGAGCTCGAGACCGTGACGGCCGAGCTCCGGAAGCTCGCTCTCGGTGAGCTCGCATCAGATGAGTTGCTCGTGAGGTGTCTGATCTCGATCGGCGTTTCGAAGCCGAAGCTACGTGTCGTGCTCACCGACTGGATCGCCTCGATCGATCTCGCTGCCGCTCGGCCACGACTCCAGGCTCTCCTGGACCAGGGGCGTGAGCTTCGGCTCGAGCGACGTTCTGCCTTTCAGTTTCTGATGGAGCTGTGCGCCGAGGCCGGCGTCGAATTTTCGATTGATACCGCCGCCTTTGACCAGGCGCTCAAGAAGGGCAGCGGAAGGGCACTGAAGCCCTTCGCGATGCCGCATGAGCACTGGTGGTGGAATCACGGATCGCTTCGGTACATCGATCCGCACGACAATTAGGTTGTTAGCGTCTCCGCGATGCAGCGGACGCTGTTGGGACTCTTGTTGTTGGCGGGTTGTCAGAAGTGCACCTCGACGCCTGCTCCGGTCGAGCCACATGCGGTTGCCGGGAAGATGGTCTGCACTGAGGCGTTCCTCGAGGTGGTGCCGATCTCGCTCTGTGATGAGCGCTGTGAAGCGGGTGATCCTGAGGCCTGCGGCGTGGCCTCCGATCGGTACTGCAACGGCATCGGTGTTCGGCGCGACCTCCAGCGCGGCCGCGAGCGCGCGAAGAAGGGATGTGAGCTCGGTTCGTCGGCTGCCTGCGCTGGTGCCGCCTCGGCCGCCTTGAATGACGATCTCGATGGAGGAGAGCTCATCGAGTTCGCCGAATTTCAGAAGCAGGCCGTCGCGAAGGCAGAGACGGAGTGCGCAGCGGGTCGAGCGCGAGCGTGCGAGTCGTTGTCGTTCTGGTACGGGCGCCCTCCGCAAGGAGGCGTGGCCGACGCTGAACGCGAGGTGTCGAACGCGAGGAGGGCGCTCGAGCTCTACCGGAAGGGCTGCGACGGCGGTGATTGGTTCCACTGCCGCCGGCTCGCGCTCGCGACGAAGTTGGGCTCGTTCGGTCTGGAGCCCGACGCGGCGGCGGCGGAGGCGCTCTTCAAGAAGGCGTGCAACCTCGGCGATGCGCACGCGTGTGCGAATGCCTTCGACGGTGATGGTGCCGATGCGGTGGCGATTCCGTTCTTGCGACGAGGTTGTGAGCTGGGTGACGGCGATGCTTGTTACGGGTGGGCCATTCGGCTCAGCGGCGACGAGAAGGCTGCCGCACTCCGGAAATCGTGTGACGCGCGCTTCAGCCTGGGATGCAAAGACCTGAAGCGCGCGCTCGAGCGGGCAGGGGACGCGGAGGGCGCGAAGAAAGCTCAGCAAGGGGCTTGTGAGCTTGATGAGCGCGTCGAGTGTCCGAAGTAGTCGCCCCTCTCCCCGCTTCGAACGCTTCGCAGGGAGAGGGAGTTCCTAGAGGCCGCCGGTGTCGTACGAGTTCGGCACGTCGACGCGGAACGAGAGATCGAGCTTCTTCTTCTCACCCGGCTTGAGCGACACCTTCCACTTCGCGATGCCGTCCTTCGGGTTGAGTTGGTACCCCGGAGAAGTCTTCTCTCCGACGGACACGAGGATGTCGTTCATCTCGGAGACCGGCAGGTGCTCGGCGAGCGTGACGTCGATCGGCGCCTTGCCGTAGTTGCCGAGCTCGAACGTGTAGACGTAGCTGAAGCGCTTGTTGCCGTTGAAGAGCCCGGTGTCGCGCTTGAGCTCATCGACGATGGTGCGCTTCACGCGAACCGCGTCTTCGACTCCGAAGGTGAGGGTGAATGCGCCGCCCTGCGGCACGCGCTCGAGCGGATAGCGGCCCACGAGACCCGTCGAACGGAACGCGTCCACGCGACCGGGCAGCAGCGGCCACGCGGCTTGATTGGTGAGCTCGGCCACGCGGAACGCCACGGGGATCAGCTTGGGCATCGCGCGCAGTTCGAACGAGGCCTTCATCTTCGTGGAGCCGACGAAGAGCCGCACCGGAGCGTTGTCACCGGGCACGCGCGACTTCTCAGGCACGCGCAGCTGCACCGAGAGACCTTGATTCTTCGCCACAGGCTTGCCGCTGCTCTCTGACTCGCCGCCGCTCCCGACCTGCGCTTCTTCGACGAGCTCTTCGCGGCGCACGAGCACCTTCTTCTCCGGCTGCTTCTCCCAGGCGGAGACCTTGAGCACCTTCAAGTCAGGCGGGGTCGCGTTCTGCGAAGGCACGGCGGTGGAGAGCGTGAGCTCGACCTGGTTCCAGTCTTCGCCAGTGCGCTGATGAATCGTCGCCCAAGTGGAGAAGTCGACCGCGCTTCCCGCTTCTTCAGCGCGCGCCTCATAGACCGGAGTCCACGATGCTCCGCCCACGAGGTACGTGAGCGCGAGACGGGCGTTCTGGCCGGCGGGGCACGACACCAGCACCTCCACCGTCCACGACTGGCGGTTCTGCTCGACGCGCACTTCGTCGAGCTGTCGCCGCAGTTCTTCTTCCTTCAGACGCAGCGCGCGCAGCTTCGCGTTCACTTCGGAGGTCGCCTTCGCAGCGGTGAGGCTCGAGCCGAGCGAGTTGTCGAATGCCGACTGCCAGCTCTTCACGTCGGGACGCTCGGCCGCCATCTCCTTCGAGACGAGCTGCACCGCGATGTCGGTGTACTGGCGGCCGACCTTGGTCTGGTTCTGCGCACGCGAGAGCTGATCGCTGGCGTTCTCGATCTCCAGCTGCAGGGCCTCGAGGGCAGCGACGAGCGTCTCGGCCTTCGCACCGAATTCCTTCTCGCGCTTCACCAGCTCCGCACGCATGCCGTCGACCGAGCCGCCTCCCACCATGCGCGCGCGGAACGAGTCCTGCGCGGCGCTGGGCGGAATGTTCTCGAAGCTCACGGGCACGCGGGCCCCGCAGGAGACCGTGCTCTCGCGGGTGACCTGCGCACGATCAGGAAACACCACCACGCTGTCCGGCGCCGAGGTCGACGCGAGGATCGTCAGGATGAGCGCGTTCATCGCACCACCTCCTGCTGCTGCAGCTGCCATCCTCTGGGCCGCTTCACCGTGTACGTGAAGGAGAACACCTGCTTCTTCTGCGGAGGAATGGTGAGCCGCCACTCGAGGCCGCCCTTCTTCGCGTCCTGGATCGCGGTGGGCTTCGACTCGATCAGCTTCGTCTCCACTTCCTTCTGATCCGTCACCGGCCACTGATCCGCCACGCGCACCGCGATGGGCGCCCGGTACGGATTCGCGAGCTCGATGGTGACCGTGTACGTTCCGACTTCTTCCTTGGAGAACACGCCCTGCGTGGCCTCCACGACTTGCACGTTGCGCACAGGCTTGAGCGCGCGATCGATGCCCAGCGGCAAGGTGAACGCTTCGCCCGGAGAGACGAGCTTGAGACGCGCGGTGCCGGCGGGATCCGCTCCCACGTAGAGCTGCGCGGGGCCGCCAGGCAGCACCTGCGACGAAGGATTCTTGAGCTCAGCGACCAGGAACGCGTCAGTGGTGAGGGCAGGGAAGAGCTTGCGCTCCACCGCCACCGGCCACTGCGCAGACCAGAGCGCCACGCGCCGCGAGCCACGCTCGGAAGGCACGGTCTCTTTCTGCAGTGAGGTGAACGAGAGATCGTACCCAGCAGCGAGCGTGACCGGGCTGTCTGCTCCGAAGCTCGGCGGCCGCCACGCAGGAGGCGGCGCGAGTGAGAAGGTGGAAACCGGCTCGGCCTCCTTCTCATCCATGTCTCCATCCATCGACATGGTGCTCTCGGCCGCGGCAGTCACGCGCATCGGCGCAGGAGCGGCCTGGGCTCTCGGGGCCATCGCAGGCGGGGCAGGAGGCGGGCGCATCTTCTTGTCCTTCGCCTTGGGCCGGGCCTCCAGGTACTCCTCCGCGGGCTTGATGAGATCGCCTTCGATGGTGTCGTCGGAGAACTCGATCTGCTTCCCCCGGCGATCGTATCGACCGCTCTCGTCGTCGTTCTCACCCGACTCCGGCGTGGTCGCCACGGGCGCGGAGATGCCGAGGCGCTGCAGACGGCTGCGCACCAGATCTTCTTCTGACCGCGCGATGGACGGCGGCCGCGCAGGTGGAGCGGGAGAGAGCGGCGAGTACACCGGCGAGGGCGTGGGGATGAAGCGATCGCTCACTCCGATCTTCCACGTCATGAAGCGCGGCACCTTCACCGCGTGATTGGGGATCGCGGTGGAGAGCAGCAGCGTGGCGTTGCTCCAATCTTCACCCGACGACTGCGCCACCATGCCCGCGAGCGAGACGTTCACGGTGTTGGTCTCGGGCTGCAGCTGCAGGTCCCACGTCGGAGTCCACTGCGCGGCGCGCACCAGGTAGGTGAGCGTGAACGAGGCGGTCCCCGTGCCGAACACCTGCGCGGTCACCTTCCAACCCGAGGTGGTCTGCGGATTGCCGAGCTTGCGCGCTTGATCGAGCAACATCGCGCGGCGCTCGACGAGCTTCTTCTGCGCGCGTTCTCCTTCGCGCAACTTGACCTGCACCTTGCCGAGCTGATCGCCCGCGAACTGCGTGCCCTGCTGCCAGCCCGACGAGTTGAGCTTCGGAGCAGCCTTGAGCGGATCTCCCGACGGCACCGAGGGCGTGAGCCTCAGCAGCCCATCGCGCACGCCGGTGAGCGCGGTGCGTTCCTGGTTCAGGCGATCGAGCTCGACGTCGACGCTCTCGATCTCGGCGAGCACCTTCTTCGCTTCTTCGGTGCGCAGCTTCTCGGGCTCGATGCGCTCGATGTCGACGCGACGCACTTCGGCTCCGGTGGCCTCCACGCGCACGGACGCCACGTCAGCGGTGTCTCGCAGCGGAGGGAACTCGATGCTCTGCACGCCGTTGAGCGGCACCGACGCGCTTCGCACCACGCGCGCTTGATCGGTGAACACGGTGACCTGCGTGACGGGTGCGTCGATCGCGGCGAGCGCTAACAGAAGAAGGTGAATCACTGGGGGATGGCCTTTCCGAACGGGAACGCGCGTCAGACGCCATGCCAGGCGTCAGCGGTTCCGAAAGAGTAGAGGTGCGCGCACGGGCGCAGAACCGATATCTTCGAGGTCAGTCTTCGGGGTACTTCATGGCAGCCGTCCAATCATCCTTCTCCGTCGCCAGCACCGCGGCGGAGGCGGTGGCTGAACTGGCCGCTCAGCTTCGGGCGGGGGCGCGGGGCGGGAAGGTGGCTGGCGGCTTCATTCAAGCGAGCGTCGCTCACGATCTCGCCGAAGTCACCGCGGCGCTCGAGGCCGCACTTCCCGGTGTTCCGTTCATCGGTGTGACTTCATGTCAGGGCCTCGGCACCGATCGCGGCATCGCCGGGGTGGGCCCAGGGCTCTCGGCGCTCTGGTTGATCGGCGACGACGTGCAGTTCCGCGTGGCCTCCACGATGGATCCTTTCTGGCCCGGCGCAGGGCTCGAGTTGGTCGAGAGCGCTGGCGCAGTGGGGCCTGGAAATCACTTCGCGATCCTCCACAGCACGCCCGGACACGAAGAGCGCCTGCTGGCCGAGATCATTCCCGCGCTCGGTCCCGGCATTCCCCTCCTCGGCGGAACCGCGGCGGACGATGACCTCAGCGGGAAGTGGGGCGTGTTCGCCTCGGGCGGCTTCACGACGGCCACCACCGGCGTCGGCACGGTGCTCGCGCTGGTGAGCTGGCCGGGTCGCGTCGCGCTCTCGATGCAGTCCACGGCGATGGTCACTCCCCATCGCGGCCGGGTGACGCGCGCCTTCGGGCGGACGATCTACGAGATCGACGGCCAGCCGGCGGCGAAGGTCTACAACCAGTGGATGGGCGGCGCGCTCACGCGGCAGCTGCGTGATGGCGGGAACATCATGAACGAGACCTCGCTCCAGCCCCTCGGAGTGCACCGGGTGGAGCGCGGCATCGGCTCGTACGTGCTCATTCACCCCGAGTCGATGGTCGCGGCGAACGGCGCGATGACCACCTTCAAGGAGATCGCGGTCGGCGAAGAGATCTGGTTCATGAAGGCCAGCCGCGCAGGCTTCATCGGGCGGCCTGCGGCAGTGGTGGAGCGGCTGATGATCGACGCGCGGCTTCCGGCCTCCCAGGTCCTCGGGGCCTACCTGGTCTATTGCGGAGGGTGCCGGCTCACCGTGAACGAGGGAACCTCAGTGATGCTGGCCGGTTTCCGGGGAGCGCTGGGGCACGTTCCCTTCACCACGGCCTACTGTTTCGGGGAGCAGGGCTGTTCCGTCCCGAACGGTCCGGCAGAGCACGGCAACCTGATGACTGGCGCCTTGTTGTTGGGGAGTTAAACAAGGCTGGCGCGGTTGCATCCCACCCTTGATTCGCCTATGCGCGCGACCATCACCCGTCATTCCGACGCGTGTTCCGTCGTTGCGCGATTACCCCACGCGCTACGAGGGCGCAGTTCTTTCTAAAACCCGGGGTAGGCAGCACCTTTCGTCGTTCCCAGGACAACCCATCACATGCAGCAGAACCTGAACCAGTCGGTCGGCTTTGAAGGTGAAGAAGATTTCGCGGCGATGTTCGAAGCCTCCATCAAGGAGGGCGGACGCACCGGTCTCGTCAAGGAAGGCGAAGTCATCAAGGGCACCGTCATTCGCGTGACGCCCGAGTTCGCCATCGTCGACATCGGCTACAAGTCTGAAGGCCAGGTCGCGATCTCCGAGTTCACCAGCGCCAAGGGTGAAGTGGCGGTCAAGCCGGGCGACACCGTGCAGGTGTTCCTCGAGTCCCGTGAAAATGACACGGGCATGGTCGTCCTCTCCAAGGAGAAGGCCGACAAGATGCGGATCTGGGACGAGATCTCGGCCGCGGTGAAGGGCGACGAGATCATCAAGGGCACGATCGTCGGTCGCGTGAAGGGCGGCCTCCAGGTCGACATCGGCGTGAAGGCGTTCCTCCCCGGCTCGCAGGTCGACATTCGCCCCGTGCGCAACCTCGACCAGTACCTGGCCAAGGAATTCGAGTTCAAGGTCATCAAGTTCAACCAGAAGCGCGGCAACATCGTCCTCTCGCGCCGCGTGCTGCTCGAGAAGCAGCGCGAGGAGCAGAAGAAGGAGACCCTCAAGAACCTCAAGGAGGGCGCGATCATGAAGGGCCAGGTGAAGAACCTCACCGACTACGGCGCCTTCATCGACCTCGGCGGCATCGACGGTCTCCTCCACATCACGGACATGTCGTGGGGCCGCGTCGGCCACCCGAGCGAGATGTTCAACGTGGGTGACGAGGTCAAGGTCGTCGTCCTCAAGTTCGACCCCGCGCAGGAGCGCGTCAGCCTCGGTCTCAAGCAGATCCAGGAAGACCCGTGGCACCGCGCCGACGAGAAGTACCCGGTCGGCACGCGCGTCAAGGGCAAGGTCGTCAGCCTCACGGACTACGGCGCGTTCATCGAGCTCGAGCAGGGCGTCGAGGGTCTCGTGCACGTCAGCGAGATGACCTGGAACAAGCGCGTGAAGCACCCGAGCAAGCTGCTCGAGGCGGCGCAGGAGGTCGAGGCGGTGGTTCTCGACATCGATCCCAAGGCCAAGCGCATCGCGCTCGGCATGAAGCAGATCGAGCAGAACCCCTGGACGGTGCTCGAGGACAAGTACCCGATCGGCTCCGTCATCAAGGGCATCGTGCGCAACGTCACCGACTTCGGCGTGTTCGTCGGTGTCGAGGACGGTGTCGACGGCCTCGTGCACGTGAGCGACATCTCGTGGACGCAGCGCGTGAAGCACCCGGGCGAGATGTTCAAGAAGGGCGACGTCGTCGAGGCGTGCGTTCTCAACATCGACGTCGAGAACGAGCGCTTCAGCCTCGGTATCAAGCAGCTGCAGCAGGATCCGTGGGACACCCTGTCCGAGCGTCACCCGGTCTCGAGCCGCGTGAAGGGCAAGGTCACCAAGGTCACCGACTTCGGCGCGTTCGTCGAGATCGAGCCGGGCATCGAAGGCCTCGTGCACGTCTCGGAGATCCGCGACGAGCGCACCGAGAACCCGCGCGACGTTCTGGCCGAGGGCCAGGAGGTCGAGGTGAAGATCATCGACATCAACACCAGCGACCGGAAGATCGCGCTCTCGATGAAGGCGCTGCTGAACGATGGTGGCGACGACTACCGCGAGTACCTGAAGAAGCAGGCCGAGCAGTCCAAGGCGCGCCTCGGCGACGTCATGGGCAAGTTCAAGAAGTAAGAGCCTGACCGTTTGGTAGTTCCGAGGGTGGGGTGCTCATCGAGCGCCTCACCCTCTGTCTTTCCAGCTGAGAAGCGGCATTTCAGCGAAGGCGGACGTTCGTTACCGATTGAACGTCATGACTCCCGAGCGGGCCAAGGTGCTGATCGTCGACGACGAGATGCTGATTCGAAGGGTGGTGCGCGGGCTGCTGCACCACATGGGCTTCGTGGACATCGACGAAGCGTGTGATGGAGCCGAGGCGCTCGAGCTCTTCCACATGGGCTCCTACGATCTCGTGTTGACCGACTGGAACATGCCGCGGGTGACCGGTCTCGAGCTGCTCAAGACGATCCGTCACGGCACCACGAAGAACGACACTCCGGTGATGCTGGTCTCGGGTGAGGTGAGCCAGCAACGTCGCCTGGAAGCACTCGCCCAGGGCGCGTCCAGCTTCATCACGAAGCCGTTCGACGCGACGACCCTCTGTGATCAGGTCTTGAACATCCTCTCCAACATCCCTTCGTACGAATCGAACGTTCCGCTCTGAGCCGAGGGGAGGGGTGGCTAAGGTGCTGCAACCCGGCGAGGGGGCCGGGTGTCGAAGCCCTCACCTTGGAGCCCTTCGTGCTGAGACCGGTTCTCGTTGCGCTCGCGGTACTGCCTTGTGCTGCCCACGCGTTCTGCGGCTTTTACGTCGCGGGCGGAGGCGCCGAGCTCTTCAACAACGCGACGCAGGTGGTGCTGATGCGCGAGGGCACGAAGACCGTGCTCTCGATGCAGAACAACTACCAGGGCCCGCCTGAGAACTTCGCGATGGTCATCCCGGTACCGGTGGTGCTCCAGAAGGAGAACGTGAAGACGCTCCCGCGCGAGGTCTTCACCCGCGTCGATCGCCTCGCTGCGCCCCGGCTCGTCGAGTACTGGGAGCAGGACCCGTGCGAGGCGCGTCGCCGCCGTGACGACGCAGCAAAGCTCGAGCGGAAGATGCTCAAGAACTTCGGCGGCGGGGCGTACGACTTCGCCGGGGCTCCGCTGGTCAAAGTCGAGGCTCAGTTCACGGTGGGCGAATACGAGATCGTCGTCCTTTCGGCGAAGGACGCGCTCGCGCTCGAAGTCTGGCTGAAGGAGAACAAGTACAAGATCCCCTCGGGGGCTGAGCCGCTGTTCCGCCCGTACGTTCAGCAGGGCATGAAGTTCTTCGTCGCGCGAGTCGACGCGACCAAGGTCACATTCAAGGACGGCATGGCGATGCTGTCGCCGCTCCGCTTTCACTACGACAGCGAGAAGTTCGAGCTGCCGGTGCGCCTCGGCCTGATCAACGCGAAGGACAAGCAGGACCTGATCATTCACATCCTCGCGTTGAACCAGCGGTACGAGGTCGCCAACTTTCCCAACGTCACCATTCCCACG
>CBIHPJ010000157.1:0-14132 GCA_966211295.1 uncultured Myxococcales bacterium | reverse complement strand
GAATCACCTGGTAGCGATCAGGCGACATCGACTCGCCGTAGAGCACGCCCCACTGAAAATCGCCGCCCTGCACCGGAGGCTGCGCATCGGCCAGAGAGCCCCTGGCGGGAAAGACGTGAACGCGATGGCCCAGCGCCTGCGCCGCCGCCATCAGTCCAGAGCGGTGGTCGTCAGTGAGCGGTCCTTCCATGAGGAGCAGCATGCGCGGCGCACTCTAGGGGAGGAATGATGCGACTTGATCCGCGAACGTGCGCGTATCGATCGGCTTGGCGAAAAAGCCATCGCAGCCCGCCGCCATCGCCTTCTCGCGATCGCTCTCCATCGCGAACGCGGTGAAGGCGACGATCACGATGTCCTTCGTCCGCGGGTCCGCCTTCAACTGACGAGTGAGGGTGAGCCCATCGGTGCCGGGCAGCTGCACGTCCATCAGGATCAGCCGCGGTGGATTCGCTGCAATTTCCTTCTGCGCCTCCTCCGCGTCGGTCGCGACTCGCACCTCGAAGCCTCGCTTCTCCAGTACGAAGCGCGCGAGCTTCACGTTCGCCGCGTTGTCATCGACCACCAGAATGCGCGCGCCAACCTTCACTCACGGCCTCGCAGTGGGTGGGAGGAAGAGGCGCAGCGACTCGAGGATCACGTTTCCCGCCTCGTGTCCCTTCGCCATGATCCCTTGCACAGCCTTCTCGAGGCGGCGGTATTCCACGAGGCTCAGGTTCTTCTCGGTCCACACGATGACCGGCACCGCTCTGCAGCGCGGCAGCCGCCTGAAGCGATCGAGGAACTCGAAGCCGTCCATGTCGTGCATGAGCAGGTCGAGGATCACCGCGATGGGTGGATCCTCCACGGCGATCGAGAGCGCCTTGCTGCTGCTGTGCGCGACGGTCGATTCGTAGCCCAGCTGCGTAAGCGTCGAGACCATCAGCGAGGTGGCCTTCGCGTCATCGTCCACCACCAGCACGTGTCCCTTTCGCTCTGGGTGCACGCCCGCTCGCTCGAGCGAGGTGAGGAGCGTGGGGGCCGCCACCGGCTTCGCGAGAATGTCGTGCACGATGTGACCCGCGGCGACGCCACCTTCAGCGATCACCGTGATCACGATCACCGTGACGTCGCGGTTCAGCGTGCTCGCGCGAATCGCCTGCAGCACCTCGAGGCCGCTCGCGTCGGGCAGCAGGAGGTCGAGCGTGATCGCGTCGTATTCCTGCGTGCGGCAGCGCTCGACCGCCTGCGCGCCCGTGCTCGCGGTGTCGACCGCATAGCCCACGTTGGTGAGGGCCTTCACCACGTTCGCCTGGTCGCGCGGGTCGTCTTCGATCACCAGGATGCGAGGAGCACCGGGCGCACCCGGAATTCGCTTCGATTCGGGCAAGGGCTCGCCGCTCAGCGCGGTCCTCGGGAGCAGCGCGTAGAACGTGCTCCCTTTACCGAGCGTGCTGGTCACCCCGACGGAACCACCCTGCGCTTCGGTGAGCCTCTTGGTGAGCGCGAGTCCGAGCCCCGTGCCTTGCTGCGACTTGTTCGCGCCCGCGTCGAGCTGTTGGAACTCGGTGAAGAGCCGCGGAATGTCCTTCTCCGCGATGCCGATGCCGGTGTCTTCGATCTCGAGTCGGAAGAAGTGGGGCGCCTCGGGCTTCGCGCGGATCATCACGGATCCGCCGGGCTCGGTGAACTTGAGCGCGTTCGAGATGTAGTTGTAGAGCACCTGCTTGAGGCGCGCGGCGTCGATGTAGAGCTTGTCGAGGTGCGGATCGATCTCGACGCTCACGGTGAGCTGCTTCTGCGCCGCCGCGGTCCTCAAGATCGCGACGACCTCGTGCACGATCTTCCGCAGATCCACGTGCTCCGAGTGGAACTCGAGCCGCCCCGCCTCCACCTTCGAGAGATCGAGCACGTCGTTGATCAGCTGCAGCAGGTGCTTCCCGCTGGTGAGAATGTCGTGCACGAACTCCGAGTACTCCGGCATCTCCGGAGTGACCTGCTGGCTGTGAATCAGCTCGGCGAAGCCGATGATCGCGTTCAACGGCGTGCGCAGCTCGTGCGACATGTTCGCGAGGAACTCGCTCTTGAGCCGGCTCGCCTCGTGAACGCGCTTGTTCTCGATCTCGAGCTTCAAGCTGCGCGAGCGGAACTGCTCCAGTTGCTTCTGCTCGGTGAGATCGAGCACGAAGCCGATGGCGGTGCCTTCGTCGAGCGACGCGCCGCCTACCAGCACCGGCACGCGTTCTCCGTTCGGCTTCAGGTACTCCTTCTCGTGAGGGAGCGTGACCCCGGTGGCCTTCAGTTCCTGGCGAGCCGCGGCGTCCTGCGTTTCCCACTCGGGTGGAGTGACCGCGTGTGAGTTCACCTTGCCCGCGATCATCTCCTCGCGAGTGCGGCCGAGCATCGAGAGGTACGCGTCGTTCGCGCCGATCACCACGCCGTCGTGCCGCACCTCCACGATGCCCAGAAAGCCCGCGTCACTCAGCCGGCGGAAGCGGTTCTCACTGAAGCGTCGCGCCTCCTCGGAGGCCGTCAGGTAGATGTCCGAGAGCATCGCCATGGCCCACTCGTTGAAGGCGATCATGCTCAGCACCGCTCTTCGCTGACGCTCTGGCTCCTTCTCGTACGTCTTCAAGAGTTGGCTGAGCAGCGCGGGCGTGACGCTCTTCACCACGCGATACCACTTGAGCAGCGGAATACCGCGCTGCGCGAAGAGGGTGCCTTGCTCCTTCAGGTTCTGCACATACGCCGTGAGATCACCGTTCCGTACGCCGTGGAGCCGCTCTTTTCCTCGCTGCACCTCGATCCCCCACAGCTCAGGGGTCATCGCTGCGAGGAACGAGCTGAACTCTGGTTCGGCGCTCATCGCGTGCAACACCGCGTGGGCGATCGGCTCGTAGTGCTCCTCGTACACGCGAACGAAGTCCGCCATACCTGCGCGCTCTTCATCGTTGAACCAGCTCGCCTGGGAGGAGTGCATGCGATCCTTCACCACTAATGCTGCCGTTGCACTTCGCGCCCCGCATCAGGGGAGGCCCGGCTCTTTGGCCCGCAAGCTGATCACCCGGATCAGCTCTCCACCGCCCGGTTCCCGAATCGTGTGCTGCAGGCCGGCGAGGTGGCGGCCGGTGACGGTGAACTGAAACTCGGCGCCCGTTCTGGCCGTGGCCAGGGTCTTCGCATCGAGCAGCTCGCCGAGCGCGAAGGCACCCACCGCGGGGTTGGGCACGTTGAGCAACTCCGAGGCGGCGCGCGACATGCCGAAGATGTTCCACGCGAGATCGGCGAGCACCAACGCGCCGGGCAGGTTCTCCATCAGCGCGCTCTTCGCGCCCTCGGCGACGATCAGGCTCGCGCGCAATCGGGTGAGGAGCTCGCGCCGGTCGAACGGCTTGGTGATGAATTCAGTCGCGCCGGCCTGCATTCCGCGGGCGCGCTCCTCGGGGAGCGAGAGTCCGGTGACCATCAGCACCGGCAACGCCTTGAACTCGGGATCGCGGCGGACCGCTTCGCAGACCTCGTAGCCGGTCATGCCAGGCATGCTGACGTCGAGCAGCATCGCCTGCGGTTTTTCTCCGTGCATCAGCTCGAGCGCCTGAACGCCGCTCGACGCTTCGAGCACGCGATAGCCGGCCGCGGTGAGGATCGCGCGCATGAGCTTGAGGTTGACCGGCGCGTCGTCGACCACGAGCACGCGGGGACCTGAAGAGGAGACCGGCTCAATCATGATTCTCATGGATGTGTTGCAAGTGCCTCGCCCCCAACTCTCCGGGCGAGGAGGAATGCCGCGCGGCGAACTGGTGATGCAACCCGTGCGTTCCCGGCTCTTCACTCAGCAGATTTGCGGAGGCGTGGTCGGGGGTGAGGCGAGATGAATCACCTGTTTCAGATTGGTGACCCAGTTCGGTGCCTCGGGACACGAGGTCCTTCAGGCAGGAAGAAATTGCGCAGCGGAGAGTCCGTGAGGGCACATCGCTATTTCAGAAACAGGAATGTTCACGCCGCTCCTGGTGCACAGCGACTACTCCGCGGGCGTGGGCTCCTCGACGGTCGAGTCGCTGGTCGAGCGGGCAGCCGAGCTCGGTTACTCGGCGCTCGCGCTCACCGACGTGGACAACGTGCGCGGGCAAGTGCGCTTCCACCACGCCGCGCACGCGAGGGGACTCAAGGCGATCACCGGAGTCACCCTGCGATCCGGAGCGAAGACCCTCATCGTGCTCGCGTGCGATCGCCACGGGTATTCCGCGCTCTGTTCGATGCTCTCGCGCCGCGCGCTCGGAGGTCACAGCGACGGTTGGTCCGGAGTCGACTTCGCCAATGAGAGTCTCCTCTTCATCAGCGACGACGAGACGCTGAACGTCCACTCGCTGATGAGACCAGGTGAGGCCGCGAAGCCGCGCGCGGTGGCCTGTCCTCAGTTGGTGATGGCCAGGGGCGCCGACGCGCCCGTGCACGCACTGCTCTGCGCGATTCACGGCACGCCCGTCGGTCACGGCAAGGTACTGCCGCCGCTCGAGCTCGTCGAAGATTTCTTCCCGCGCGCCGCGATCGACGAGACCTCCGCGCTCGCCGACTTGTGCACGCTCGATCTCACCAGCGCGGGCCCGATGTTCCCCGAGCTCCCCAACGCAGGACTTCTGCTCGCGCGCAAGGTCCTCAGCGTCACCGGAGCCAATCCCTACAAGTCCACCCGCGTACGGGAAGAGCTCGACGTCATCGAGCGGCTCGGCTTCTCCTCGTACTTCCTCCTCGTCTCGCAGGTCGTCGAAGCCGCGCGTGCGCTGGGCATTCACGTGGCCGCGCGCGGCTCGGTGGTGAGCTCGTTGGTGGGTCATCTGCTCGGCTTCTCGCCCGTCGATCCACTGAAGGAAGGGCTGCTGTTCGAGCGCTTCCTGCACGCCGCGCGCACCAAGCCACCCGACGTCGATCTCGACGTGCCCTCGGAGCGCAGAGAAGAGCTCATCGCCTGGACGCTCCGTCATCTCGGCACGCATCGCGCGGCGCTGATCTCTACCCACGTGATGTTCCGTCGTCGCAGCGCCTGGCGCGCAGGTCTCAGCGCGCTCGGAGTGGAGGCTGCGGTGATCGATCTTCTCTTCGCTTCGATGCCGAGCGATCCGGAATGGGACGCACCGCCTCCGGTGACGGGACCGCTCGCGGAGCACGCTCCCGCCATCGAAGCGCTCATCGGCCGCTTCCACCACACCTCGATTCACCCGGGCGGAGTGGCGCTCGCCGCCGAACATCTCGAAGACGTCACGCCGCTCGAAGCGCCGCGCGTCACCCAACTCGACGCGCAGGCCCTCGAAGCGCTCGGTGTGCTGAAGCTCGATCTCCTCGGCAGCCGCGCGCTTTCGGTGATCGACGAGAGCATTCGCCGCGCAGGAGGAATCGAGCCATCTGCGGAGCGCGACGCCGCCACGCTCGAGGCGCTCCGCAACGCAGACACGCTCGGCTGTGCGCACGTGGAGAGTCCGCCCATGCGCGCGACGTTGCTCTCGCTCCCGCTGCAGTCGAAAGAGGAGCTCACCTCGGCGCTCGCGCTCGTGCGCCGAGGGCCCAGTGCGGGCCGAGGCCTCGCGGAAGACGAGCCGATCTACGACGAAGATCTGATCAAGCTGATCAGCGCCACCACCAGGCTCCCGCTCGACGAGGCCGATGAGCTGCGCGCCCGCGTGATTCGCGGAGAGCCGGTGAACTTCCTCGAGCTCGGTCGCGCCGCGGGGACGCCAGCACGCCAACTCCAGCGCGCGTGGAGAGTGGTGCAGCACTTCAGCGCGTACAGCTTCAGCAAGGCGCACGCCGCGAGCACCGCGGCCCAGGCGTGGACCTCCGTTCAGCTCAAGCACCGGCACCCAGCGGCGTTCGCGTGCGCGGCGCTCAACCACTCCGGCGGCGCGTACCCATTGCGAACGTTGCTCGCTGACTTTCAGCGGCACGGCGTCGATTTCTTGAAGCCCTCGGTGAACGCGTCGCTTCCGAGCAGCTCACTCGAAGGAGATGTGGTGCGGCTCGGCCTCTCACTCGTGAAGCACCTGAGCACCGCCACGCTGAAGCGGATTCTCGCGAAGAGACCATTCTCCACCTTCGAAGACTTCCTCGCGGTGAGCCCCGCGCGCGCCGAGCTCGAGGCGCTGGTGATGAGCGGGGCATGTGACGACCTCGCACCATTACGCCCCGAGCTCTTTCCGCTCGCGCATCACGAGGTGCTGTCGTTGGTGGCTGACGGTCGGCCCCTCAGCGAGTTGGTGCCACGTCGTGTCGACGGAGCGAGCGGCGCTCGTTGGCGTGCGCTTCAGCGCATCAAGCACGAGCTGTTGTTTCTCGACGTACACGTCACCGCGCATCCACTCGGGGTTCTCCGCGAGGACGCCGCGCGCATCGGCTGCATACCGATCGCGGAGCTCGCGCGCAGAAATGGTTGGAGAGCGCGCTTCGCGGGCCTCATCGCCGCCTCGCGCCGGCACCGCACCGAGCGCGGGAAGCTGATGCAGTTCGTGACCTTCGAAGACGAGACCGGCCTCGTGGAGAGCAGGTTGCGCCTCGACGCGCGCCACGACGCACTCTCTTCGCCTGGCCCGTGGTTGCTCGATGGACTCGTGCAGCTTCAGCAGCGCGCAGTCATCGTCGAGCTCACCGGCGCGCGGCCTTTCCACCAACGTCCCCGATAGTTCCTCCCCAGTCCCGGCTCAGGCCAACGCGCGCCGCGTCATTACGGATTCGCGCGATGACTCTGCGCAGCTGCGGTTGGATGTGGTTGGGACTCGCGATGGCGTCGTGCAGTGAGCCGTCGCATCCCGCTTTGCCGCTCGATCCCTCGACGAACGAGCCCGTGCACGACGACAAGGTCGGCACCGCGATCGATCACGATGGCTTCTACTTCGTGAACGAGTTGCCCGACGCGAACGACGTCGACGCCGGCAATCCTGAAGTCGACAGCGGCATGCCTGAACCTGACGCCGGTCCGCCGCCGTTCGACGCGGGCACTCCAGACTCCGGCACTCCAGACTCGGGAACTCCAGACGCTGGAACACCGGACGCCGGAAGACCAGACGCGGGACAGCCGCCGGTGGATGCGGGAATGCCTCCGATCGACGCGGGGCCTCCGCCGGTCGGCAACGGATACGTCATCTATTCGGGAGATCGCACGCTCTCGCCCATCGACGCGACGATCGCTCAACACCTGCGCGACATCGCGGCGCGCGGCAACGGCCGGGCTGGCGTGTTCAGCAAGGTGGGCGACTCCATCTCCACCAACGGCTCTGGAGTGAACGGCGGCGATTTCCTCAACTGCTTCGACGGACCGCTCGAAGACCCCAGCCCGTACATCGTGACCGTGCGCATGGGGCGCTACAGCGCGCTCGTGCCCACCATCGAGTACTTCCAACAGACGTTGATGGGCTCCGACGACTCGTGGACGAGAGTGAGCCTCTCCACGCAGATCAGCCGCACCGCGAACTGGGCGCTCACCTCGAGCACGCCTCCTCCGATCGACCTGGAGCTCAACGCCGCGAATCCTCGCTACGCGGTGGTGATGTATGGCTCGAATGACATTGGCTACATCGGGCCGTATTCGCTCGCTGACGCCGTGGAGCTCTACGAGCGCAACATGCGCACGCTCACCGATCGCATCATCGCGCGTGGCGTGATCCCGCTGCTCACCACGATGCCGCCTGATCAGGAGTTCTTCCGCTTCGTGCCGCTGTACGCGGGCGTGGTGCGAGGCATCGCTCAGGGCCGGCAGATTCCGCTCATCGACTACTACAAGGAGCTGGTGGTGCTTCCGCCGCCGCACGGGCTCCGCTCCGACGGCGTGCACCCCAACGTTCAGAACTTCAACACGCCCTGCTGGTTCGACGATGCGAGCCTGATCTACGGCTACAACATTCGGAACCTGATCACGCTGCAGTCGCTCGATCGCATGCGCAAGGTGTTCGACGGCGCAACTCCGCCCGAGCCGAACGCGCTCCGTCTCGCGGGTGATGGATCTCCGGGTCAGCCGTTCATCATCAACTCGCTGCCGTTCGGAGAGCTCCGCGATCTGCGCGCGTCGCAGTGGCGTCCCACGGGACAGCTCAGCTGCTCGGGTGCGGGGAACGTGGCGGGTCCGCAGTACCTGTATCGTTTCACCCTCACGCGCACGACCTCGCTGCGAATCATCGCGGTCGATGGCGGAGCGCGTGCACAGCGAGTGAGCCTGTTGTCGAACCCGAGTCTCGCGAGCTGCATGCAGAGCGACCAGCGGCTGATCACCACCACGCTGCAGGCAGGCACCTATTACGTGGTGCTCAATGCCGGCAGCTCTAGCGGGGGCGCCGAGTACAACCTCTCGGTCACCGAGTGCGTCCCAGGAGATCCTGATTGTTGAACACTCGATGGTTGGACGTCTTGATGCGCTCGCTCAAGTCCCCCTCCGGCCTTCGCCGTCGGTGGCCGCTCGCTGTGGCGGCGGCGTTGTGTGCGAGTGGATGCAAGGTCGGAGGGACGGCAGACGCAGGAACGCAAGAGCAGGCGGTGATGAGCGGTCAGCTCCTCTACTCGGGAGATCGCACGCACTCGCCCATCGATGCGGACACCGTGAAGCACCTGAACGAGATCGTCGCGCGCGGCTCGGGCAGGCCTTCGGTCTTCAGCAAGGTCGGTGACTCGATCTCCACCAACGGTCCCGGCGTCTCGGGCGGCAACTTCCTCAACTGCTTCGCGGGGCCGCTCGAGGGCCAGGTGTCGTGGGAGATCAACGTGAAGCTCGGGCCCTTCAAGGATCTCGCGCGCACCATCGCGTTCTTCTCCACCCCGATGATGGGCACGGACGATTCGTGGACCCGCGTGAGCCTCGCCACGCACGTGGGGCGCACCGCGGGTTGGGCGATCAAGGACACGCCGTCACCGCTTCAGCAGGAGCTCGCCGAAGCGCAGCCGCGGTACGCGATCGTGATGTTCGGCTCGAACGACATCGTCTCCACCTCGGAGCAAGGGCTCGCGGGCGCAGTGGAGGTCTACGAGCGAGCGATGCGGGATCTCACCGATCAGCTCCTCGCGAAGGGCGTGATCCCGCTGCTCACCACCATGCCCCCTGACGCGGAGTTCTTCCGTTACGCGCCCGTCTACGCAGGAGTGGTGCGCGGGATCGCGCAGGGGCGGCAGGTCCCGCTGATCGATTTTCAGAAGGAGCTGCTCGCGATTCCGGATCCGCACGGGCTGAGCCCCGACGGCACGCATCCGAAGTGCGAGAACTACAACACGTGCTGCTGGTTCGACGCGCAGAGCCTCGGTGAGTACGGCTACAACATTCGCAACCTGATCACCTTGCAGTCGCTCGACAGGTTGCACCAGGTGATGGATCTCGGCGTGAGCGAGCTCGAGCCCGACGCGCCGCACGTGATGGGGAGTGGAGCTCCGCGCGCGCCCATCGAGATCTCTTCGCTGCCGTTTGGCGAGCTGCGCGACCTGAGTGCCTCGGTGACGCGCGTGTCGGGTGAGTCAGCCTGCGGCACCCAGGCGGTGGAGGGACCTCAGTACCTCTACAAGCTCGTGCTGACGAAGCCGACGAAGCTTCGCGCGCTGTTGGTCGATCGCTTCGCCGGCAACCAGCGGCTCAGCCTCTTGTCCGGAACTGATCTGTCGAGCTGCGTGCGCAGCGAGGAACGGCTCATTCAGGGCCAGCTCGAGGCAGGCACCTGGTACTTCGCCGTCACGCCCACCGCGGACAACGATGGGAAGGGGAGCGAGTACAACTTCTCGATCACCGAGTGCCGCGACGACGACGCCGACTGCAACTGAGTCGCGAAATTATCTCCCTCTCCCCTCGGGAGAGGGTCGGGGTGAGGGTGAACGTAGTAGAAGGAGCCCGTGCGCTTCCGCGTGGGACTCGGCTGTCTGCTGTTCACCGCTGCCTGCGGCTCGCCCACGAACGAAGAGCAAGACGCAGGTCAGCGAGTCGACGCCGGCTTCTTCATCTACGACGCAGGAGTCGACGCCGGAGACGCAGGCGAAGATGACGCTGGAATCGAAGACGCTGGCGTGGACGCGGGCTTCGATGCAGGGCTCCCGATCGACGCTGGCTTCTCAATTCTCCAGTACCCCTCGGGTCGCACCCAGTCACCCATCACCGACGAAGTGATCGCGAACCTCCGTTCCATCGCCGCGCAGAGCCCGACGAAGAACGCGAACGTCTTCTCGAAGATCGGCGACTCGAACACGGTGAACACGAACTACCTGAGCTGCTACGCGGGCGCGAACATCGATCTCGCCGGCCGCACCACGTTGCAACCCGCGCTCACGCACTTCCTCACCGGAATGATCGGCAGCACCACCTCCTTCGATCGCACCAGCCTCTCCGCGACCATCGGTTGGAGCGCCTTCTCCCCGCTCCAGGGAATGCCCACGCCGCTGCAGCAAGAGCTCGACGCCGCGCAGCCCCGCTACGCCACGGTGATGTTCGGCACCAACGACGTCGGCTTCGGCGACACGCACATGTTCGGCCGCAACATGTTCACGCTGATCGACACCATCGCCGCGCAAGGCGTGATCCCGATCATCTCCTCGGTCCCGCCGCGCGACGACAGCGCCACCATCGACGCGTGGGTGCCTCGCTACAACCTCGTCGCGCGCGGAATCGCGCAGGCCCGCAAGCTCCCCTTCGTCGATCTGCACCGCGAGCTCCTCAACGTGCCCGCGCACGGTCTCGGTCCCGACGGAGTTCACTTGAACGTCTACGTCCCCACCGGCGTGCGCGGCTGCGTGTTCACCGCGGCAGGCCTCGGCTTCGGCCACAACACGCGCAACCTCCACACCCTCGAGGGATTGTCCCGCGCATGGGACGCTGTCGAGGGACGTCCCGCACCTGATCAGACCGCGCCCCGCATCAGGGGAACGGGCTTGCCCGGCGATGAGATCGTGATCACCTCGCTTCCGTTCGTCGACGTGCGCGACACGAGGACCGACGGAGTGGCGCGTATCAACTCGTATCCGGGGTGCGCGTCCACCGCGAACGAGAGCGGTCCCGAGGTCCTCTACAAGCTCGAGCTCACGCAGCCGACCAACGTGCGCGTCTTCGTGGTCTCCACGGGCACCAGCGACATCGACGTGCACTTGATGAGCGACACCAACTCGGGCCAGTCGTGCGTGGTGCGCAACGACAAGTTCTTCGTGCGACAGCTCGCAGCAGGCACGCACTACCTCTCGCTCGACACGTATCAATCCTCCAGCGGCGTCCTTCCTGGCGAGTACCTCGTCGGCGTGATCGCGGAATAACTCCCTCTCCCGGCGGGAGAGGGTCGGGGTGAGGGCAGACCTCTTGCAAACCAGAGCGCCACCTTGCTGACCACCCTCACGCTTCTCCTGACCGCACAACTCGTCGAAGTCCCTCTCCACCAATTCAAGAAGATCGCCGAGCCGCGCGACATCGCCACCATCGCGCTGTCTCCCAACGCCCACGTCGTGTCTGTCTGGACACGCTGGTCTGCTCAAACCCCATGCGTCCTCTGGACCATCAACGTGCAGACCGGAGACACGGAAGGGCACGGAGAGAACGAGTGCCCACCGCTCAAGCCGCAGATCGAACACCCGGTCGACCAGGTGAACGCAGTGATCACCGAGGGCGCACTGACCTTCCACTCGCGTCCCGACGGCAAGCTCCTCACCTCCTTCAGCCACGAAGGCTTCAAGGTGAAGGGCATCGCGGCGAGTGAAGGAGAGTGGCTGCTCTGGGCGCAGACCTCGGACGGCCAGGTCGATCACCTCTACCTCGCCGACGGAGCCGAGCTCACCGCGAACAAGGCCGAGAAGCCCTACGTCCGCTCAGTTCCACTCATCCGTCTCCCTTCGACCTTCGGCTGGAAGAAGGACTCCAACGCCACGCCTGGCTCGGTCTGCGACTTCTTCGAGCGCGGCGTGATGATCAGCGAGAGCACGCTCTTCCTCGAGTGGAAGGCGGGCAGCAAACCGATCGATGTCCGCGTGAAGGGAACCGGAGGCCAACTCCAGAAGTGGCAAGTCGACGTGAGCAGCGCGACACCCGTTCAGGGGCTGCAAGTCGAGCGAATGGAGCTGAAGAAGCAGGGCCGCTGGCGGCTGCGAATCCAATTCCCGTACGCCATCGACGCGATCGCGATCACCGCTGGCGGTGCGAAGGTGGGCCGCCTCAATCCCATCGAGGTCCCGATGAGCACCAACACCAGCGAGCCTCACTGCGTCTTCGCGAACGGAACGCTCGCGCCCGAGCGCTTCATGCTCGACGCGCTGCTGCGTTGAGCTCCTGCCAGTAGAGCGCGAGGCCTCCGAAGCCGAGCAGGGTGGCGCCCGCGAAGATCTCGATCTCCCAACCGGTGAACTTCGCCGACGCGAAGGTGGCGAGCGTGAACGCAGTCGGCACCGGCCAGCCGCGCGTGTCGAAGAGCACGGTGAGGATCCACCAGTTCACCGCGACGCAGAACATGAACGCGACCGCGGCTTGCTCGAACGAGAGATTGAGCGCCCACGCGCCAGACCAGAAGACGATGAAGCTCACCATCGCCACTCGATTGCCGCGGAGCAGTCTTCGCTGAGCGAGATTGAGCGTGGTGCGGAGGCGGATCAGCACCTCCATCGACACCAGGCAGACGCAGAAGATCGACATGCCGATCACGGCCTCGCGGAAGCTGAACGGCATGATCCCCGCCCGCTTGAGCTGGCCGATGAGGAACATGCCGCCTGAGCCGAGCACCGACACCGCGAGCGCCACTCGTCCTCTCAGAGACACCGCGCGATTGAGATCACTCTCTTGCTCGAACTGCTCCAGCGCAGCGACGCGAGCCTTTCTTCCCTCCACCGCATGAGCGAGTGCGTCGATCGCACGCACCAGGTCAGCTGGAGGTGACTCGAGCTGCGACAACAACGCGCGCGCCGCGGGGAGGTTCTCGTCGAGCAATTCACCGCGCGTCATCGCGACCAGCGCGCGAGCGAGTCCCGTCTTCGCCGCTGCCTCGAGGCCGGGCACTGCGCGCACCTGCTGATACGCAAAGCGGCACTCCGTGAACGCGACCTGGAGCGCGAGTGGATCGACCGCCGTCCCCGCCTGTTTCTGCGCGATGGAAGACTCGAGCGTGTTGAGTCGCCGCTCCGCCTCCGCGGCGAGCGCGAGTGAATCGCGTCGTCGCAAGAATCCTTCGATGGAGTCGCGCAGCTCGGTGACCGACGCGTAACGATCCTTCGCCCAGCGAGCCATCGCGCGTCTGCAGATCGTCCCGAGCTCTTCGGGAACCTGCGCGCTGAACTCAGGCGGCTCCGCTTCCCACGCTTGCGACAGCGCCTGCACCACGGTCGTGCCGCTGTGCGGAGGCTTGCCGGAGAGCACGTAGTGAAGGACCGCTCCGAGCAGGAACACGTCAGTGCGCTCGGAGAGTGACGGCCCATCACCCGCCGCCATCTCTGGAGCCATGTACTGCGGCGTGCCGCAGATGCCGACGCTGTCCGCCGCGAGCGAGAGAAGTGGATCAGGCTTCAGCGTGACCGCGATTCCCCAATCGAGCACGTAGACTTCGCCGAAGCTGCCGAGCATCACGTTCTCTGGCTTCAAGTCGCGATGGAGCACTCCGCGGCTATGCGCGAACGACACCGCGTCACAGACCTCGATGAACACGTTCAGGTGAAAACCGAGCGGATCCTCAGCGCGGTGTCCGAACTTCTCGAGCGAAGCGGGCTCGTCGATCAGCTGTTTCCACGGCGTGCCCTCGATGCGCTTCATCACGAAGTACGGCGCGCCGTCTTTCGTGCTGCCCAGCGTGTGCACCGGAACGATGTTCGGATGCTCGAGGCGGCCGGTGACGAGCGCCTCCTTCATCAGCTCCGCGGTGAAGTTCCCCGTGGCGTCGGGATGCTTGAGCATCTTCACCGCGACTTCGCGTTGCAGTGGTCGCTGCGTGGCGAGCAGCACCTTCCCCATGCCTCCGACACCGAGCGTGCTGAGAATTCCGAGCTCGGGCGACGGGTCACCATCGAGCTGCGTGGCCGCGGGCTTCGGAGTCGGTGAAGAGACGTGCGGCTTCGTCGAGGGAGTAGCGACCGTGCCGTTGGGCGCGACCGTCAAGGCAGCAGGGTCGATGCCCTGCTCGCGCAGGTGAAGTGTGTACTTCTCCTCGCGCTGAGACGGCGTGGTCTCATCCACGCGGCGAACCCTA
>CBIHPJ010000156.1:0-14158 GCA_966211295.1 uncultured Myxococcales bacterium | reverse complement strand
ACGCCGATCACGCGCAGTCCTTCTTTCTCTACGCGCAAGCGATGAGTCGAGCCGTAGTACTCGCGCGAACCTCCGAACTGAGAGATCACGAGCACGCGATTCTCGATCGACAGCTCCGGAGCGCCGTCGCCGCCCTTCACGCCCATACAGCCCTGACACGCGAGCAGGCCCACGTTCGATCCGAGGAGCGAGAAGCCGCTCTTCTCTTCCTTCAGCACCACCAGCGCGCGCGCCCGATCGCCCTGGCCCTCATCGGCGAGCAACACGAGCACCTTGTCCTTCGAGGTCGCGGTGACGAGAGAGCCATCGAGCTGTGACTCGATCGTCCAGCCCTGAGGCACGAAGGCTTCCACCTTCTCGCCACTCCGCGGAACACCAGGCAGCGCCGCCGCCATCACCATCGCGAGCACGAAGTTCATGCGTTCTCCGGAGGAAGTTTGAGGAGCGAGAGCGACATCGCCCACAGCTTCTCCTGCGCTTCACGATCCTGCGCCAACGATGAAGGCGACTTCTGTTCCTGCTGATCGAAGTAGCGACCACTCACGCCTTCGAGCTCGGGCGACGTCGCGAGGAGCAGCGGACCTTCTGCACCCTGGCGCGGCGTCAGCTTTCCCTTGCCGCCACCGCGGTCCTGAGACTCGCGAGTGATCTCCGTCGCCACCACCCCAGGGTGAACTGCGTTCACCGTCACGCCCTTCCCTTCGAGTCTCCGCGCGAGCGCGAGCGTGAACATCAAGTTGGCGAGCTTCGACTGCGAGTACGCGACGAAGTTGTTGTGCTTCCGCACCTTGAACATCAGATCGTCGAAGTCGATGGTGGCGTTCAACGCGAGCGACGAGGTGAGCACCACCACGCGTGAGGGCGCGCTCTTCTCGAGCATCGGCCGCAGCAACTGCGTGAGGAAGAAGTGGCCGAGGTGATTCACCGCGAAGGTGAGCTCGAAGCCATCCACCGTCTTGCGCCGCGTCTTCGGCCACACTCCGGCGTTGTTCACCAGGAGGTCGAGGCGTTGGAATTCTTTCTCGAACTTCGTCACGAAGTTCTTCGTGCGCGCGACGTTCGAGAGGTCGAGCATCATCAACTTCGCGTTGGAGTTGCCGGTGCTCTCCACCAACGACACGCGCGCCTTCTCGCCCTTCTCGAGATCGCGGCAGCCGAGGATGACCGTGGCTCCCCTTTCGAGCAGGCCACGAGCGATCTCGTAGCCGATGCCCGTGTTCGCGCCCGTGACGATGCAGACCTTCCCGTGCATGCCCCGCTTCTTTCAGATGGAGTAGGTGGGGTCCATGGTCGTGGAGCCCCATCGCGGCACAGAGCCCATCGAGGTCCCCGGGTTCTCGTACTTGCCGCGCTTCATCACGCAGGAAGAGAGCGAGGCGCTGCTTCGCTACTTCGGCTCGGTGAAGCCGCTGTGGGAGTCACGTCACGTCAGTGGACACGCCGCGCGCGAGGGACAGACCCATCGCCGCCTCACGCGTCCCGTGTACTGGCTCGGTGCGTGGCAGTTCGCGTGCCTCGGGTACTACTCCGAGCCGAATCACCTCGAGGAGAAGTGCCTGCGCGCTGAGCCGATGGCGCCGGAGCTCCAGAGCGTGCTCGAGCGATTGAGGCCGAAGCTCGCTGAACATCAGAGCGACGTGCTGCCGAACACGTGCCTCATCAACTACTACGGCAGCGAGCTCACCAGGGACGCGAAGGGCCGCACGCAGCCGGTGGACTACGCCCGCCTCAAGATGCATCGCGACGGAGAGCCGGGGCCGGTGGTGATGTTCTCTCTCGGCCAACCGGCGCTCTTCGAGTTCGTCGATGGTGCGCGTCCTGATGAGCCGGAGCGATCAGTGTGGCTCGCGAATCGATCCGTCGTGATCTTCAGCGGGCCGCACTTCAAGGACCATCTGTACCATCGCGTGGTGCGGGTGCGGCACGGCGACAGTCCGGTGATGCCGCAGGTGCTCGAGGACTTCCGGCTGCGGCGGGTCAGTGTGAGCTTTCGGTTCGTGCCCGAGGCTCACATCAAGTCGCTTAGTGAGTTCAGTGAGTCAGCGCAGAGCCAGATTCGCGGCTACGTGGAGCAACTCGCAGCGTCTTCGGCGCACTTCAAGAAGCAGCTCACTTGAAGGCGGCGGACCACTCGTCTTCTTTGAAGCCGACGAGCACGGTCGAACCCATCACCAGCACCGGCCGCTTCACGAGCTTCCCGTCAGCCGCGAGCATCTTCTTCACGTCGGCGTCACTCGACGCGTCGATCTTCTCCTTGCCGATCGCGCGGTAGCTGAGGCCCGAGGTGTTGAGCCACTTCTTCACCGGCTTGCCGCTCTTCGGAATCCACTGCTCGAGCTCGGCCTTCGTCGGCGGCTCGTCGACGATCGCGCGCACGTTCGCTTCGACTCCCTTTCCCTCGAGCCACTTGAGGGCCTTCTTGCACGTCGAACAGCCGGAATAGGAGAGCACCAGAGGCTTTGCAGTCATGGCGCGCGAAGGTACTTCTTTCGCTTCCTCCGGGCGCGCCTTGCGCTACGACGCCGCGCCATGGCCAAGAAAATTCTCGCCGTCGTCGTGGTGCTCATCGTCGCGTTCGTGGGCTTCGTGCTCACGCGGCCGGGCACCTTCGAGATCAAGCGCTCGCTGCTGATCAACGCGCCGCCGGACGTGGTGTTCGATCAGGTCGACGACTTCAAGTCGTGGTCCGCGTGGAGCCCCTGGGAGAAGCTCGATCCCAACATGACGCGCACCTACAACGAGGTGCCCGCGGGCGTCGGCGCGAGCTACCACTGGGTCGGAAACAAGGACACCGGTGAGGGCAACATGAAGATCACCGAGGCGGAGGCCGGCAAGCACCTCGGCATCGACCTCGACTTCATCAAGCCCTTCGAGGCGCACAACCGCACCAACTTCAACTTCGAGAAGACGGGCGAAGGCACCACGGTCTCGTGGATCATGAGCGGCACCAACAACTTCGGCGGCAAGCTGATGCACGTGTTCATGGACATGGACAAGATGGTCGGCGCCGACTTCGAGAAGGGCCTCGCGAGCATGAAGGAGATCTCCGAGAAGCAGTTCGCTGACGCCGCGAAGAAGGCCGCCGAGGACAAGGCCGCTGCCGAAGCTGCGGCTGCTCAGCCTGTTGACGCCGCCGACGCGGGCGTGGATGCCGGCACGCCGTGACACTGGAGTTCGACGAGGCCTACTACCGCCGCTTCTATAAGGACCCGTCGACGCGGGTTTACGACCAGAAGCGGCACGCAAAGCTGATCACCGGAGTCGTTGGACTCATCGAGTGGTTCGGGGTCGACATCCAGGACGTGCTCGACGTCGGAGCGGGCCTCGGTTGGTGGGGCCAGTGGCTCACGAGGCACCGCAAGGGCGTGCGCGTGCTCTCCACCGAGCTGAATCGGGAGATCTGCCGGAAGTACGGTCATCTCCAGGCGGACATCACGACCTTCCGCGTGGAGAAGAGCTTCGAGCTGGTGATCTGCCAGGGCGTGTTGCCGTACCTCGATGCGACTGGAGCGGACGCGGCGATCGAGAACCTCGCGTCGATGTGCGGCGGGTTTCTCTATCTCGAGGCGATCACCAAGGACGACATGAAGGACGCGATCGACGCGCAGCGCACCGACCTGCGCGTGAAGCTCCGGCCGGCGGCCTGGTACCGCAAGCGGCTCGCTCCGCACTTCCGCGAAGTGGGCGGGGGCATCTACGCCGCGCGGCGCGGGAATTTTCCGTTCTTCGCCCTCGAGGCGCCGAAGGACGTGAAGTGATGGTGCTCGTGATCCTGAAGTGGCTGCTCGCGATCGTGATGACCTTCGCGGGCGTGATGCACTTCGTGGCGCCCAGGGGCTACGTGAAGATCATGCCGAAGTTCATCCCCGCGCCTGAGGCGATGGTGGCGATCTCCGGAGTGTTCGAAGTGCTCGGTGGAGTTGGCCTGCTGATTCCCGCCACGCAGATCTACGCCGCGTGGGGACTCATCGCGCTCTTCGTGGCGGTGTTCCCGGCAAACGTGAACATGGCGATCCACAAGATCCCGCTCGGGAAGAAGCCGGTGCCGACGTGGGCGTTGTGGGCGCGGCTCCCGTTGCAGGCGGTGTTCATCGGCTGGGCGTGGTTGTTCACCTGACCCATGGGGCCGCTCGCGCTCTCGCTGCAGATCGCGGTGCTCTCGACGCTGCTCGCGGGCACGACGACGTTGGCGCTGATCGCGGTCACGCACGGGAAGCGAATCGCGGGCGCGGTGGACGCGGTGATCACGGCGCCGCTGGTGCTGCCTCCGACGGTGCTCGGGTACTACTTGCTGACGGTGCTCGGGCGGCGCAGTGCGCTCGGTGGATTCTGGGAATCGATCACGGGGAGCTCGTTCGTGTTCACCCGCACCGGAGCAGTGATCGCGGCGACGATCACGGCGTTGCCACTCGTGTTGCAGAGCGCGCGTGCGGCGATCGACGCGGTGGATCCGGTGTTGCTCGATGCAGCGCGGACTCTGGGAGCGACAAGACTCGGAGCTCTTGGGCGAGTCGCCCTGCCGCTCGCGTCGCGGGGAGTCGCGGCGGGGTTGCTGCTCGGCTTCGCGCGCGCGTGCGGAGATTTCGGAGTGACGTTGATGCTCGCGGGGAACATCCCGGGCGAGACGCAGACAGCTGCGCTGGCGCTCTACGACGCGGTGCTTGCGGGACGTGACGACGATGCGCGGATGCTCGCCATTGGCCTCACGGCGATCGCGGTGGTGCTGATCGCGTCGGTGCAGTGGCTCGGAAGGCGGCCTCATGCGCGCTGATTGCCGACGGGGAAGCGGTGAGCAGGATCTTGGCCGTGCTCGTCACGCGCCGACCCTCGCGCCGGGTATTCCGTCACTCGGTGAGCGTCGCTTCGTGGGCGTTATGAAAGTTGCTCTCGATTCAGTTTTAGAGGCCACTCCGGGCGGAGAGACCGCCCAAACAGAATCGAGAGCAACTTTCATAACGTCATCGACTCGTGCGCGTCGCGGACGGCCTGTTGCGCAGTTTGCACTCAACTCACTTTCAGCCGTCGCTTCGCACGGCGAGCCCCCGAAATCTGACTCGAGTGCAACTTGCGCAACATCAGTGACGCTTCGTCACGATGGCGTCCTCGCCCGAGGTCGAGAGCCTGCTCGGATCGAGCACGGGGCAGACCGGTCGCCTCTCCCTCCCTCGAGGCTTCTGTCGCTACTTCGCACGGGTCCAACCCTCACCCCGACCCTCTCTCGAAGGGAGAGGGAGACGCTTGGTCACCTCGTCGCGCGGAACGGAGATCTGGATGCGCGGTGACTCACTCCACGCGAAGCTGCTCGCGCGCTTCGGCACCTTCACGCTCGAGCTCGAACTCCAGGCCGGCGTCGGAGTGACCACGCTCTTCGGCCCCTCGGGCAGCGGGAAGACTTCGACCCTCCGAGCAATCTCCGGGCTGCTGCCACTCGAGTCCGGCTTCGTGAAACTGAACGACGCCGACTGGACTCAGCTGCCGCCAGAGCAGCGCGACGTCGGCTACGTCTTTCAATCCTCCTCCCTCTTCCCGCACCTCACGGTCGAACAGAACGTCGCGTTCGGCGCGCGCGATCCCGCAGGCGTGTCGAAGTGGCTCACGCGTCTCAAGCTGCAGCACACCGCGCAGCGAAAGCCCGCGACTCTCTCCGGCGGTGAAGCCCAGCGCGTCGCCCTCGCCCGCGCGCTCGCACGTGGCCCTCGAGTGCTGCTTCTCGACGAGCCGTTCTCCTCGCTCGACAGCGCGCTCCGAGACGAGCTGCTGTCAGAACTGAAGGACCTCGTCGAAGCAGAACAACTCGTCACCCTCCTGGTGACGCACGCCAGTGAAGAAGCCGAGCGGCTCGGCGGGCGATTCCTTCATCTCAGCGGTGGAAAGGTGACCCCATGAACGTGCTCATCACAGGCGCCAACACCGGCATCGGCGCCGCGACCGCGAAGGACCTCGCGAAACACGGCCACACGATCTTCTTCGCGTGCCGCAACGAAGCGAAGACTCGCCCCGTGATGGAGGAGACCGCGAAGGACACCGGCAACAAGGACCTCCACTTCCTCGAGCTCGCCCTCGACGATCTCGCCTCGGTGAAGAAGTGCGCCGCGGACTTCAACGCGAAGAACCTCCCGCTCCACGTACTGGTGCTGAACGCGGGACTCGCGCGCGTGAAAGGAGTCACCAGGCAGGGGTTCGAGACCACCTTCGGCGTGAATCACCTGGGCCACTTCCTCCTCACGCTCGAGCTCGAGAAGGCCCTCACCGCCGCGGGAACCTCACGCGTGGTGGTGGTCGCGAGCCGCGCGCACGAGCGCACGCGCACCCCGATCGACTTCTCGGTGCTGAAAGAGCCGGCGCGCTCCGCCACCGGTTGGCGTGAGTACCAGATGAGCAAGCTCGCGAACGTGCTCTTCAGCAAGGAGCTCGCGCGCCGCTGGAAAGACAAGGGCGTGCACACCTACGCGCTTCACCCCGGAGTGATCGCGAGCGACATCTGGCGCACCACCGCGTGGCCGATTCGCAAGGTCGCGATGATGTTCATGCGCACGCCGGAGCAAGGCGCGGTCTCCAGCATCCGCTGCGCGACGGATCCCGCGCTCGCGAATCAGACCGGCGGCTACTACGGAGAGAACGGCGAAGAGCGAAAGACCAACGTCCTCGCCGACGATCTCGAGGCTGCGAAGGTGCTCTGGGAGCAGAGCCTCGAGTGGACGGCGCCCTTCAGGAGCTGAAACTCAGAAGCTGATGTCGGCGACGACCGGCGTGTGATCGCTCGGACCGCGATCGAGCCGGTGCAGGTTGTTGAACTTGACGCCCGGCGACGCGAGGAAGCCGTCGATCGTCTTGCCGTGCGCGGTCGGGCCCTTCGGCGCGTGCCACTTGAGCCCCACGGCGCGCGCGAAGCGACCGTACTTCTCGGTGTTCGCGTCCATGCCGATCACCATCGGGATCTTCTCGCTCTTCGTGTGCTTGATGAACTTGCGCAGGTTCGAGTCGAACTGCTTCCACAGCTCGTTCGCGTAACCGGGCGGGCGGTGCACGGACACCATGCGCACCTTCTTGTCGCCGACCTTGAGATCGGTCCACGTGATCCACCGGTTCAGCACGCCCTGCCCCTTCTTCGAGGCGAGCTGCATGCCACGGGCAGTCGCGCGTGCGTCCTTGCGATCCCACACCACCGCGGAGCCGGCGCGATCGTCGCTCGAGCGATCCTGGTGCACACCCGAGCCAGTGCCCTTCAGCTCCTTGCGGATGTTCACGTTCTTCGCTTCCTGCACCAGCATCACGTCGGTCACCTTGTTCAGGCGGGCGACGCGGGTCTTCTTGTCGGTGAAGTCGTCGTTCACCGTCGCGATGGTGAGGTGCTCGCGCGCAGGCTTCGGCTTACGGATGTTCGGGAACTTCGGCGGGGTGAAGGGAACACCGGCGATGGGACGCATGCGGAGTTGTCGTCCGCTCGCAGGCCGAGCAATTTGCCGCGGGGTGTCAACGCGATTGCCAATTTCTGAGAATTAGAGCTTCGAGCTGAGCCAGCGCGTCGCGTCCTGCGCAGGCATCGGCGGCGAATACCGGAAGCCCTGTCCGCGGGTGCACCCCAGCGCCAGGAGCTTGTCGTGCTGCGCGATCGTCTCCACGCCTTCCGCGACGACCTCGAGCTTCAGCGCCTGCGCAATCGCGAAGATCGCGCGCACGATCTCGGTCGACGAAGTCTCACCATCGAGTGCCGAAGTGAAGCTGCGATCGAGCTTGATGCCGGTGAACGGATAGGTGTGCAGCATCGACAGCGACGAGTACCCCACGCCGAAGTCATCCACGTAGAGCTGCACGCCCAGTCCGTGCAGTTGCTGCAATTGCTGCCGCGCGACCTCCGGCAGATCCATGGTCACGCTCTCGGTGACCTCGAGCCTGAGCGCCCTCGCAGGCAGCCCCGCTCCCTCGATCGCCTGCTTCACGTCGTCGGAGTACTCGGCGCGGCTGAAGTGACGACGCGAGGCGTTGACCGCGACGGAGAGATCCAACTTGTACTGATCGCGCCACACGCGGAGCTGAGCGGCGGCACTTCGCAGCACGTGCAGATCGAGCATGACGATCAAGCTCGAGTCTTCGGCGACAGGAATGAAATCCGCCGGAGCGATCAGACCACGCTCGGGATGACGCCAACGCACCAGCGCCTCGAATCCCAAAGGACGCTCTGAGCCGAGCGCGATCACCGGCTGGTAGAACACCTCGAGCTGCTGCGCCTCGAGCGCGCGCCGCAGACCTGACTCCACTGAGAGCACGTGCACCGCACGCTGGTGCATCTCGCCGTCGAAGATCACGAAGCGGCCGCGCCCTTCAGCCTTCGCGCGGTACATCGCGGTGTCCGCGTCGCGGAGCAGCTCTCCCGGCGTCTTGTACTGGGGGCCCGAGAGCGCGATGCCGATGCTCGCTCCGGTGAACAGCTCCCGCTCGCCAATCAGGAACGGGCGGGCCAGCTCTTCGATGATCCGGTTCGCCACGCGCGTCGCACCATCGGGCTCGCGGCTCTCGTCGAGCAGCACGACGAATTCATCACCCCCCAGGCGGGCCACGGTGTCGACCAGCCGGACGCAGCTCTCGAGCCTCCGCGCGATCGCGACGAGCAACTCATCGCCCGCATCGTGACCGAGGCTGTCGTTGATGTTCTTGAAGCGATCGAGATCGATGAAGAGCAGCGCGAAGCGGTACGAGGGATCTCGCAGCGCGCGCTGGAAGGAATGCTCGAGGCGATCGAGGTAGAGCACTCGGTTCGCGAGGCCCGTGAGCGGATCGCGGCTGCGCGCCATCGTCACGTCGGTGAGCGAACCCGCGACCCGCGTGGCCTTGCCGCGCGAATCACGCACTGCCTTGCCGCGCACCAACACGTGCCGCCAGGTGCCGTCCTTGTGGCGCAGCCGGTGCTCGTTCTCGAAGTGTGGCGTGACGGAATTGTCGAGGTGCGCCTGGAACTCGTGCGTCACGCGGAAGCGATCGTCTTCGTGCACGCGCTCCCACCAGCTCTCGAGGAGGTCTGGCAGTTCGTGCTGCTCGAAGCCCAGGATCCGCTTCCATCGGGAAGAGAAGTGGATCTCCTTCTCGCCCACGCGCCAGTCCCAGAGGCCGTCGTTGCTGCCCTCCATCGCGAGCGCGTACCGCTCCTCGGAGTCGCGTCGTGCGTCGTCGGCCCGCGCGCGCTCGAGCAGATACCGAACGATGCGATCGAGCGACTCGGCAGAGAAATCGCCCTTCACCAGATAGTCCGCTGCGCCCGCGCGCATCGCCTGGTGATCGAGCTCGGCGCTGCCGTGCCCGGTGAGCATGATGATCGGCAGCCGCACCCCGAGTGACTTCGCCTCGCGCAGCAGCTCGAGCCCGCTCTTCTCTCCCAACTGGTAATCGAGCAGGCAGATGTCGAAGCCGCCGTGCAGGAGCCCTTCGAGTCCAGTCGCGTAGTCGGAGCGCCAGGTGAGCTCGATGCTGGACTGAACCTCGGCGAGGATCGCGAGAAGGAAGTCGCGCGCGAAGACCGCGTCATCCACCAGCAGGAGCTTCACGGGGGGCGCGCTCACGGAGGAGCCCATTCTGGCGCCAGCGGAACCGGAATGACCAGTTGTGAGACCCGCGGGTCATTGATTCCGGAGTCAATTTTCCCGTTGACGGTGGAGGAAAGGTCTTCTGAAACCGTGACCATGCGCGTCAATGAGCAGCCGTATCCGGTGCTGGCCTCGCACCTCGAGGTCCGCGGCCCGACGTTCGAGAGCAACCGCGATCAGAACCTGAAGTTGATGGAACCGGTGCTCGAGGCCCTCGCGAAGGCGCGCGACGGCGGAGGCCAGCGGTACATCGATCGGCACAAGGCGCGTGGCAAGTTGCTCCCTCGGGAGCGCATCGAGTTGGTGCTCGATCGCGACTCGCCGTTCCTCGAGCTGTGTCCCCTCGCGGGCAACGGAGTGGATGGTCACACTCCGGGCGCCGCGGTGATCGGCGGCATCGGTCGCGTGTCGGGCGTGGAGTGCCTGGTCTCGGGCAACGACTCGACGGTGAAGGGTGGCTCGGTGAGCGAGCTGTCCGTCGTGAAGTCGATGCGCCTGGGAGAGATCAGCCGCACCAACAAGCTGCCCTCCATCACCTTCACGGAGTCAGGTGGCGCGGATCTGCCCAACCAGGACAAGATCTTCGTGCCCGGTGGAGCGGCGTTTCGCGAGCTCACCCGGCGCAGCGAGCAGAAGCTCCCGACCATCAACGTGGTGTTCGGCTCGTCCACCGCCGGCGGCGCGTACGTGCCGGGCATGAGCGACTACGCGATCTTCGTGAAGAAGGCGGCGACCGTGTACCTCGGTGGTCCTCCGCTGGTGAAGATGGCGACGGGCGAGGAGACGGATGAAGAGTCGCTCGGTGGCGCAGAGATGCACAGCCGCCTCTCGGGCGTCTCGGATTACCTCGCGGAGGATGAGCGCGACGCGATTCGCCTCGCGCGCGAGATCGTGGCGCACCTCGACTGGAGGAAGCCCGCCGTTCCCCTGCCCCGCGTGGTGGAGCCGCCGAAATACGATCCCGATGAGCTGCTCGGCATCGTCTCGGCCGATCCGCGCATTCCGTACGATCCGCGCGAGGTGATCGCGCGCATCGTCGATGGCAGCCGCTTCTCGGAGTTCAAGCCGCTCTACGGCAACACGCTGGTCACCGGGTGGGCGCACATCCACGGCTTCCCGGTGGGCATCCTCGCGAACCACGGCATCCTCTTCTCTGAGTCGGCGAACAAGGGCGCTCAGTTCATTCAGCTGTGCAACCAGTCGAACGTGCCGATCCTCTTCCTGCAGAACATCACCGGCTTCATGGTGGGTCGCAGCTACGAAGAAGGCGGCATCATCAAGAACGGCGCGAAGCTGATCAACGCGGTGTCGAACAGCACCGTGCCGGCGATCACGATCATGATGGGCGCGAGCTACGGCGCGGGGAATTACGCGATGGCGGGCCGCGCGTACGAGCCGCGGTTCTTGTTCACCTGGCCCTCGCACAAGATCGCGGTGATGGGCGGCAAGCAGGCCGCGGGCGTGCTCGACATCATCCAGCGCAACGCGATGGCGAAGCGCGGGGAGCCGATCGACGAAGAGACGCTCTCCGGCATGAAGCAGATGGTCGAGTACCAGATCGATCAACAGTCGAACGCTCTCTTCGCCACCGCGCGACTCTGGGACGACGGCATCATCGATCCACGCGACACGCGCACCGTGCTCGCGATCTCCCTCTCGGCCTCGTACTCGCGCCAGGTCGAGGGCAGCACCAGCTGGGGCGTCTTCCGCCACTGAGTTCTCCCAAATGAAAACGCTCTCGAAATTGCTGGTCGCCAACCGAGGAGAGATCGCGCTGCGCGTGATGCGCACGGCTCGCTCCATGGGTCTGGGCACGGTCGCGGTGTATTCGGATGCCGATGCGAACGCGCCGCACGTGCGCTTCGCGGATGAAGCGGTGCGGCTCGGAGGCGCTCCCTCGTCGGAGTCGTACCTGAACGCGGCTGCGATTCTTCGCGCGGCGAAGTTGACCGGCGCTGACTGCCTGCATCCGGGGTACGGATTCCTCTCGGAGAATCCTGATTTCGCGCAGGCGGTGATCGACGCGGGGCTCACGTTCGTGGGACCGAAGCCCGCGGCGATTCGCGCGATGGGTTTGAAGCGCGAAGCGAAGGCGCTGGTCGGTGCGCGCGGAGTTCCGCTCGTGCCCGGCTTCGATGGTGGCGATCAGTCGACGGCGTTGCTGGAGAAGAAGGCAGTCGAGATCGGACTCCCGGTGATCTTCAAGCCGTCGGCGGGTGGCGGCGGCAAGGGCATGAAGATCGCGCGCGCTCCCGGCGAGTTGAAGGAGGCGATCGAGTCAGGCCGTCGCGAGGCACAGAACGCGTTCGGTGATCCGACGTTGATCATCGAGAAGTACCTCGAGCGTCCCCGTCACCTCGAGATTCAGTTGATGGGCGACGAGCACGGCAACGTGGTGCACCTCTTCGAGCGCGAGTGCAGCATTCAGCGTCGTCACCAGAAGGTGGTGGAGGAGACGCCGTCGATGGCGCTCAACCACGAGACGCGCATGAAGATGGGCGCGGCCGCGGTCGAGGTGGCGAAGGCCATCGGCTACACGAACGCGGGCACGGTGGAGTTCATCATGGACTCCGACGGCCAGTTCTATTTCTCCGAGATGAACACGCGCTTGCAGGTCGAGCACCGTGTGACGGAACTGGTGGTCGGCGTGGACCTGGTGGAGCTCCAGCTGCGCGTGGCGCGCGGTGAAGCGCTGCCGTTCAAGCAGGAAGAGCTGAGGCAGAAGGGTCACGCGGTGCAGGTGCGCCTCTACGCGGAGGATCCGGCGAACGGCTTCCTGCCGAGCGTGGGGCCGGTGCACGACTTCCACGTGCATCCAGTGGGGGGATTGCTCGTCGACTCGGGCATCGAGTCGGGCGGCGAAGTGTCGATGCACTACGACCCCATGGCGGCGAAGTTGATCGCGTGGGGAGAAGATCGGCACGACTCCGCCTCGCGCATGGTGCGGGCGCTGCAGGGCTTGTCGGTGCAGGGGCTCACCACGAATCGCGGCTTCCTCACGCGGCTGCTGCGGCATCCCGATTACATCGCGGGCAAGCTCCACACCGGGTTCATCGACGAGAAGATGAAGGACGCACTCGCCGAGCCGGTGAATCCCGAGCGCACTTCGCTCTGCGCGGTCGCGGCGACGTTGGCGCAGCACCTCACGCGGCGCGCGGCGGATCCGTACCTGCCGGGCGTGATCAGCGGCTTCCGCAACAATCGGTTCACGGATCAGTTCGCCGAGTACACGACCGCCCCGCGCGTGGAGTACCGCGACCTCGGCAACGGCCTGTTCCAGGTGAACGGCGCGAGGTGGAAGGTGATCGCGTGGAGTGCGCCTGCGCTCACGCTCGAGTCACCCGAGGGACTGCGACAGCACGTGCGCGTCGTCGCGGCGAGCGGGAAGATCTACGTACACTCGCGACTGGGTGACGAGGTGCTCGTGGAGAAGGAGCGCTTCCCTGCCCCGGTCGACGCCGCGCTCAAGGGCGGCTTCATGGCGCCGATGCCGGGCAAGGTGGTGAAGGTGCTCGTGAAGGACGGCGAGTCCGTGAAGGGCGGCCAGACGTTGCTCGTGCTCGAGGCGATGAAGATGGAGCAGGCCACGAAGAGCCCCGCGGACGGCGTGGTGAAGAAGGTGCTCGTGCGCGAGGGCGATCAAGTGACCGCCGGTCAGATCCTCGTCGTGATGGAGGAGTAGTTCTCCCTCTCCCTGCGCCAGCGGGGAGAGGGTCGGGGTGAGGGGCGACTTCGCTCAGAAGTGCACGTCGAACTTCGGCTGCGCTGCGATCGCCTTCTTCACCGAGCACTGCTCAACGACCTTGAGCAACGCCTCGCGGTACTTCTCCGGAAAACCATCCGGAAGATCGAGCTTCAAGTCCACGCGCTGCAAGACACCCGCGTCGTCGAACTCGACCTTCTCCGCGATGCGAATGTTCTCGAACGGAATCTCCCGCTGAGCGCAGAAGCCCTGCACGAAGATCCCCGCGCAGGTGCCGAGGGAAGCGAGGAACAGCTCAAACGGGCTCGGAGCACTTCCGCCGCCGCCCTTGTCCTTCGGTTGATCGGTGTGGACGACGAACTCGCCCACCCGCGCGTCGATGCGACGCCCTCCGGGCAGCGTGACCTCGATCTCTCGAGCGGAGCCCATCACGGTCCTTTCTTCTGACCGCTGAGTGCGTTCAGCACGTTCTGAAGAAGGCCCGGCTTCGGCGCTTCACGAGGGCACTGACAACGGCGGGCGGTGGGGACACTGGCCATCACTGCGTCGACGTGTTGTCCGCAGCCCGCCCAGGTGGTCTTTCCACAGCGTTCACAGGTGGTTTGTCTGCACATACCGGTTAGAGCCAGTACCTCGAAAAACGATTCGCGCGTTTGATCCAGGTCATTTCCTCATGAGCACCGAAGAAGAAGCGCTGCTGAAGCGAGCCCGCGCGGGCGACGCGGAGCCACTGCTCAAGGCCTGGGAGCCCAGGATCTACCGGTTCGGGCTGCGCATGTGCGGCGACGAGGACAGCGCGCGAGAGGTGCTGCAGGAGACGCTGCTGGCGGCGTTTCGTGGTCTTCATCAGTTTCGCGGAGATGCTGCGCTGTCGACC
>CBIHPJ010000155.1:0-14184 GCA_966211295.1 uncultured Myxococcales bacterium | reverse complement strand
TTGAGCTCGAAGTACTTCTTGAAGATCGCCGCGGCGGTGGGCGCCGCCTCGGCACCACCGAAGCCGCTGTGCTCGTTGAGCACCACGACCACCAGCTCTGGATCCTGGGCAGGAGCGAATGAGGCGAACCAGGCGTGGTCGCGCAGCCAGTAAGAGAGATCCTTCGTCTTCACGCGCACCGCACCGATTCGCGCGACCTGCGCGGTGCCCGTCTTGCCGGCCACCGTCACGTCCGGAAGGCGTGCGCGAAAGCCCGTGCCGCCGGGCTCGTTCACCACGCCGATCAAGCCGGCGATCAAGGTGTCTCGCTGCTGCTGCGTCATCGTCACGTCGCGAACGAGCTTGGGCTGGAACTCCTCGACGAGCGCTCCTTCGGGCGTCTCCACTCGCTGAACGATCTGCGGCTGGTACAGGTGCCCACCATTGGCGATCGCGGCGTAGAGCATCGCGAGTTGCAGTGGCGTGACGTTCACGTCGCCCTGGCCGATGGACGTATTGAGCGCCATGCCCTTGGTGTAGCCGCCGGGCGTCACGCGGTTGTGGTACTCGCTGCTGGGCATCACGCCCGGGACCTCGGCGGCCACACCGAGATTGGTCGCCGCACCAAGGCCGAACTCACGCCCGACTTCGGCGATCGGATCGATGCCGAGGATGTCGCCGAGCTTGTAGAAGTAGACGTCGCAGCTCGCGCGGATCGCGTCGGTCGCGTGGACCGCGCCGTGGCCGCTCTCGAGATCGCAGCGCCAGCGGCGCGATCCCAGCTGATACCCACCGGGGCAGTTGATGCCGGTCTGTGGAGTGACCACGCCCGCGCGCAGCCCGGCGAGCAGAGTCACCACCTTGAAGGTCGACCCGGGGTGGTAGTGCTCGGCGCCCGCACGGAACACCATGGGCTGCAGCGGATCCTTGTTCAACTGGGCGAGCCGCTGCGGAGAGACACGGCCCGTCATCTCATTGGGGTCGAACGAGGGGCGGCTCACCAGCGCGCGCACGAAACCCGTCTTCGGGTCGAGCACCACGACCGCGCCCGCGGTTCCGGGGAAGGCCTGCTCGGCTTCCGCCTGGAGTCGCGCGTCGATCGACAGCACGAGGTTGCGGCCAGGCACGGGCGGCACCTCGTCGCGCTTCAGCACGTTGCCATTCGCGTCGCGCATCACCTCTCCGCGCGCGTTCACCACTTCCTTCACCCAGCCATCGCGCCCACGGAGCACCTGCTCGAATGCGCGCTCGACCCCGCGCCGTCCGGTGTAGTCGCCCATCGCGTACGGAGGCCGCTCCACCGTCGGTCCGCCGTTCAACTTGGCGAGCTCTTCGCTGGTGACCTCGTTCATGTAGCCCAGCACGTGCGCGAGCGCGGAGCCCGAGCGGTAGTGCCGGTGAGGCACGGCCTCGAGCTCCACACCCGGGAGCTGAAACTGGTGCGCGTTCACCAGATCGAACTCGTCGCGCGTGAGATCGACCTGAACGACGATCTGCTGGTAGCGCTGCGGCCCGCGCGCCGACTTCACCATCTCGGTCACGCGCTGCAGCTGCTCAGAGTCCCACGCCAGCATCGACTGCAGGCGCGGAATCACCTCGGCCACGCAGCGCTGACAGAACGCGGGGGTGATGAAGATGTCGAGGCTCGGACGGGCGTCGACGAGAACCTCTCCGCGCCGATCGCGAATCAGTCCGCGCGTGGCGCGAACTCGCGAATCCTTGAACTCGTTGTCGACGGAGAGCGCGAGGAACTCCTCGTAGCGCACCACCATCAACCGGTAGAGATTGACGGCCAGCACCAGCAAGCCGAGCAGGAAGAAGCCGCCCACGATGAACACTCGCGGGCGCAGCTCCTTCGGCTCACGCGTGGTGCCGAGGCCAATCTTCATGTTCATCGCAGCAGCCCCGGCTCCGGCCGCTCACCCGGTTCGATCTTCCGGAGCAGCGGCCACATCGCGAGGCCCGCGAGCGTGGTGAGGATCACCTGCAGCGGCACCCCCGAGAGCGAAAGCACCTGGCCGCCCGCGGTCGAGGTGAGCCAGCTGAAGAACACCGCGAGCAAGGCGTGACCGACGGTCGCCGCGGCCACGAAGAGCGCGAAGGGACCACGCGAGCGCGTGTCGACCACCAGGCCGCCCGCGCGCACGAACAAGAACACCAGCACCGCGAGCGCGGGATAGAGGCCGGTCGGTCGCCCGGTGAACACGTCGAGCAGGTAGCCCACCGAGAACGCGGAGAACGCGCCTTCGATCGTCGTGCAGCGCAACGCCGCGTAGACCACCAGCGCGAGGCCGACGTCGATGCGAGTGACTTCGAAGCCGAACGTGCGCACCAGCACCGCCTCGACCGAGAGCAACAGCAAGGCGAGCGCGGAGAAGGCCACGAATCTCATCGGCCCTTCCCCACTTCGGCGGAAGGAATGCCCATCGTCACGGGGATCACGAGCACTTCTTCGACGCGATCCAATTCCACCGAAGGATCGAGCGAGCCCTTCAAGAACATGCCCACGCTTGGACGCTCGGGCGTGCGCACCACGCCGAGGCGAACTCCGCGCGGAAAAATTCCATCGCTGCCTGCGGTCACCACCACGTCGCCATCGCGCGCGTCGTCTTCCCGTCTCACCACCTCGAGCAACAGCGGACGACCGCCTCCTTGTCCCGAGATCGTCACGCGTACGCGCGTGCGTTGAATCACCCCACCGATGTGCGACTGCGGGTCGGAGAGGAGCATCACGTCGGAAGAGCCGCCCACCGAGCGAACGACCTGGCCCACGGCGCCTTCGGCGGTGACCACCGGCATTCCGAAACGAACGCCGTCGTCTTCACCGCGGTTGATGCGAATCGATTGAAACTGCGCCGAGGGATTGAGGCCGATCACGCGCGCGACGATCTCTTGATCGACCGTGTCTTCGACGTAGTTGAGCAGGGACTTCAGGCGCGCGTTCTCTGCTTCGGCTTCTTTCAACGCGTTCAGCTCGGCGTGCGCTTCAGCGAGACCGGTGCGGCACTCCAGGGCTTCTTCATGCGCGCCACGCAGCGCGACGTACCCATTTGCAGCGTTGCCCACGCTGTCGATCACGCCGGTCAGCGCCGACTGCACGGGCGCCGACACGAAAAGCACCGCGCGGTCGACGAAGTTGGGCTCGCGTCCCCGGTGCCCGACGGTCAGGTAGCTGATCAAAGGGGCGAGCAGGAGCACGCCCACAGTGAGCAACTCCTTGTAACGCTGAAAGAAAGAGAACATCTAGGGACGCCACCAAACCGCTTGCATGTTGTGGGGACCGATCCTACAGGTCGCCGCTTCGTCCCGCCAACTGTTGGAAACCCATGAGCAATTCCTCCGAAAACACCCGCCGCTACGGCTCCTATCTCTTCATCGCGGCCCTCGCGATTCTCTTCGCCCTTCAGTGGGGCCCCGGCTCGCAGGGCTGCGACACGCGCATCCAGGATGAAGAGACCGCCGCGACCGTCAACGGCAAGCCGATTCCTTTGAAGGATTTCGCCCGTTCATACGCGCAACAGTCTGACAATTTCCGTCGTCAGGGTGTACCGGCCGACATGCTTAAGCAGTTCGGCATTCACAAGCAGGTCCTCGACCAGCTGGTGAACTCGGAACTCCTCTCTCAGGCGGCTGAAGCGCGCGGGCTCACCACGAGCAACGAAGAGCTCCGCAAGGTGCTCAAGGACGCGCCCGCCTTCCAGAAGGACGGCAAGTTCAACAAGGAGCAGTACCTCGACTGGGTTCGCCAGGTCGAAGGCACCACCGAGATCTTCTTCGAGGACAAGCTCCGCCGGCAGCTCGCCGCGCAGAAGCTCCTCGAGCTGGTCGAGGCCTCGGTCGCGGTGAGCGACGAAGAGGTGAAGGCGAAGTACGTGAAGGAAGGCGACACCGCGAACGTCTCCTTCGTGCGCTTCAGCCCCACCATGTACTCCGAGAAGATCGCGCAGCCGAAGCCGGCCGAGCTCGACGCGTGGATCAAGGCCAACGAGCCTGCGATCGCCGAGTACTACGAGAAGAACAAGTTCAGTTTCTTCGAGCAGGAGAAGGCGCACGTGAAGCAGATCCTCCTCAAGGTGCCGCCCGACGCGGACGACGCCAAGAAGGCCGAGATCAAGCAGCGCGCCGAGAACACCCGGAAGGACATCGTCGACAACAAGAAGGACTTCTCCGAGATCGCGAAGGCCGTCTCCGAAGATCTCGAGACCAAGCAGAAGGGCGGCGACCTCGGCTACGTCGAGCGCCTCGCGCTCCCCGGCGCGTTCGCGGATCTGGTGTTCGCGCTCAAGCCCGGCGAAGTCACCCAGCCGGTCGAGACGCCCATGGGCTGGTTCGTCGGCACGCTCGTCGACAAGAAGGCCCCCGAGCAGCGTCCTCTCGAGACGGTGAAGCGCGAGATCGCCGCGCAGCTCTTCGTGAAGGAGAAGGCCCGCGCGCTCGCGAAGGCCGACGCCGACAAGGCGCTCGCCGAGGCGAAGGCCGGCAAGAAGCTCTCCGAGCTCTACCCTGCCAGCAAGACCGAGGGCGGCTCGAACCCGTTCGCGTTCGCGGCGGAGACCAAGCCCGAGGCGAAGGAGACCGGCTCGTTCAACTCCACCGCCGAAGATCTTCCCCAGCTCGGCAAGGAGCCCGCGCTCAAGAAGATGATCTTCGACATGAAGGCGCCCGGTCTCATCGACCAGGTGCTCAACGTGGGCGACACCCTCGTGGTGGCCACCGTCGACGAGCGCAAGCAGCCGAGCGACACCGACTTCGACACCCAGAAGGAGCAGCTCAAGACCGAGGCGGTCAAGGGCAAGCAGTTCGAGATGCGCGAGGGTTTCCTCAAGTCGCTCAAGCAGAGCGGCAACGTCGTCACCAACGATTCGGCGATCGACAAGGTCATCAACAACAGCTGACCAACTATCTCCCTCTCCCCTGGCGGGGAGCGCGAGCCGTCTCGCGGTGCCGCGAAGCGGTACCGAGGCGCAGCGTCCGCTAGGGAAAAGGGTCGGGGTGAGGGGATACCGTGAAGTTGATCCTCGCCTCTGCTTCACCACGTCGTCGCGAATTGCTGAGCCACCTCGGAGTTCCCTTCGAGGTGAAGCCGGCCGATCTCGACGAATCCCTCATCCCCGGCGAACACGCCACCGCCTACGTCGAACGATTGGCGCGAGCGAAAGCGAACGCCGCAGGCGAAGGTGTGATCCTCGCCGCCGACACCTCCGTGGTGATCGACGACGAAGTCCTCGGCAAACCAGGCACCGACGCGAAGCTCGGCTCCGAAATGCTGCGCCGCCTCTCCGGCCGCGCGCACGAGGTGATGACGGGAGTCGCAGTCAGCGGCCCGAGCGGAGTGCGCTCGAAAGTGGTCGTTTCCCAGGTCCACTTCCGCAAACTCAGCGACGCCGAGATCGCCTGGTACGTGAGCACAGGAGAAGGCGCCGACAAGGCCGGTGGCTACGCGCTCCAGGGCCGCGCCGGAGCCTTCATCACCTCGGTGATCGGCAGTCCCAGCAACGTGATCGGTCTCCCGCTCGCCGAAACGGTCGAGCTGCTGCGCGCTGCAGGATTGGCGTTACCGATGGACGGCCGATGATCGATCTCAAGTCCCTCGAGGCGAACTTCGCGGCGGTGGAGTCCCGCATCGCCGCTGCGTGCAAGAAGGCCAATCGCCCCCGCGAATCAGTGACCCTGGTCGCCGTGAGCAAGCTGCACCCGCCCGAAGCCATCAAGCTCGCCTGGCAACTCGGTCACCGCGACTTCGGCGAGAACTACGCGCAAGAGCTCCGCGACAAACACGTGGGACTCGCTGACTGCGAGGGTCTGCGCTGGCACGCCATCGGCCCCGTGCAACCGAAGAACGCGAAGTACGTCGCGAAGGCCGCCACGATCTTCCACGCGCTCGAGCGTCTCGAGGTCGCGCAGGAGCTCAGCAAACGCCGCACGGGCACTCCGCTTCAATGCCTCGTGGAGGTGAACGTCGCCGGCGAAGACTCGAAGGCCGGAGTGAACGCCTCCGATCTCCCCGCCTTCCTCACCGCGGTGCGCGCGCTCCCGAATCTCGAGCTCGTGGGCCTCACCACCATGCCGCCACTGAGCGAAGATCCCGAAGCCTCGCGGCCGCACTTCAAGGCATTGCGAGCATTGACGCAGCAGCACGCCCTGCCCCAGCTCTCCATGGGCACCACGGGCGATTTCGAAGTCGCGATCGAAGAAGGCGCGACGCTGGTGCGAGTCGGGACCGCAATCTTCGGTCACCGACCGACGTGAGGCAGCCGGCTCAGATCTCCTTGAGCTTCAGCTTCCCCTCGTCCGTGAAACGCACGAGGTACGACGTGCCGCAGTAGTGGCAGTTGATCTCTTCGTTTTCGTGAAGCCCATCGGGCCACGGGTTGTTCGCATTGCACGAAGGGCAGTCGAACTCGTCGAGCTTCTTCTTCTTCCCCGTATCCGGCTTGTCGTCATCGTCGTCGTAGCCATGCCCAGACATCGTTCACCTCTTTGATGCGCTCGCTGTAACCCCCCAGCGCCGCCTATCGGCGTTCAGGGACGCTCGCTGATCACCATCGATTGAGAAAGTCACTCATCTCGTCGAGGGCCTTCATGCGGTGCTTCTTCACGCCCTCGAGCAACGTCAGAAGATTCGGCGGCACCTTCCCACCTACCAGCAGCGCGTCGCGCTGAAGCTCGAGCACGTCGACCTGGCCCTGGGCGACCGCGGAACAACGCCGCGCCTCACCCGTGAGGATCTCGCACTCGCCGATCACGTCACCGGCGTGCGCCACGCCCAGCTCCGCGGAATCGGTGTCGCGCCTCGCGAACAACCGCACATCCCCCGCGAGCACGAAGAAGAGCGACTTGCCCGAATCGCCCTGCTGCATCAGCACGGCCTTGTCCTGAAAACGCCGCATCACCGGGTTCGCCAGCAGCGTCTTCGCCGCGGGCCCGAGCGCCTTGATGAAGGGAGAACCAGAGAGCTCCGGCTTGGCGGCGATCAGCTCAGCCGCGTTGGCGCGCTTGAGCTCGACTTTCACCACCGGGACCTGGTCACTCACCGTGCTTCGACCTCCGCCGCGGGCAGCGTGCGGTACTGGCTATCGATGTGCTCCATCAATTCGAAGAGCGCATCGCCGTACGGCGTCCCGTCGGTCGGAGTGTAGCCCTTCCGATTCACCCAGAAGGTGCCTGAGTGACACTCGCGCTCCCACTCGGGGAGTCGATCGATGTCCTGGCCCATGTCGTTGGTATTCCGACAGTCGCGCGCGCCGGTCGTCTTGTTGACGAAGCAGCAGCGCCCATTGGGGAACACGTAGATCACCGGGCGAAGCTGAAGCGCGGGATCCACCACGAAGTTGTTGGCGATGATCGCCGCGGCCACGAAGCCCTGGGGGTCCATCCCATACCCGTGGAGCAAGTACGCCACCGGGTACCGCATGTTGGCGTTCGCGGGATCGCCGTACCCGGGCGGAACCGAGATCGCGTACTCCCACTTCGCGCCGAGCTTCGTCGAGGTGAACGTCTCGGTGCGGTAGTCGGGCTGCGTGCTCTGACCGAACACCGCCTGCGGCTTCTCCGCGTTGGGCCACATGTACGCGACCCAGTTGAAGACGATCTGAAAGCGGCTCGAGGCCTCTCCCGCGGTGCCGACGTGATCACCTTCGCCCGCGATGATCTCGGCGTCGGTGCGCGTCTCCTTGCCGTAGAGCGTGATCAGATCTTTCGGCACCGTCTTCCACGAGCGATTCCACGGGTTGAAGTTGCCGGTCTGCCGATCCTTCATCCCGGGAATGTCGGTGAAGTCGCGGTACTCGCCCACCAGACCCTGGCGCGCCTGCTTCACCGCGGAGAAGAGGTGCTTCGCGTTCAGCCCCAGGTTGAAGATGTCGCGAATGCCGCCATCGAGGAGCACGTTGAGCCGCGCGAACGCACTGGGCTCGAGCTTCTTGAAGTTGGTGCGACCGTCGAGCGCGAAGAGCCGCTTGCGCCCCTCGACCTCGTCGTACACCCCGTTGCCTTCTCCCTGGTCAGTCGAGTTCGCCACCCCATCGAGGCCGAAGTCGCGGAAGGGCTCGCCCTGCTCGTAGCGCCAGTTCTGCTCGGTGCCGTTCGAGTTGGCGTCGACATCGTAGTTGTCGTGATTCGGATCCACCGCCGCGGTGTTCGCCGTGGTGTTGCAGCCGCCGCTGCCGTTCTCGTACGCGTCCGCGCAGCCGTCAGCGCCCACGTCGTCCCAACGCTCGTGCGAGTTGTTGACGATCGGCTCGCCGTAGTCGCGCCGGCCGTTCCCGTTCATGTCGAACGCCAACATGATGGGCGCTGCGAAGTCGCGCTGCCTGCACGGATCCACGTTGCCCGCGTGCTGCAGCCAGAAGAGCGGCTGGCTGTCTTCATCGGCCTCCACCACCCCACCCTTGTTCGCGCAGAAGGTGGCGGCGAACGCGGCCTGCTGCGAGATGGGGAGCGGATTGGTGACGTTCGCGGGATCGGAGCAGAAGTTCACGAGCTCCTGCCCATTTGCGCAGAAATAGAGGCGCTGCATCCCGTCGCAGAAGGTGATCGCGTCGTACCGCCCGTCCGGGTTGAACTCGGCGTTCTTCAGGTTCTGCACTTTGCGCGGGTTGCTGCAGAAATCTGCGGGCGGGTGCCGAACCAACTCAGGATCGATGCCCGGGGGCGCGATCGGAGAGGCCGGGTTATTCGTGAAGAAGTTTCCGTAGGCCAACATGAGGTCGCCCATCATGTTGATGTAGCTCTCACGATCGAACGTGCCGCCGTTGTTGGTGATGTGGAGATGATTGAAGTCGTTCGGGTGCTCCCATTTGCCGGGCACAGCACGGCGGGGGGCTGCGCACGCGTCGATGACCGTGGGATCATTCAGGCGAACGGGGTCTTGCGCCATGATCGCTTCGAGCTCTTCCCGTGAGCACCATCCACCAGCGACGAACTGGTCGATGAACCGTTGGAAGAACGCGGCGTCGATCGGTCCACCGAGTGACGCGATTCCGTCGAACTTCTCTGGGTTGCTCGAGGCGAGCGCCATGCCGCCGATCGCGCCCATCGAGACGCCACCGAGCACGCGGTACGTGGTGCGGATCTTCGCGGGCGGAGGCGGTGGCGGGGGATCGACCTGGGTCGGCGTGCACGCAGCTAGAAACACAGCAGCGGTGAACGCCGCGAGGGAACGTCGCACGGGGAAACTCCTGGGTGGGGTCGCGGGCAATCTAGGAATTCCGCTGATGAATAGCGAGGGCACCTGACAGTCAAGTCATGTGCCCCACGACACGCGTGTCGGGTGAACGAGGAGGTAACGGGATGCGATTCGCAGCCTTGAGTTTGGCGATGCTGGCGAGCTCCGCCTTCGCAGCGAGCGAGACCCCGCCGGAGAAGATCGTCAGCGTCTTCGGCCCCGGGGAGCAGACGACCTACGAGGTCAGCTACCTCGGGATCACCGCCGGCAAGGCGGAGATCACCGTCGGCTGGGAGATGGAGCACAAGGGCCGCACCGTGTGGCCCCTCGTCTGCGTGGGCGAGACCAACGAGCGCACCAGCCAGCTCTACAAGATCAAAGATCGCTTCGTGAGCTACTGGGACCCCTCGGCGCGCGAGTCGATCGGCGCCGACTTCTTCGTCAACGAGAGCAAGCACCACGCGAAGGAGCGCTTCAACTTCGACCTCGACGCCAACACCGCGACCGTCGTGCGCGAGGCGCCGGGTTGGCCCACCACCGAGCGGAACTACCAGCTCGACGAGGGCACGGTGGATCTGGCGGCCGCGGGGTTCTACTTCCGCAACTTGAAGCTGGTGCCCGGTGAGTCGCACGTGCTCCCCGTCTTCACGGGGAACCGCGCGTACAAAATGCGCGTCACTGTCGTAGGAAAAGAGACCCTCAAGACGGGGCTCGGTGAGCTCGAGGTCTATCGCGTGACGTTCAACGGAGAGTTCAACGGACAGCTCGCCGCCAAGGGCCTGCTGACGATTTTCTACACGACGGACGAGAAGCAGCTCCCCGTGCGCGCTGAAGCGAAGCTCGCGTTGGGCTCAGTGAAGATCGACGCGGTGAAGTACGAGGCCGGCCGCCGCTACTCCGGAGCGAACTAAGAAATGCGCAGACTCTCCCTCTTGATGCGCTCGCTCAAGTCCCCCTCCGGCATGCGCCGTCGTGGGCCGCTCGCTGGGTTGCTGCTGGTCTCCACGTTCGTGCTGGCCGCTCCGGCGCCGTACGCGCCGCCTCCTCCGCCTCGCAAAGCGGCTGCGGCTCCGGTGGCCGCTCCGCCTCCCGCGGCTGCGGGAAAGAAGCAGCTCTCGCCCTTCCCCACCGAGCAGCAGTGCCAGGCGCTGGGCAACGTGATGAGCCCGATCCCTTTCGGGCCCGGTGAGACGCTGGAGTTCGACATCGACGCATTGGGTGCGCGCGCGGGCGTGATGACCATGCAGACCTTGCCGCTGCGTGACGGCATCCTGCCGCTCGAGGTCACCGTCGAGACCAACACCTTCTTCAGCAAGGTGCGTCGCGTCCACGGCGTGGCGAAGAGCGAGATCTCACCCAGGACGCTGCGCTCGCAGCACTACTTCGAAGACGCGTACGAGAACGAGGTGCACCGCGTCGCCGACGTCACGTTCAAGAAGAACAAGACCGCGCGCATGGTGAGCACCGTCAACAACCAGACGTGGACCGAAGATCTGCCCTGGGGCAACGACGTGAGCGACGTAGGCAGCGCGGTGCATCTGCTGCGCGGCATCCCCATGAAGGAGGGACAGAAGCTCTGCTTCGACGTCTACGGCATTCGCCGCATCTGGCGGGTGTGGGGCACGGTGTTGCCGCGCGAGCACGTCTCGATGCCGCTGGGCGAGTTCGAGAGCTGGCACCTCGCGGGCGAGGCCGCGCCGATCAACCTGCCCGACGCTCGCCGCGAGATGCACGTGTGGATCAGCGACGACGCACGCCGGCTCCCGCTCGCTGCGATGGGCGTGATGGACTTCGGAGCGGTGCGCGCCACGATGAAGGGCTTCACGCGCCCCGGCGAGAAGACCACCCGGGCCGAGAACAAAGCCAACATCAAGTGGTGAAGCTCAGCGAGGCGAGCGCTCTCGCATCTTCCCCGCGGCTTGGCTGAGCCGACGCCGGAGCTGGGCCACCACCACCATCAAGTACTCGATGCGGTTGAGCACGCGGAAGTCCTCCGCGGCGTCGAGCAGCGTGATGGGCGTCACCTTGTCGGCGCGCAGGGTGTCGAGAATGTCGGTGAAGTGCGCCTCGACCTCGGAGATCGCGTCGAGACCCTCGCGCAGATCGTCTTCGATGAAGTCGAGGACGACGGCGGAGTCTTCACGATCAGGAAGCAGGCGCTCGAGGCGATCCACTGAGTCGCGGATCGCATCGACTGACTTCGACAGCGGGAACGGAGAAGCACCGGTCTGGATCATCGACATGAACATCACGCTACAGGCGTGATCGCGTCGGTCAATTTTCGGGCAATCAGAACACCGGCTTCAGCGAGCGTTCCGATCCGTTTTCGATCAGCCCGGATCAGAACGCTCAGCCGAAACATCACTTCTCAGATCAGGCCGGTTTAGATCAAACCCCGGGCGCGCCGAATCTGCTCAACCGTCTTCTGGTACTCGATCTCGAACGCGCCAGTGCCTTCCTGGAGGTGCTTCAGGCGGCCGCGCGCTTCGCGATCGATGTCGTCCTCGACGTCGAGGTGCTTCTTCATCACCTGCATGATCTTCGGGCGCATCGTCTGGTCGTCCGAGAACACTTCTTCGACGTTCCGCGAGACGAGCAGGAATTCGAGCATCTGGTTGATGACGAACTCGATGCCTTCTTCGCCCAGCTGGAAGCCGCGAACATCAGCCATCTCGCGCTTCACCTGCTGGAACTTCGAGAAGTCGTAGCCGCGGCGCTCGAGAGCCTCGCGGGTGGCCTGGTTCACGCGCTCCTCGTTGGCGAGGTACTCACGCATGATCGCCGAGAGATCCATCTCGGCGTCAGACGCGCGAATGGCCTCCACCTCGATGTCGTGCTCAGCCGCAAGCCGCTGAATCACTTCGCGGGCGATGATGGGGACGAGCTTGGGATACAGCCTCATGGATGTTCGCCTCTCCTCTTCGACACACGGACTGGAAGCGACCAAGGTGTACGCCAGCGGCCTCGACACCCGCAATGAAAAATGGCTCACAAACCCGCGATTTTTCCCGCGAGTCGCTGACACTGTGTGCCCCCCGTTACGACTTGGGAACAGCATCTTCCAGTGATGCGGCGCGAACGGCGTCATCGGGATCGTCTTCGTCGACCACCGTCTTCAGGGGGGCGTTGAGGAACGCATGGAGCCGTTCGGCCACCGCGGGCCCGATGCTCTCGACCTTCGCGATCTCTTCCACCGAGGCTTCCTTGAGGCGCTTCAGGCTTCCGAAGTGAGTGAGCAGCGCTCTGCGGCGCATCGCGCCCACGCCGGGCACTGAGTCGAGCTGCGACTGCAAGCCGCGTTTCCGCGAGAGTTTTCGCTGGAAGGTGATCGCGAAGCGATGCGCTTCATCGCGCAATCGCGTGAGCGCGAAGAGCTCGGGTGAAGTCTGGGGAAGGACGATCGGATCTTTGCGATCGAGGAGGAACACGCGCTCGGGCGAACGCTTGGTGCCCTCGTCTGGGAGCGGCGTGTCGAGGTCTTTGCTCTTCGCGAGCGCGACCATGTCGACGCCTTCCACTTTCAGGTCGCGCATCGCTGCTGCAGCGGCAGCGAGCTGACCCTTGCCTCCGTCGATCACGATCAGATCCGGAAGATCGTTGTCCTCGAGGCCGCGGCGGAAGCGGCGCGTGAGGATCTCGTGCATCGAGGCGAAGTCGTCGTTCTGCGTGACGGTCTTCAGCTTGTAGCGACGGTAGTTCGAGGTGTCGGGCTCGGTGTCCACGCTCGCCACCTGGGAGGCGACGATCGAGGTGCCCTGCGAGTGCGAGATGTCGAAGCACTCCATGCGGCGCGGGAGCTTCGAGAGGTTGAGGCGCTCCTTGAGGCGCTCCAGCACCTGCTCGATCTCTTCGCGAGTGCGAGTGCGTTCGCTGAAGGAGCGCTCGGCGTTGCGCGAGGCGAGGGAGATCAGCTCCACCTTGTCTCCGCGCTGAGGGACGAAGACGCGCACCTTCTCGCCCTTCTGCTCCGAGAGCAGCTCAGCGAGCGCGTCAGGCTCACTGGGCGCCGTGGGGAGGAGGACCTCCTTGGGCACGAAGTTCTCGTCGGCGTAGTACTGGTTCACGAGCGACTCGATGAGCTCGCCCTCGGGGAAGTCGCTGGTGAAGTGCAGCGGACGTCCGCCGGTGATGCGGCCGCCGCGCACGTAGAGGATGTAGATGCAGATGCGATCGGCTTCGCGGAAAAGGCCGAAGACGTCCTGATCGATCGGCTCCGTGGTGGCGATGGTCTGCTTTTCGAGGCTGCGTTCGAGCGCGATCACCTGGTCGCGGAGGCGCGCGGCGTCTTCGAACTCGAGCTTCTTCGCCGAGGCCTTCATGCGATCGCGCAGCTGGGCGACGAGCGGGCCGCTGCGGCCCTCGAGAAAGAGGATCACGGCTTCGACGTTCTTTCGGTAGTCGTCGACCGGCACCGGGTACACGCAAGGCGCGGGGCAGCGGCCGATCTGGTGAAGGAGGCACGGTCGCTTGCGCGTCTCCAGTGAGTGATCGGTGCAGGTGCGCAGCTGGAAGAAGCGATTGACCACCCGGAGCGTCTCGCGAATCGAAGACGCGCTGGAGTACGGGCCGAAGTAGCGCGCGCCATCGCGGTGCGGGCGGCGCACGGTCTCGAGGCGCGGGTATTCGTGCGAGGTGTCGAGGCGAAGACAGAGGTACTGCTTGTCGTCGCGCAGCTGAATGTTGAAGCGCGGGCGGTGCTTCTTGATCAGCTCGTTCTCGAGGAGGAGCGCTTCCTTCTCGTTGCGCACCACCACGGTCTCGAGGTCGCCGAGCACGCGATCGAGCAGCTGTACGAAGGCGCGCGAATCAGAGGAGCCGCGGTTGAAGTAGCTGCGAACGCGATTGCGGAGGTTGACCGCCTTGCCGACGTAGATGATCCGGCCCGCGCGGTCCTTCATCAGATACACGCCGGGTTGGTTCGGAAGCGCGTCGAGCTTTTCTTCGAGCGCCGTCATCTCCCTCTCCCTGCGCAGCGGGGAGAGGGTCGGGGAGAGGGGCGGCACACCCGCTGCACCCGCGACCAGAAATGCGTGACCAAA
>CBIHPJ010000154.1:0-14248 GCA_966211295.1 uncultured Myxococcales bacterium | reverse complement strand
CACCCGCAACGCGCTCGCCACGGTGAACTCCTCGTACAACGCGTGGACGAACTGGGGCGGACGCTTCGATTCGCAGTGGTCGCTCCCGCTCGCGGTGGCGGAGAACGCGAAGATCATGGCGGGCACGCGCCTGGGCGTGGCGCACCTGCTCTGGACCAAGTACCGCGCTGACTACGACGCGATCTTCCCGGTGCCGCTCGACGCCGCGCTCGATCCGAACGCCGCCGACGCCGCGCGCTTCCCCTCGTCTGGAAAGCCGAAGGCCGCGATGGGCGATCCCGACGGCCCGTGGGAGCTGATGACCGCGACCGATCGCGCCACCGTGAATCGCATCTACGCGAACTATGGCAAGGCGATCGCCGCGTACCTGCGCAAGCTGGTGAGCCGCGACGCGCCGTTCGATCACTTCGTCGCCGGTGACGCGAACGCCATCAACGCGAGCGCCAAGCGCGGCTTCCGCCTCTTCACCGGCAAGGCGAAGTGCGGCACCTGCCACAGCGGCCCCGCGTTCAGCGACGACAAGTTCCACGCGCTCGGCGTGCCGCAGACGGGCGACAAGGTGCCCGCGACCGACCTCGGCCGCTTCCAGGACGTGCCGGGTCTGCTCGCGAGCCCGTTCAACACCGCGGGCGCGTACAGCGATGCTCCCGATGCGGGGAAGCTCACGGGTCTCGCGCAGAACGACTCGCAGCGCGGCGCCTTCCGCACCTCGGGGCTGCGCGGCCTCGGCGGCTCAGCGCCCTACATGCACTCGGGTCAATTCAAGACACTCGTGGAAGTGGTGGCGTTCTACGACCAGGGCGGCGGCTCGGTGCCCGACGGCGGCACGCTCGACGCGAACCTGGCTCCGCTCAATCTCACCCAGCAGGAGAAGGATGATCTGGTGGCGTTCCTTTCCACGCTCGACGGCGCGGCAGTGGATCCTGCTCTCCTGGAGAACACGGCGCGGTAGAAGTGCCGCATGAACTCGAACGACGTGACGTCCGTAGCTCGTGAAGCGATGGCGATGCGCCGCGCGATGACGGCGAACCCGAAGCCGGTGCCGCTCGACGCCGGACTGAAGGTCGTCGTCTTCTTCTTCACCTGGATCGCGCTCATGGGGCTGGGAGCGCTGATCGGCGCCGGCCTCGGTGGCTCGGTGGGAGCGCCGATCGGCCTGATGTTCGGCGTGATGCTCGGCCTCCCGTTCGCGCTGTGGCTGAGCGCGGTGGTGCGCATCGCGGCGCAGTGGGAACGCGCGGTCGTCTTGCGCTTCGGAAAGTTCCAGGCGGCGAAAGGGCCCGGGCTGCTCTTCGTGTTCCCCGTTGCCGACAACGTGCAGATGGTCGACACGCGCCTGCTCACGCTCTCGATTCCGAAGCAGCAGGTGATCACCCGCGACAACGTGCCGGTCTCCATCGACGGCGCGCTCTTCTTCCAGGTGCGCGATCCCGAGCGCGCGGTGATCACCGTGCAGGACTACCGGCAGGCGATCATGCAGTACTCGCAGGCCTCGCTGCGTGACGTCGCGGGCGGCATGACGCTCGACGAGCTCCTGTCCGAGCGAGAGAAGATTCAGAACGAGATCGCGCAACACGTCGAGTCGCGTGCCACCGCGTGGGGCATTCACGTCGACTCGATTCGTCTGCTCGACATCGACATGCCGGAAGACCTGAAGAAGATGATGTCGCGCCAGGCCTCGGCCGAGCGTGAGAAGCGCGCCACCATCACCAAGGCCGAGGGCGATCGTGATGCCGCGCTCAACCTGGCCGCCGCTGCGAAGACCATGGCGGAATCGCCGGGCGCGATGCAGCTGCGCACCCTGCAGTCGCTCGACGGCCTCGGCAGCTCACCCTCGAACACGGTGGTGCTCGCGGTACCCGTCGAGGTGCTCGAGCTCGCGAAGCATCTGGGTTCCAAAGCAGCAGACAAGACAGTGACGACGCTTCCCGTTTCGGATCGGAGCCCCTGATCAGGGGGACCTGCGCCGCCCGATGACAGGCTGTTAGGGTGTGCCCTCGATGTTGAAGCGAGTCATCCTCCTCACGTTGGCCCTGAGCGGCTGCGAGGGCGCCCTCGAGAGCGAGCGCCCCGCGGGTCCCGCTTGTGACGCCATTCGTCCCGGGCCCGCGCCGCTGCGGCGGCTGTCTCGCTTCGAGTACGACAACACCGTTCGCGATCTGCTGGGAGACGCTACCCGCCCCGCCAGCCGCCTCTTCCCCGTGGAGGAGATCGGCAACGGCTTCGGCAACGACGCCAACTCGCAGTCGATCTCCCCCAGCCTCGCGCGTGCCTATTCGGAGGTCGCTCACACCGAGTCGACGCGGCTGATCGCTGATCTGCCCAGGCTGCAGTCGTTCCTCGCCTGCGATCCCGCCGCCGAAGGTGAAGAGGCCTGCGCGCGCGGCTTCATCGAGCGCTTCGGCCGGCGCGCATTCCGTCGGCCCATCACCTCGGAAGAGAAGGACCAGCTGTGGGCCCTCTTCACTCAGCTCCGCGCGATCCCTGAGTTGGGCTTCGAGAGTTCGCTCGCCGGCGTGGTGGAGGCCTCGCTGCAGATGCCCGGCTTCCTCTACCGGGTGGAAGAAGGCGGTCGTCCCGTCACTCCCGGCGTGGTGCGCATCGAGGGCTTCGAGATGGCCTCGCGTCTCTCGTATTTCCTCTGGGGATCGACACCCGACGACGAGCTGCTCGACGCCGCGGCGAAGGGGGAGCTGAGCACCGACGCCGAGGTGCGCGCGCAGGCGCAGCGCATGATCGAAGATCCCCGCGCCCGCGCGGTCGTTCGCTACTTCAACGCGAAGCACTTCCAGCTCGAAGGCATCGCGAGCATCAGCAAGGACGCGACGCTCTACCCGGACTTCACACCCGAGATCCCGGGTCTGCTCCTCGAGGAGACCAACGCGTTCCTCGACGACGTGATCTGGAAGGGCCCGGGTGACTTGAAGAGCATCCTCACCTCGAAGCACACCTTCATGAACGCGCGGCTCGCGAAGTTCTACGGAGTGACCGGCCCCACCACGGATCAGTTCGAGCGCGTCGAGCTCGACCCCGCACGCAGCGCCGGAGTGCTCACGCTCGGTGGCCTGCAGGCCTCGCTCACGCCGGGCAACACGCACACGAACCCGGTGGTGCGCGGCAAGTACGTGCTCACCCGTTTGATGTGCCGGGCCCCTCCGCACCCACCGGCCGGCTTCGTGCCGATGCTCGCCGAGGCTGATCCGACGCAGACCACGCGGGAGCGGTACGCGGCGCACTCCGCTTCGCAGGCGTGTTCGGGCTGCCACCAGTACCTCGACCCGCTCGGCTTCGCCTTCGAGAACTTCGATCCCATCGGGCGTTGGCGCGATTTCGACAACTCCAAGCCGGTGGACGCGACGGGCAACATCACCTTCACCAACACGCCGCTCGACGGTCCCTTCGATGGTCCCGCGCAGCTCGCCGACAAGCTCGCCGACAGTGAGCTGGTGCGCGACTGCTGGGTGGGCCGCTGGGTGACCTTCGGGTTTGGACGGGCCGAGGTCGAGGCCGATGCGTGCAGCAAGGAGATCGTGAAGGAGAGCTACGTCCGCTCCAAAGGAAACGTGCGCGAGACGCTCCTCTCGCTCACGCAGACCGACGCGTTCCTCTATCGGCCGCAGGTGGTGACGCCATGACCATCAGGAAGCGGCTCAGTCGTCGAGAAGTGCTGCGAGGCGCCGCCGGCGTTTCGATCGGTCTGCCATTCCTCGAGGCGATGCTCCACTCGGGGAAGGCGCGCGCGCAGTCGATGCCGCCCAAGCGCTTCGCCGTCTATTACAAGCCCGGCGGCGTCTTGCTGCCGACCTGGACTTCGAGCGGAGCCGGACCCGACTTCACCCTGGGCACCACCCTCGCCTCGCTCGAGCCGCTGAAGTCGAAGCTGCTCGTGCTCCATGGGCTCGATCTCGCGATCACGCAGATCGGCTTCGGCAATCCGCACTCGAAGGGCATGGGCGGTCTGCTCACCGGGCGCGAGCTGCCCGAGGGCCCGTACGAGACCTGCAGCGGCACCGCGGGTTTCCCGGGCGGGCCGTCGATCGATCAAGTGATCGCCAACCGCATCGGCATGCAGACGCGGTTCAAGTCGCTCGAGGTCGCGGTGCACTGGCCCACGGATCAACGTGACGGTGGCAGCGCGGCGCCGACGAACTGCATCAACTACGCGGGCCCGAATCAGCCGGTGCCGATGTCGGTCGACCCCTGGGCGGTCTGGAACCGCTTGTTCCGCGACGCGTCGATTTCGGAGACCGAGCTCGCGCGGGAGAAGGCGCGTTCACGCTCGATCCTCGACACGGTGGCTTCGAGTTACCGCTCGCTGGCCAATCGCATCGGCGTCGACGATCGCCGCAAGGTCGACGAGCACCTCTCGCAAGTGCGCGAGCTCGAGCGCAGCCTCGACGCGATGGGCACCGCGGGAGAGAACTGCACCATCCCTCCGGCGCCCACGCCCCTGGGCGACGTCAGTTCGACGCAGATGGGCGAACCCGGAGCGAACGATCAGCGCAATCCGCAGCTCGACGCGCGCATGCCTGAGCTGGGCAAGGCGATGATGGATCTGCTCGTGATGGCGTTCACCTGCGACCTCACCCGCGTGGGCACCATGCAGTGGACGGATTCGCAGTGCTACAACACCTTCCCGTTCCTCGGGATCATCGACGGGCACCACGACATTCAGCACAGCATGAGCCTCAACCCGGGCGCGCAGCAGCGCATCGATGCCTGGTACGTGGAGCAGTACGCCTACTTCCTCACGCGGCTCAACGAGGTGACCGAGGCGGGTCAGCCGCTGCTCGACAGCATGACGGTGCTCTTCCTCAGCGAGCTCCAGCAAGCCGACGCGCACACGCAGACGAACATGCCGTTCCTGCTCGGCGGCAAAGCGAACGGCGCGGTGGGCACCGGCCGCGCGCTCGAGTGCGGAGATCGGCCGCACAACGATCTGCTGCTCTCGCTGGTGAACGCGTACGGCGTCGAGACGAACACCTTCGGAAATCCGGACTACTGCACCGGGCCGCTCTCGGCGATGCAGGGCGCGTAGTCACTTCCTGGGCGGCGACGCGGCCTTCACCGAATACGTCGGCAGCGGGAGGTCAGCCGGCATGCCCGCGACGCTCTGACCGAAGTAGTAGCGAACGTGATCACCGAACACCGTGATCACCGTGGCGAAGAAGAGCGCGCTGAACGTCGCTCCGAACAGCAAGATCAACCCGCCGCGCTCCATCGCCCCGAACTTCTCCCAGAAGCGCTCGGAGAAACCGCCTCGACAATCCGCGGTCATCACCGTGCCATCCGCGCGGCGAAAGAACGTCACGCACTTCTTCGCGGTGACGAACTCGTACGCGTCGCGCTCCTTCAGGTGCGTGAGGTTGTAGACCTCGAGCTTGCAGCGATCGCAGTGACGCACGCGATCGTTCCCCTTCATCTGGCTCCACTTCATCGGGCACGGCGTCGCGACTCGCAGCTGGTCGAGCAGGCTCATTCGATGAACCGTAGGAGAGGCCCTGCGCCCTGCGCGTCAGGCGGATATCCGTCGGTCGATCGACCGATGCGTGCTCAGGGGCACGTTCGCGTCGTGATCGGGGTGGTCGACGGATCGCAGTTGCTCGCGAGCGCAGTGACGCCCGTCTCGTCGATGCAGGTCACGGTGCGAGTCGAAGTACCCGAGGTGCACGCCGACCAGCCGCCCGCAATCCACTGGTAGTCCTTCAGCGCGGACGAGGCGACGCACAGGCCCGAGATGCACTGGCTCGCAGCGCCGCAGACCGTGCCGCTCGTCGCCTGAACGCTCCAGTAGGCGTTGCAGGTGCCCGGCGTCGCGTTGCAGTCGACCTGATCGCAACGGGTGCTCGTGTTGCAACCCGTCCAGGTGTCGTAGGGCGACCCTGAGACGGTCGTACGGCACTGAACGGTCCGGCTCGCGCACGTCCCGCGCAGGCAGGAGCCGCTGTTGCTGCAGGCGGTCCTCGGGGGCGAATAGCGATCTGAACACGCGCCCGTCTGCCCGTCACACGTATCGGCCACGTCGCACTCGCCCCTCGAGGCCGCGCAGACCGTGCCCGCATCGCGTGGCACACCGTTCGCGCAGCACGGCTCGGTGTTGCCGCACGAGCAGCCGGGGTTGAGCTGGCAGGTGGCCGAGCAGCAGGAGTCCGAAACGATGTTGGGATCACAGGTCTCCACGCCGTCGATCACGCCGTTGCCGCACGAGTGCAGCCCCCAACTGTCGGGCGCTCCGGTCGCGAGGCACGCGCCCTGTGAACCAATCCAGCTGCGGTACGCGGTGAGACTCACCGCCGAGAAGCTGGTCGCCGACACCATGGTCGACGCAGACATGATGAACGAGCCCGTGGCGTCGTGGGTCATGCCGAGGGTGTGGCCGAGCTCGTGCGCGATGGTCACCGCGATCGTCTGATCATCAGGAGCCTGCGCCAGGCTGATCACCCCGGCCCCGAGGCTGGGAGCGCACGCCACTCCAACGCCCGCGAGCCCGATGACGCTCGAGGCAAAATCCGCATCGGTGATCAGCAGCGCGACGTCGAAGCCTCCGGACACGGTGTTGACCGCGGTGCGGCGCGTGACGTTCGCGTACTGCCTGAAGGTGTCGAGGAACCGGTCGGTGTCGATCTCGCTCGCGGAGTTGGACAACAAGTTGTTGCACGCCGAATCGCTGTAACAACCCACGCAGGTCTGACCTGGCACGGTGGTGTCGCAGGAGCGCTTCAAGACCGCGCTCGGGAACGGCGCGAACCGAATCACCGCGTTCAAGCTGATCGTCAACGAGGGTGAAGAGAGGCCGTTGTCGAAGAGCGCCTTGGTGCGCGCGATGATCGACGCGATGCGGGCCTCCGCGTCAGGTCCGTAACGGCGCGCCGCGCCCTCGTCGTAGAACACCACCAACTCCATCGCGCGCGCGGTGCTGGTGCAGTTCGCGCCGGTGGTGGAGGTGTAGTTCGTCACACACTGGCAGCCGTAGCTGCCGGGCGAGTTCATGCAGGTCGAGCCGCCTCCGCACGCGCCGGCCGCGCACTCGTCGACGTCGGTGGCGCAGGTCGCGCCGGTCCAGCCAGAAGTGCAGGAGCAACCACCCGCGACACAGGTGCCGCCGTTGGAGCAAGTCACCGCGGGAGGAACCACGCACGTCCCGCCGTTGCACGTGCCCGTGGGCGTGCACGCGTTCGAGTCTTCACACGCCGCGCCGTCGTGCCGGGTGACGCTGCAGGTCGCGGTGCCATTGGGAGTCCACGTGGAGCAGGTGTCGTTCGCGGGGCACGTCACCGGAGTGCCGGCGCACAGGCCGGTCGCCTTGCAGCGATCATCGGAGGTCGTGAGATCCGAGTCGTCGCACGAGTCGCCGGCGTGAATGGTGGCGAGGCAAGCCGTCCCATCGGGCGCCGAGGTGATGCACGCCGTATCCGGAGGACAGAAGATCGGGGTACCGACGCACGCGCCGGACATGTCGCAGCGATCTCCACCGGTGGTCAGGTTTCCGTCGTCGCAGGTCGCGGTGGTGTGAATGGTGCGCACGCAGGTCGCGGTGCCATCAGGCGCGAAGGTGATGCACGCCGTGTCGGTGGGGCAGACGATCGGACTACCCGCGCAACCGCCCGCTCCGTTGCACGTATCGCTGGAGGTCGTGAGCGAACCGTCGTCACACGCCGTCCCCATCGGAGAGAACGGACGCGAGCACTGACCGGTCGCGGGCTGACAGACGCCCTGCACTTCGCATCGACCCGGAGCGGGACACTGCACGGGCGACTCACCGGTGCACACGCCGACGCGGCACACATCCGCGGTGGTGCAGGCGTCGGAGTCATCACACGAAGTTCCATCGAGGGGATCGTGTTGGCAGATCGAACCGACGCAGCTGTCGGTGGTGCATGGATTCGAGTCGTCACAGCTCGTGGCGCACCCGATCCCTCCATCGACTCCGGCGTCTTCCACGCCTGCGTCCTCTGAGCCTGCATCCGCGGTGACACCGGCGTCTTTCTCGACGCCCGCATCGATCTCCATTCCCGCGTCCATCACTGGAGCCGGACCGCAACCCAACAGACCAACCAACACCGCAAGCGCGGCTGTGCGCAGCACGAGGACTCGAGTTTCGATGACGGACTCCAGGAGGAATTAGTGGCCGAGCATCTCGCTCACGGTGGCGAGGAACTCCACTTCAGTCTCTTCGATGACGCCATCCACGCTCACGAACCACTCGGCTGCGGCGATCACCACGTCGCGGTGCTGGCGGAGCAGTGCGAGGTTCGGCTGCGGGAGCGGCTTCCCCATGTCGAGGTGCTTGAGCAGCATCGCCATGGTGTCTTCGGGCACGCCCCACTGAGGACCGATCTTCGCCACCGCCTCGCGCTCTTTGGGGTCGAGCTGATCGTCTGCCCACGCGACCTGGAGGAGCAGCTTGAGGGTCTCGACGTTCACTTCGGCGATGGGCGACGGACGGTTCATGGCGTCGAACGCTAGCGCGTGCGCCACCACTGCACACCGGTTGCGATCGTGGTGAGCGCTCCGAAGGCGATGGAGCGAATCGCCACGGCCCCAGCGTCCTCACCGCCACTCACGAAGACCAGGAAGCCCGCGAGCAGGAAGAACGAGAGCGCGGTGGAGGAGAGCAGTCTGAGCCAGAGGAACTTCACCTCTCGCTTCGGCCACAGCGCCTGCGCACCGAGCACGAGGAACACCGCGATGAGGCAGACGGGCAAGTAGGCCTTCGCGAAGTCGTCCGTGCCGCCTTCGGGGACGAAGTTGGACATGCGCGGAGGCACGAGCGCCATCACCCACGCGGTCGCTGCCATCGAGACGATGCCGTCGTCGATCTCGGGACCGACGGGCTTGTCCGCGGCGAGGGAGCGCAGCGCGAGCATCGACCAGAGGATTCCCGTGGTGAACGTGCAGCCGAAGAGGAGCGTGAGTCCGCCGCTGCCCTGCTCGGTGGCGAAGCGGTTGGAGATGAAGGTGACGTGGAACAGGCCGACCACCAGGCCGACCACCAACGTCTCTGCTGCGCGCTTCGTCTCTTCCCTCACGGTGGGGCGCACTAGCATGTGCGAACGGATGCGGCTCGAACGACACGTCGGCGGGCTCTCGATGGAGCGGAAGACGAAGTACCTCCGCGAGGCCGGGTGGCGCGAAGAGGGATCGTTGTGGTGCTCGCCTCAGCCAGATGCGGAGCCGTGTGCGCTGTCGCGCGCGGTGCATCACCAGCTCACGGCGGATCTCTCTGCGGCGCTTCAAGAGCGAGGATGGAAAGTGGGCGGCTATTCGGAGCGTGGCTACGTGAAGCTCGTGGATCCGAAGGATGAGTCGTCGTGCTCGTTGCCTGGTGCGCTGCGGAGACAGGCGCGACGCGATGGATGTCCCGTGCGAGAGCTCACGTACGGGCTGTTTCTCAACGCGATGCTGCGGAGAACAGAAGCTTTGGGGGAGCGTGGTGATGAGTGATCAGCAACCTTGCTCGTCGCGAACAGGCCTCTCGCTGCGAGCTTTCTTTGACTCACTGACCCAATCTCTCGTGGCGCAGGCGCTCGAAAGCGACGTGGGCGGGGACAGTACAGAAGTCTGTACTCACGCCGCCCAGGTACAAATTTCACGAGAGCCAAGTCACCAAGTGACGAAAAGCTCGAGGCTGAGAGGCCTGCGCGCGACGAGCACGGAGCAAGACACCCGAACGCCCGCCCACCTCAAGGCGAGCTGCTCAACTTCACGCGCTCCATCTGCTCGAGCACCCATCGACTCCGCTCGCGCACCTTCGCACTCGGTGCGATCACCTTCCGATTCCGCGGACTCGGCAGCACCACCACCAACATCGCCGCCTCCTCAGGACTCACCGCCGCCGCGCTCTTCTGAAAATTGAGCCGGCACGCCTCCTCCACCCCGTACACACCGTTCCCGTACTCCGCGATGTTGAGGTGCACCTCGAGGATCCGCTCCTTGCTCCACAGCAGCTCGATGAGCCCCGTGAAGTACACCTCGATCGCCTTCCGCACGAAGCTCTGGCCTGACCAGAGGAACACGTTCTTCGCCACCTGCTGCGTCAGCGTGCTCGCTCCGCGCGTGGACTTGCCCTCGATACGATCTTCCACCGCGTCTTCGATCGCCTGCACGTCGAAGCCCGAGTGCGAGAAGAACTTCTGATCCTCCGCCGCGATCAACGCGCGCTGCAGATGCACCGAGATGCGCGACCTCGGCACCCACAGCTGCCTGATCACGAGCTTCTCGTTCTTTTCCGACGCCTCCATGCGACGCGCGAGCATGAACGCCGTCGTCGGAGGATCGACGAAGCGCAGCAGGAAAACGGGCAGCACGGTGATCAACGTCCACCCCGCGACCAGCCCCACGATCCACTTCTTCACCGCTGGCTTCACTTCTCGATCGTCTTGCCCGCGGCGTTCCACGCCACCATGCCGCCGACCAGGTTCATCGTCTTCGTGAAGCCCATGCGAGAGAGCGCCGCCGCCGCGTTCGCCGAGCGACCGCCCACCTTGCAGATGAAGAGGTACTCGTCGTCCTTCTTCCACTCCGCGGCCTGCGCGATCACCGTGCCCAGCGGCACCAGCTCAGCGCCCGGAATGTGGCCCAGCGGGCCCGTGTATTCGTGGGGCTCGCGCACGTCGATCAAACGGTAGCCCTTCGCCGGCAGCGAGACCTCTTCACTGAGCACGTCGCGGAAACCTGCCGGGTGCGGCTTCGCTGAGTCGTACAGAGCCATGCGCCTTCACTGCACCCGCCGATTGGAAAACTCAAGCGGCCCAAACTCTGGAAACACAAGCTGGACGGGGGGCCCTCGGGCGATATGTTGCCCCCGCAATGTCCGATTCCAAGCAAGTCACGATGCCGCCCCACTTGTGGGAGGCGCTGGAGCAGATGTCCGCCGAGATGGGAGTTGGAACTGACGCGCTCGTCGCGCAGTCCGTCTTCACGCTCGCGCGCCTCAACGGATTCGTGGTGCCGGGGAAGGCCGCCGCGGGGAGCAGTGCTTCCGCTTCGATCGCGCCTGCCGCTCCTTCGCCGCGAGCCAATGTCGCCGCCGCCGCTTCTCCCTCTGCTTCAGTGGTGAGCTCACGCGGTCCCGCCGCTGCTCCTCCGGGGATCAAGGCCCGTGCAGCACCGCCTCCTCCCGAGCCCGAGCCCGAGCCGGAGCCTGAGCCCGAGCCGGACGCGCCGATGGAGGACGAGGGAAACCCGTTCGACGAGCCGGCCGCTCCTTCGGAAGAGAACTACGATCAGCCGCAGGAGGACGAGCCGCCTCCCGATGAGCCGTACGAGGAGCCCGAGCCTCCGCCCCCGCCGCCGCGCGCCGGTGGTGGAAAGGCCGGCCTCACCCTGTATTTCGCGGGCCGCGATCCCTTCAAGATGACCGGCGACGTGTTCACCATCGGCCGCGGAAAGTCGTGCGAGTTCGTGATCGACTCGAACCGCGTCAGCCGCGAGCACGTGCGCATCATGCGTGAAGGACCGGACTTCGTTCTGGAAGATCTCGGCTCCTCGAACGGCACCTTCTACGGGCCTTCGAAGGAGAAGATCGGCAAGCGGAAGATCAAGGACGGCGACGAGTTCACGCTCGGCACCGAGAAGATCAAGTTCCAGATCAGGAAGTAATTGAGGGAGCGAAGTAGCGACCCTCTCCCCGGCCCTCTCCCCGCTCTCGCAGGGAGAGGGAGGAACTAGGCGATGCGTTGTCCGACTCGGGCTGCGCCGTCTCGCTGAAACGAAGCACTCGAGAGCCTGTCGGCCACCACCGCGAGCTCCATCTCGGTCACCAATCCAAGAAACAACCCGTCGCGCACCACCGCGACGAACGGCATCCCCGCCTCGTTCATCTTGAAGCGCGCCACCTCGAGTGACTCGCGCGCGTCGATGACCGGCACCTCTTTCTTCACCAGCCCCGCGACGTAACCCCACGCGCCCAGCTCGCCCGCGGCCTTCAAGATGTCCTTCGAAGTGACCACGCCCTGGAGCTTCCCGAAGTGCTCCACGGCGATCGCCTCGTAGTGCGTCATGGTGAGCATCTTCACCGCTTCACCGAGCGTGGTCGCAGGCGTGAAGCGCGGCGCGTACGGGCTCACCACGTCCGCGATCTGCACTCCATCGAGCACGCGACCGAGCCGCTGCTCCGAGACCTCCTGGCCCGCGCCCACGAAGACGAACATCGCGATGATCACCAGCATCGGGTTCGACGGCGTGGAGAACACGCCCACCGAGAGCAGCCCCACCGCGAGCACGCGCGCGAGGATCGCCGAGATGTTGGTGGCGCGATCAGGTCCCACGAACCACGAGAGCACCGCGCGGAACACGCGCCCACCATCCATCGGGAGCGCCGGCACCATGTTGAAGATCGCCAGCACCGCGTTCGAGAGCACCAACATCGCGAACAACGTCACCATGGTGGGCTGCTCGGTGCGCGCGTTGATCACCGCGTCGTGCAGCACGTCTTGCGAGTACAGCGAGATGCCCAGCGCGTAGAGCGAGCTGCCCAGCACCACGTTCACCGCGGGGCCCGCGAGCGCGATGAGGAACTCCTGGCCCGGGGTCTGCGGGCGGCGGCCGAGGCGCGCCACGCCACCGATCGGATACAGCGTGATGTCCTTCACCGGAATGCCGAACGCCTGCGCTACCAACGAGTGACCGAGCTCATGCAGCGTCACCGAGGCGAAGGTGAGCAGCGTGAGCACGATGCCGAAGATCGCTCCGCGTACGCCGAGGCCGCCCCACTGCAGCGCACCGAGCAGAATCACGAGCAGGAAGCTCAGGTGAACTCGCAAGTCGATGCCAGACACACGAGCGAAGCGCCAGGACCACATGGATTTCACTGATAACCCCGCGAAGACCTCACGCCATTCCCACCCCATCACCGGAACGCTTCTTCACGAATGATCCCCCGAGGGGATGCTTCGCGATCAGCGGAAGCGGAACGGCGACGGACCTTCGTCGTGGACACTGAAGCTGAAGCTGAAGCGGATGTAGCCGTTCTGTACCAGCGCCTGCGGAGGGTTGGCGAAGGGCTGCGCCTTGGTGAACGCGTTCATCGCCTCCACGTCGAGCGCGTCCATGCCGCAGCTCTGCGCGACCTGGAGGTCAGCAAGCGAACCATCGGGCCGCAGCACCACGACGAGCACCGTCACGCGTTGCAGCGCGCCCATGCTGCGCGCCTTGAGTCGCGCGTTCGGATCCCACTTCGCCGACACCGCCTGCTTCACGCGGTTGAAGAACGAGGCGTACTTCCACTCGCGCGTGTTGAGGAACGTGCCGTCACCTTCAGGCACGTTGTTGAGATCATCGTTCGGCGCGCCGCCACCTTCGGTGTCACTCCCCGGAGTGGTCTGCGTTCCGGTGTCGCTCCCGGCCACCGCGGGGGAGGCCTCGGCTTCACTCGAAGAGCCAACCACCTTCTGCGGCGTGAGGAGCGGGTTGGTTCTCGTACCCAGCAGGCTCTCGCTCAAGCTGATGCCCGACTTCGGCGGAGCGAGCGGCGCCGCTTCACCCTTCGCCGACGGCAGCTGCTCGGGCTTCGCCATCGTCTTGGCCGTCGCGCGGCTGTACTTGTTGGTCTGCTCCTTCGCGCGCGTCTCTCTCTCGACCTTGTTGTTGCTGGTCGCGAGGTACTTGGCGTCCTTCGCGATCTTCTCGTTGCCCTGCTCGACGTCGACCACCTGGCCCTTGGGATTCAGCGGAGCAGGCCGCTCCACCGGAGTCGCCACCGCGCGTCCGCGATTGCTCGCCCACGTGCGCGAGTCGATGCGCCGAAAGGCGACGGGCCGCGGCTCCACCTTCTTCGGCTTCGGCGGGCTCGCCGTGAGCGACGAATAGAGCAGAAAGAAACCCACCAGCACCCCGTGGGTGAGCAGGGACAACGGCACGGCAAGGAGCCATCTGAGGTCCCGCTTCGGCGGGGGCTTCAGCAACACAGGCGGCACCGATAACCCAGGTCGGTGATGGATCCCACCGCCGGAGTGGGGGCTGCGCTCAACACCATTCGGCCCTCAGTGCAGCGGAAGTGCTTGATTGGTCGACTCCAGTCGGGTGGCCCAGCACTTGCGAAGAGGCCCGCGCATGAAACTCAACCTGTCCCTCATCGCAGCTCTCTCAGTCTTCGTCGCGGCGCCCGCCTTCGCCGGTGACGCCAACCCGGAGTGCCTCGGCGGCGACTGCGGTACGCCTGAAGAAGAAGGCGGCGGCTGTGGTTGCGGCTGTGGCTGCTCCGTCTGGGTGGCGTACACGGACGACGGCACCACGCTGGCGTACACCG
>CBIHPJ010000153.1:0-14292 GCA_966211295.1 uncultured Myxococcales bacterium | reverse complement strand
TGGAGGCCTCGCGGCGCGCCACGCAGGTTGCTCGCGACAGGTACGCAGCGGGCGTCGCCACGCAGGTCGACGTGATCACCGCGGAGCGCGACGTCTTCAGCGCCGAGGTGAACCAGATTCAGGCTCGCACTGAGCTGGCCACCGCGCGCATGTCGCTGTTGATCAGCTCGGCGTTGCCGCTGGAGTAAGTCGAGGACACGCCTGGCTTGGAGGAAGGCAGTGAGCGATGAGCTCGCTGCCTTTCTTGTTTCGGACAGGCCTCTCAGCTTCGAGCCGGGATCCGAAAGGGCGAGAGCTTCGGGTGGACACTCGATGATCGCCGGGTGCTGCCACCGCAGCATGAAACGGGGGAAGGGTTCCCCCATCTGGCGTCTGAGTGGCGGCAGTCGGGCAGCGACGAGCTCGGTCCCCTCAGCCTTGCGACCCGCGATCTCCGGCCATCGCCTCGCGCCTTCGGGCCAGAAAGCTCGGAGTCGCGGGGCCAGCTGGTAACGAGCGCTGAGATTGATCTCGTCGCGCCTTCCATTCTCACAGCCTGAAGTTCATCTGCCCGACCCTCTCCCGCGGGGAGAGGGAGACCGTTTCGTCCCCGCTGCTGGGGCACGTCGATGAACGCCGAGGTGCGCACAGTGCGCGCCACTCTCCCGTGGCAACCGGGACTGCGCCGAGGGCCTGCGGAGTTTTCGCCGCGTGCGTGAGACTCGGGCGTTCAATCGCACTGCAGCGCCACGTGTCTCTCTGACGTCTTTGCGGGGTTCGCGCCTCTCGGGCGATCCGCTTCCGGGTACTCGCTCTCGCCACTGCTCCGGCGCGCTCCACTCAGCTCTCCGACTCACATCACCACAGTCGAGCCCCCGCACCACTCGCGCACGATGCGGTGCGCGCTGACGCAGAGTTCACGCTTCGAGCGAGGCGAGAATTCCGCTCCGCCCGCGCGAGCGCACGATGGCGTAACTGCTGCAACGCGCGCTGCTCTCGTCGGCAACGACTCACGCAGCTCAGGCCAGACCGGATCCCCCGCACGTCGGCCCACACATCTCCGTTCTCCAGAAGAGGTCTGCCCTTGATCAGCTCTCAGCGCGTTCTCCCGTTGTGTGTCCTGCTCAGCCTCTCGGCGTGCCAGTGCACGACGAACCCGGATGTCGACCCGCTCTCGATCATCGTCGAGCCCGCCACGCTCTCCCTCGTCGCGGGTGGCGAGGCAGGTGCGCTCACCGCCCACCGCGTGAACGGTGAAGACGTCACCGCGCTGGTGACCTGGACCTCCGAGAACGACGCCATCGCCAAGGTCGAAGGAGGCCGAGTCTCCGGCCTCGCGCTGGGCACCCTCACCATCACCGCGCAGCTCGACCAGTACTCGGCGGGCGCGGGAGTCGACGTCAGCCAGGCCTGCGCCGACGGCATCAGGAACGGCGCCGAGACCGACGTCGACTGCGGCGGCCCCGAGTGCGCTGACTGCGCGCCAGGCCGGCTGTGCAACGTGGGCAATGACTGCACCACCAACGTCTGCGCCAGCGGCGTGTGCACCTCGCCAGCGAGCTGCAGCGATCGCATTCGCAACGGCAGCGAGTCGGGCGTCGACTGCGGCGGTCACCAATGCCCGGCGTGCGGCACCGGTGAGACCTGCTCGGGCAACCTCGACTGCGCCTCGCAGAACTGCGTCAACGGCCAGTGCGTCGCCGCGAGCTGCACCGACGGCATCAAGAACGGCGGAGAGACCGCGACCGACTGCGGCGGCCTCGACTGCCCCGGCTGCGGCACCGGCCTCGGCTGCGGCACCGGCGACGACTGCGTGTCGCACGTCTGCATGAACTTCGTCTGCCAGGCCGCCACCTGCTTCGACGGCGTGCAGAACGGCGATGAGACCGGCCAGGACTGCGGCGGCTCGCACTGCGGCGCGTGCTCCGCGGGCGGAGGCTGTCAGCAACCCTCTGACTGCGTCGATCGCGTCTGCACCAACGGCGTCTGCCAACCGGGGAGCTGCACTGACGGCGTGCTCAACGGCAGCGAGACCGATCTCGACTGCGGCGGCTCGTGCCCCGGCTGCCAGACGGGCGGCGGCTGCAACGGCGCCAATGACTGCAACTCAGGCGTGTGCTCGATGAACATCTGCCTCGCGCCCACCTGCTCCGACGGCGTGAAGAACGGCCAGGAGACCGGCCTCGACTGCGGCGGTCCGGCGTGCGGCGCGTGCACCTCGGGCCAGGGCTGCTCCACCGGCACCGACTGCCTCTCCCAGGTCTGCTTGAACGGCGTCTGCCAGGTCCCGACGTGCTCCGACGGCGCGAAGAACGGCCAGGAGACCGGCACGGACTGCGGCGGCGCGGTGTGCCCCGCGTGCGGCAATGGTGAGACGTGTGTCGGCCCGCTCGACTGCGGCTCACGCGTGTGCACCGGCGGCGTCTGCCAGTCGCCCACCTGCAGCGACTCCGTGAAGAACGGTGCGGAGACCGATGTGGACTGCGGCGGAGGCACCTGCCCCGTGTGTCCGAACGGCGGCGGCTGCACCAGCGGCAGCGACTGCGGCTCGGGCGTCTGCGCGAACGGAAGCTGCGTCATCCCCTCGTGCACTGACGGCGTGAAGAACGGCACCGAGACCGGCCTCGACTGCGGCGGTCCCGATTGCGGTAACTGCGGTACGGGCCAGGGTTGCTCCACTGCCACTGACTGCACCTCGGGCGTGTGCACCGGCGGCCTCTGCCAGGCGGCGACCTGCAGCGACGGCGTCAAGAACGGCCAGGAGACCGACATCGACTGCGGCGGCGGTACCTGCACCGGCTGCGGCATCGGCCTCGTTTGCCAGCGCAACTCCGACTGCGCCTCGGGCAACTGCGTGAGCGGCAGCTGCGGACCCGTCATCCAGACCGGGCTCACCGTGACTCCCGCGACCGTCAACGTGCCGCTCGGCCGCACCCAGGCGTTCATCGCGAACGCGGTCATGTCTGACGGCACCAGCGTCGACGTCACCGCGGCCGCGACCTGGACCACGGGCGACTCCACCTACGCCACCATCTCGCAGACCGGTCTCCTGCAGTCGGTCGCGCAGGGCGGCACCGACGTGCGCGCGGTGTCCGGAGGGTTCAGCGCCGTCGCCAACGTCACCATCATCGGCCCCGCGCTCGATCGCATCGACGTCACGCCCATCGGCGTGCGACTGCCGATGGGGCTGGTGCAGGCCTACGAAGCAACCGGCACCTTCAGCGACGGCTCGCTTGGCGACGTCACCGCGCTCGTGACCTGGGAGAGCTCCTCGGCCAGCGTGGCTTCGATCTCCGCCGGAGGCATCGCGACCGGCCTCAGCCAGGGCAGCACCACCATCTCCGCCTCAGCGCAGGGAATCATCGGCACCACCGCGCTCGAGGTCACCGACGTCTACGTCACCGCCATCAGCGTCACCCCGGCGAGCGGCCGCCTGCCCGTCGGCGTGCGCGCGGCGTATGTCGCCACGGCGCTCCTCTCTGATGGCACCGCGCGCGACGTCACCCAACAGGCCCGGTGGGACAGCAGCGACAACGGGGTCGCTCAGGTGAGCACGACCTCTCCCACGCGCGGCCTCGTCACCCCGCTCACCGCGGGCACCACCAACATCTCCGCCACCCTGATCGGCAACACGGGTGTCGGCGTGCTCACGGTGATCAACGCGACGCTGAACCTCATCCAGGTCTTCCCTGCCGATGAGACGGTGCCGCGCGGGTTCGAGCTCCAATACGGCGCGGTCGGCCTCTACTCCGACGGCAACGCGTACGATCTCACGCTCAGCGCCACCTGGAGCAGCACCGCTTCCTCGGTGGCCAGCGTGTCGAACACCTTCCCGGACCAGGGCGTGGTGAGCACGCTCACCGCGGGCAACACGATGATCCAGGCGAGCTTCAGCGGCCAGACCGGCGCCACCTCGCTGCGCGTGACGAACGCGGCCCTCAGCTCGCTGTCGATCACGCCGGCGCTGCTCACCTTGCCCATCGGCGCACCGCGCCAGTACCGCGCCACCGGCGTGTTCGATGACGGCACCGCGCGCGACGTCACCTCGCTCGTGCGCTGGAGCTCCAGCAACCTCGGAGTGGCCTCCATCAGCAACGCGGTCAACAGCCGCGGTCTGCTGATGACCATCGGCGCGGGCAACGCCACCATCACCGCCACGCTCGGCACGCAGACCGCCACCTCCGCGCTCCGCGTCACCAACGCGACCTTCGAGCAGCTCAGCGTCGCGCCGCCCACGCCGCGCATCGGCATCCAGGGCGTGGCGTCGTTCACCGCCACGGCCGTCTACAACGACGGCACCGCGATCGACGTCACCGAGCTCTGCGCGTGGACCTCGAGCAGCCCGAACATCGCCAGCGTGCGCAACGACACCGGCTACCGCGGCGTGGCGGTCGGTCTGCAACCTGGCCTCTCGAACATCCGCGCCACGTTCGGCGCCAACTCGGCCACTTCGAAGCTCACCGTCACCAGCGCGATGCTGCTCACGATCTACATCTCGCCCGCGGTGGTGCGCACCGGCATCGGCATTCACGTGCAGTTCCAGGCCTCGGGCTTCTGGGCTGACGGCACCACCGCCGATCTCACCCGCGTCGCCACCTGGACCTCCTCGCTCAACTCGGTCGCGGTGGTGAGCAACGCCGCGAACAGCGAAGGCCTCGCCACCACGCGCGGTCAGGGCGTCACCACCGTGCGCGCCTCGTGGGCCGGCGAGTCCGACGACACCACGCTCACCGTCACCAACGCGTCGCTCACTTCCATCGCCGTCACTCCGAGCACGACCATCACCGGCATCGGTCTCGAGGTGCCTTACCGCGCCGTCGCCACCTTCAGCGACGGAACGAAGTTCGACGTCACCACGGGCGCGGCCTGGACCTCGTCTTCGACCTCGGTCGCCTCGGTCAGCGGAGCGGCCGGTTCCGTCGGTGTCGCCACCGCACTCAGCGGCGGCACCACCACCATCACTGCGCGCATGGGCGCGGTCAGCGGCACGGCCACGCTCAACGTGAGCAGCGCGGCGCTCACGGGAGTCACCGTCACTCCGCCCACGGGCATCATCCCCGTCGCGTACTGGCGCCAATACACCGCGACCGCCGTGTTCGCCGATGGACTCCAGGTCGACGTCACGCGGCAGGCGAGCTGGACCTCGAGCAATCCGCTGATCGCCCACGCAGGCAACGGCGGAATGTACGGCGGGCGCGTGACCGGTATCGCTCCCGGTACCTCCACCGTGCTGGCGCGCTTCGGAGGCTTCGGCGCCACCGCGACTGCGACGGTGAAGTTGATGACCCTGACGTTGGTGGTGGTCACTCCGGATAACGCGACCACTCCGGTGGGCGTGCCCATTCAGCTCACCGCGACTGGCACCTTCACCGACGGCACCACCACCATCACGCTCGACATCACGCTCCAGGTTGGGTGGAAGGTCTCGCCCAAGAAGGGCGGCACGGTCTCCAACACCGACGGGAGCCGCGGCGTCGTGACCATGTACTCCTCGGGCGACTCGGCGCTGATTCACGCCGTCATCCCTGATCCCAACAACACGGCAGGCGATGCGCACACCAAGGTGAACTCGCCGTAAGGATCAACTCGGAGTGGTCTCATCTGAGGGCCTCGACCACACGGTCGAGGCCCTTTCTTCTTTGGAAGTGATGTCGCGGAGCCTCGGCACCGCTGCGCGGCGCCGCGAGACGGCTCGCTTCCCTAAGTCGGTGGGCAGGCGCAGACAGTTCTGCGTCTCACCGCAAGCTTTGTTGCTCAATGCGCGGCGACGTCCGCGAGTTGTGACGGATTCCAGCTGGCGTGCGCGGTGCAACCCGCGCTGCGGCTGTCGCTCCTCGTCGCAGCGCCTCTCTCTCTCTCTCAACTCAGAACTGAAGGACCCCGTGAAGATCTCTCAACGCGTTGTGTGGTGTTGGATGGTGTTGGTCGGGCTGTCTGCGTGTGAGTGCACCGTGAACCCGGACGTCGACCCGCTGGCGATCATGGTCGAGCCGGCGACGCTCACACTCACCGCCGGAGGTGAGCGCGGCACCCTCATCGCCCGCCGCATCGTCTCGGGTGAAGACGTGACCGCGCTCGTCACCTGGAACAGCGGCGATCCCAACGTGGCGAGCGTGGAAGCTGGACAGGTCTCGGGCATGGCGCGCGGAGCTTCGACCATCACCGCGCAGATCGATGGCTTCAGCGCGGGCGCCGACGTTGACGTCACCGTGGCCTGCGTCGACGGACTCAAGAACGGAGAAGAGAGCGACGTCGACTGTGGCGGTCCCTTCTGTGCTCCCTGCGCACTCGGCCACACCTGCAACGGCGCGAACGATTGCCTCTCGAGCAGCTGCGTCTCGGGAATCTGCGTGGCGCAAGCGTCCTGCTTCGACGGTGTTCGCAACGGGAGCGAGTCGAGCGTGGACTGCGGCGGTCACGGGTGCGCGGCCTGCGGCGACGGCTCGCCCTGCAGCGGCAACATCGACTGCCTCTCGGGCGTGTGCAGCAACGGGCTCTGCCAGGCACCGTCGTGCACCGACGGAGTGCAGAACGGCGCCGAGATCGCGATCGACTGCGGCGGCAGCACGTGCCCCGGCTGCGTGGCCGGCACCGTATGCAACGCAGGGAGCGACTGCGCCTCGGGCGTGTGCACTCGCGGCGTCTGCCGTGACGCGACCTGCAGCGACGGCGTCGAGAACGGCGCGGAGACCGGCATCGACTGCGGCGGCGGCACCTGCCCCGGCTGCGCTGAAGGCAACGTTTGCAACGTGGCCGGCGACTGCTCTTCCCTGGTGTGTGTGATTGGCGTTTGTGTCGCGCCGAGCTGCACCGATGGCGTGCACAACGGCACCGAGACGGGCCTCGATTGCGGCGGCCCCGTGTGCTCGGCCTGCGCGCCCGGTGAGAGCTGCGTGAACGGCACCGATTGCCTTTCCAGCGTGTGCACCAACGGTGTGTGCCAGGCATCGGCCTGCACCGATCAAGTGAAGAACGGGCTGGAGACCGCGCTCGATTGCGGCGGCCCCGTGTGCCCGGCCTGCTCCGTCGACTCGACCTGCAACGTGGGGAGCGATTGCCAGACCGGCGTCTGCACCAACGGCCTCTGCCAGGCCACGGCGTGCAACGACGGCGTGAAGAATGGGCTCGAGACCGATCTCGACTGCGGCGGCAACTGCCCCACGTGCGTGAACGGCGAGCACTGCAGCGGAGGGACGGACTGCGGCTCCGGGGTTTGCTTGAGCGGCATCTGCGTGCCGGCGGCGTGCACCGACGGCGTGCGCAACGGCCTCGAGACCGACGTCGACTGCGGCGGCGGTGAGTGCCCCGCCTGCGCGCCGTGGAACGGCTGCTCCCTCCCGAGCGACTGCCTCTCCGGAGTGTGCCGCGAAGGCGTGTGCAAGCCGGCCTCCTGGTCCGATGGCGTGCGCAACGGCACTGAGACCGGCCTCGACTGCGGCGGCTCGTCGTGCCCCGCCTGCGGCACGGGACAGGGCTGCACCTCGAGCGGCGACTGCGGCTCCGGCGTCTGCTCGGGCGGCGTCTGCGTCGCGGCGACCTGCACCGACGGAGTGAAGAACGGCACGGAGACGGCGATCGACTGCGGCGGCTCGTGCTCCGCGTGCGGCACGGGGCAGGGCTGCACCCAGAGCTCCGACTGTGCCTCCAACGTCTGCACCAACGGCGTCTGCGCCGCGGCCACCTGCACCGACGGAGTGAGGAACGGCGCGGAGACGGCGATCGACTGCGGCGGCGGTACGTGTCCCTCGTGTGGCGCGGGACAGGGCTGCACGCAGAGCTCCGACTGCGCCTCCAGCATCTGCACCAACGGCGTCTGCGCGGCGGCGACTTGCACCGACGGCGTGAGGAACGGCGCAGAGACCGCGATCGACTGCGGCGGTGGCATCTGCCCCACGTGCACCAACGGACAAGGCTGCACTCAGAGCACTGACTGCACCTCGCTCGTCTGCACCGGCGGCCTCTGCCAATCGCCGACCTGCACCGACGGCGTGCTGAACGGCACCGAGAGCGACATCGATTGCGGCGGCAGCTGCGCGGGCTGCACTACCGGCGGCGGCTGCAACACCAACGCGGACTGTGGCTCTCAGGTGTGCTCGTCGAACGTCTGCCTCGCGGCGACCTGCACCGACGGCGTGAAGAACGGCCAGGAGACGGGTCTCGACTGCGGCGGCCCCACGTGCGCCGCGTGCACCACCGGCCAGGGTTGCACCACGGGCACGGACTGCAGCTCGGGCGTCTGCACCGGCGGCGTCTGCGAGGCGCCGACCTGCAGCGACGGAGTGAAGAATGGCGCGGAGACCGCGATCGACTGCGGCGGTCCGCTGTGCAGCGCGTGTGCTCCGGGCCAGGGCTGTGCGGGTGCGAACGATTGCACCTCGGGCGTGTGCTCTGGAGGAACGTGCCAGTCAGCCACCTGCAGCGACGGAGTGACCAACGGCGCTGAGACCGGCGTCGACTGCGGCGGCGGCACCTGCCCCGGCTGCGCGAGTGGCGGCGGTTGCAACACCGGCTCGGATTGCGGTTCGGGCGTGTGCTCGAACCACGTGTGCGTCAGCCCGGCCTGCACCGATGGCGTGAAGAACGGTGGAGAGACGGCGATCGACTGCGGCGGTCCTGATTGCGCGCCGTGCACCACGGGCCAGACCTGCACGCAGGGGAGCGACTGCGCCTCTGGCGTGTGCAACGGCGGCACTTGCCAGGCTGCGACCTGCAGCGACGGCGTGAAGAACGGCGCGGAGACTGCGACTGACTGCGGCGGCGGCACCTGCCCCGCTTGCGCCCAGGGCGAGCAGTGCCGGAACAACAGCGACTGCAGCTCAGGCAACTGCGTGAATGGCACCTGCGGCGCGGCGGTGGTGGTCAGCGTGGAGATCACGCCGAGCTCCGTCATCGTTCCGCTGGGCCGCACCCAGGGCTTCACCGCCACCGCGCGCTACTCCGACGGCAGTGGCGTGAACGTGACGGCGAGCGCCACCTGGCAGAGCTCGAACTCGAGCGCGGCGCCCATCTCCTCCGCGGGCGTGCTCAGCGCGCTCGCGTCGGGCACCAGCGAGGTGCAGGCGCTCTACGCCACGCTCGGCTCCAACACCGCGAGCGTCACCATCGGCGCGCCGGCGCTCGATCGCATCGACGTCACTCCGGCAGGCGTGCAGCTGCCGATCGGCCTCGTGCAGGCCTACGAGGCGACGGGCACCTTCAGCGACGGCACCCTCATGGACCTCACCTCGAGCGTGGCCTGGTCGACCAGCGCGCCGTCGATCGCATCCGCCAACTCGAGCGGAGTGGTCACCGCGCTCTCCGCCGGCAACACCAACGTGGTCGCCACCGCGGGCGGAGTCACCGGCCAGGCGGCGCTGGTGGTGACCAACGTCTTCGTCACGTCCATCAGCGTGAGCCCGGTCACCTCCACGTTGCCCACGGGCGTGCGCGCGGCGTTCAACGCCACGGCGCTCCTCTCTGACGGCACCGCGCGCGACGTCACGCAGCAGGCGACCTGGGCGAGCAGCAGCCCGAGTGTGGCCACGGTGAGCTCCACTTCCCCGACGCAGGGCCTCGTCACCGCGCAAAGCGCGGGCACGACGAACATCACCGCGACGCTCGCAGGCAACAGCGGCACCGGAGTGCTCACGGTGATCAACGCCACGCTCAACGCCATCCAGGTCTTCCCCGCCGACGAGACGGTGCCGCGCGGCTTCGCGCTGCACTACGGCGCGGTGGGCCTCTACTCCGATGGCAACGCGTACGATCTCACCCTCACCGCGACGTGGAGCAGCAGCGCGCCGGCGGTGGCGAGCGTCTCGAACACCTGGCCCGACCAGGGCGTGGTGAGCACGCTCACCGCGGGCACCACGCAGATTCGCGCCACCCTCGGCAGCCTCACCGGCTCCACCTCACTGCGGGTGACGAACGCGCAGCTCACCGCGCTCTCCATCACGCCGGCCCTGCTCACCCTGCCCATCGGCGCACCGCATCAGTACTTTGCCACGGGGGTCTTCGACGACGGGACCGCGCGCGACGTCACCGCGCTGGTGCGCTGGAGCAGCAGCAACCTCGCGGTCGCCACCATCAGCAACGCGGTGAGCACGCGCGGCCTGCTCTTCACGCTCGCCGCGGGCAACGCGACCATCACCGCCACGCTCGGAACGCACAGCGCGACCTCGGCCCTGCGGGTGACCAACGCGACGCTCGAGCAGCTGGTGGTCTCGCCGCCCACGCCGTACGTCGGGCGCAACGGAGTGGTGAGCTTCCTCGCCACCGCCGTCTACACCGACGGCACCAGCGTGGACGTCACCGAGCTCGCCGCGTGGCGCTCGAGCAATACGAGCGTGGCCACCGTGCGCAACGACACTGGCTTCCGCGGCGTGGCCCTGGGCGTCAACGCGGGCACCGCCACCATCACCGCGACCTTCGGCTCCGCGAGCGCGACGGCGAAACTGACGGTGACGTACGCGGCGCTCGACTCGCTCTACATCTCGCCCGCGGTGGTGCGCACCGGCATCGGCATCGACGTGCAGTTCCACGTCTCGGGTCTCTGGTCCGACGGCACCACCGGCGACCTGACGCGCGTGGCGACGTGGACCTCTTCGCTCGCCTCGGTCGCGGTGATCAGCAACGCGGCGTTCAGCCAGGGCCTCGCCACCACGCGCGGCCAGGGCGTCACCACGATTCGCGCGGCATGGGCAGGCATGGACGACACCACCACCCTCACCGTCACCAACGCGGCGCTCACCTCCATCGCCGTCACTCCGGGCACCACGCGCACGGGCGTCGGCGTCGAGGTGCAGTACCGCGCGACGGCTCGCTTCAGCGACGGCACCACCTTCGACGTCACCACGAACGCAGCGTGGACCTCGTCGTCACCGGCGGTCGCCTCCATCAGCGGAGCGGCGGGGAGCGAGGGCCTCGCCACCGCGCTCAGTGGCGGTGTCACCACCATCACCGCGCGCATGGGGACGATCAGCGGCACCGCCTCGCTCACCGTGAGCAGCGCACCGCTGGTGGGCCTCACCGTCACTCCGGCGAGCGGCATCATTCCCACCGGCTTCTGGCGCCAGTACACCGCGACCGCCCTCTTCGACGACGGGTTGGCGGTCGACGTGACGGATCAGGCCACGTGGACCACGGGCTCGCCCACCATCGCGCACGCCGGTAACGGAGATCTCTACGGCGGCCGCGTCACCGGTCTCAGCGTGGGCACCAGCACCGTGGTGGCGCGCTTCAACGGCCTGGGCGGCATGGCCACGGCGATCGTGATGAACCTGCGTCTCACGGGGCTCGTGGTCACGCCTCAGAACGCAACCACGACCGTCGGTGACCCGGTGCAGCTCAACGCGATGGCTACCTTCAGCGACGGCACCACCACCATTCAGCTCGACATCACGCTGCAGGTCGGGTGGCAGGTCTCGCCGAAGAAGAACGGCACGGTGTCGAACACCGATGGCAGCCGCGCGGTGGTGACCATGTACAACAGCAACTCGTCGGCGGTCTTCCACGCCATTCCGCCGTCCTTCGCGGACGACTCGGCGGGCGACGCGCACACCAAGGTGAGCTCGCCTTGAGTCACTGAACGTAGAGCGCGCTGCTCATCACCCAGGGACGCTCGGCGGTGAAGAACTGCCGACGCGTCCCTGCGAAGTTTCGGAGGTGCTTGGGAATCATCCGCACCTCCACCCGGTACGCGCCCGCTTGAGTGACGGGGTACTCGATGGTGCCCTCGGTGACGACGGCCACTTCATCCCAGCCGCCCTCGCGCGCCTTGAGCAGCTGCATCTTGAGTGAAGGCGCATCGACCGCGGGATCGAGGTTCTTCACCTTCGGAATGGTGGCCTTGAGGGTGACTCCGTTCGCGAGCGTGGCGGTCTCACCGATCTCGCGCGTGACGGAACCTTCGATCGCGATGAACTCGAAGCCTTCCGCGTAGCCGAGGAACTCGAAGACGCCGAAGTTGCGGCCGCTCTTGAGCGCCTCCTTCAAGTCGAGATCGTCCCAGGTGCCGTCGCTCTTCGGCTTCACCAGCAGGTGATTGCTGAACGCGCTCATCATGCGGCGGTAGCTGTCGATGCGCTCACCGTCCTGCAGGAGCTGCGGGAAGGTGTTGCGGTGGCAGTCGCTGCCCATGGTGGTGACGCGCTTGTGGCCGCGCGCGAGCACCGTGCCCCACTTGGTCATGTACACGTCGTCGTCGAGGTTGAACGCGGCGAGGAACAGATCGGGGTGCATCAAGCCCTCGAGCATTCCCTTGTCGACGTAGTTGAGGAGCAGATCGGCCGCGACGCCGCCGTTCTTCAGCGCGTTGCGGTGCAGGTTGAACATCTCGAAGCCATCGAGGTGGAAGCTGATCAGTTGATCGACCGTCCAGTCTTCGGTGTGCGCGACCAGCGTCACTCCGCCCTTCGCGTGGAAGCCGTCGAGCGCCGAGTCGGAGGTGCTGCTGTAGTCAGAGCGTTGCGCGACGTGACCTTCGAGACCCACGGGCATCGACTCGGTCTCCGTGCCCGCCATGATCAGCGCGGGCTTCGCATCAGGACACGCGAGCCAGTTGGCCACCGGTCCGTTGCGCTGCACCAGCTCGTCACCACGCGAGGAATCGAACAGCAGCACGTCGGGGAATTCGTTGTCGGCGAAACGAGTGCCGTGATCGGTGAGGAAGAAGAAGTCGTCTTGCGACTGGCAGACGCCGCGGCGGAAGTCCTCGAGACACGGCAGGTTGTTGCCGCCGTCGATGGTCGGCTCACCGTCACACGCGTCGTGCGAATACACCGAGTGCACGTGCACCAGGCCGCGGAGCTCGACGTAGCCGCGCGCGTTCGGCACCCGATCGAGGCGGTACACGGTGCCCGGTCCCCACGCGGGAGGCGGAGGCGGCGGCGGCACTGGAGCCGGACATCCGGTCAGGGCCAGCATCAGAAAGATCGCGTGTCGCATCGGGCCTTCTGAGCACAGAATCACGCCCGCTCACATGGCCCGAGTCACCCGACGACAGCTCATCGCGCTCGCGACCTTCGGCGCGCTCTACGGCGGCTTCCGTTTCGGCCACACCCGGGCAGCACGCCCCGCTCCTCCCAGCGGGCCGCTCTCCAAGGAGGCGCTCGAGCTGATCGCCCGGGCGTGGAAGGGCCTCGATCCTTCGCGCGTGCTCGACACGCACGTGCACGTGGTGGGGCTCGGCTGCGGCAACACCGGCTGCGAAGTGGGTCAGCGGCTCACGTCGTCGTTCAACCCGATGGAGTCGATGAAGTTCAGCATCTACCTCCAGGCCTCGGGCGTGGATGATCTGACGCGCGCCGATCAGCAGTACATCGAGCGGCTCTCAGGTCTCCTCAAGAGCCAGACGCCGCACGGCCGGCTGCTCCTGTTCGCGTTCGATCACATCTACGACGAGCAGGGAAAGCTGCAGCTGGAAGCGAGCGAGTTCTACACGCCCAACGACTACGTGGTGTCGCTCGCGAAGGCGGCTCCGGATCTGTTCGTGCCGTGCGCTTCAGTGCATCCGTTTCGCGCTGATGCGATCGAAGCGCTCGAGAAGGCAGTGGCTGGCGGAGCGGTGGCGGTGAAGTGGTTGCCCAACGCGATGGGCATCGATCCCTCGAGCCCGAAGTGCGATGCGTTCTACGACGCGATGGTGCGGCTGCAGGTGCCGCTGATCTCGCACGCCGGCGAAGAGAAGGCCGTGCACGCGGAAGAAGCGCAGCGGTTGGGGAATCCGCTCCATCTGCGCAGGCCGCTGGAGCGAGGGCTCAAGGTGATCGTCGCGCACTGCGCGTCGCTCGGAACGAACCCTGATCTCGATGCGCCCGCGGGTGCGCCGTGGGTCGACAACTTCGATCTCTTCGTGCGGCTGATGAACGAGCCGAAGTGGGATGGACTGCTGTACGGCGAGCTCTCGGCGATCACCCAGGTGAACCGCATCGGGAAGCCGCTGCGCTACGTGCTCGAGCATCCCGAGCTGCACCGGCGAATCATCAATGGGAGCGATTACCCGCTGCCTGCGATCAATGCGCTGATGCAGACCGGCGCCATCGTCAAAGAAGGGTTCCTCACCGAAGACGAGCGGCGCCTGCTCAACGAGATCGATCAGCACAACCCGCTGCTCTTCGACTTCGTCACCAAGCGCACGGTCCACGTGGGCGAACAGCGACTGAGCGACGACGTGTTCATGATCCGCCCTGAGCTCTTTCCGCGCCTCGCCTGAACAAAGAAAAGCCGCCGGTCCCTGGAGAGGACCGGCGGCTCGTTCTTCACAAGGAGAAGTGTGATCGCTTAGCTGCGGCGGCGGCGCGCGAGGGCGAGGAGACCCAGGCCCAGCGCGGCGAG
>CBIHPJ010000152.1:0-14295 GCA_966211295.1 uncultured Myxococcales bacterium | reverse complement strand
AGCGAGCCCGCTGTTGTCGCTCGTGATGCGGCATCAACCCGGCGCGCTTCACGAGATCGCCTGGGGTGGGGCGCTCGTCGTCACGCACTTGCTGCTCGCGGTCTCCGCCGTGGTGATCGCGCTGCAGCTGCAGAACGGAGTCTCGTCGGCGTATCACGAGCGCGCGTCGCTCTTCGTGCAGCGGCGGGTGACCGGAAATGCACCTGCGCCAGCGAGTGGTGCACTTGGAGTCTTGCTGCGAGCGGTGAAGATCCTCCCAAGCGGACGTACCGTATTGCTGTGGGCGCTCACTGCTTTGTGCGCAGCGACCTTGATCCTGATCCCCGTCGCGGGGCCGGTGCTGGTGATCGGCTCACAAGTCGTGCTCGCGGCCGGCTTCCTCGCGCACGGAGCGGTGATCTCATGCAGAGATCGGCTCGGCCTTCAGCGCTGGCTCTACTTCCGCGAGCCCGCGTTATTGATGGGACTCACAGTCGGTGTGCTCCCCTTCGTTCTCTTCCCTCCGCTGGCGTTAGTCGGAGCGGTAGGACTTTCCGTCTGCGGCACGCACGTTGCGCTCGCCGCTCTCCCTCTCCCACCGGGAGAGGGTAGGGATGAGGGCAAGTCAGGTTAGCCTCCACTCCATGCTTCAACTGCAGATGAGCTGGGCCTCCGCAGACGAGTACCAGGCAACGTTCACCTCAGAGATCTCCCGCGGCGGCCTGCTGGTGCGAGGCGCATCACTCGAAGGCGCCCAAGCCGGAGCCGAAGTCGTCCTCTCCGTAAGCGTGACGGGCGGAGGCTCGGCCCAAGTCCCCGCGAGAGTCGCCGCCGTCGTCCCCGGAGTCGGCGTCGCGGTGATGTTCAACGGCGGAGTGCCACCCGAGCTCGCCACGCTCGGCAGCCCCGTGCTCGAAGCCGAAGTCCTCCCCGCGGAAGACGAAGAAGAAGAAGAGAAGGGCCCTCCGGGTCCACTCTCCGAGCGCCTCAAGAAGATGACGGTGAACGAGAAGATGCAGCTGGCGCTCACCGGCACCCGCGACGAGCGCGCCGGAATTCTCCGCGACAGCAACAAGTCACTGCACCTCTTCGTGCTGAAGAACCCGCGCATCGGTCTCGACGAAGTGCAGAGCGCCGCGAAGGCCCCCAACACTTCACCCGATGCGCTCAAGTTCATCGCCGAGCACCGTGAGTGGAGCGGCAACGCACAGGTCTCCGCGTCGCTCGTGCGAAATCCGAAGACGCCGATGCCGCTCGCGATGCGCGCACTCGACAAGGTGACGATGAGCGATCTGAAGGCGATCGCGAAGGGCGGCGCGAGAGACCAGCTCGTGCATGCCGCGCGGAAGAAGTTGGCGCAGTGAGGGCCCCTCACCCCGACCCTCTCCCCCGCTGTCGCAGGGAGAGGGAGAGCGTTGGGATTTCGGACTACTGCTGAGCAGGCGCTGCAGGGCCGATCCCTCGCGGGGAAGAGCGTCATCGTCACCGGTGCTTCATCGGGCATCGGCCTCGAGACCGCTCGAGTGCTCGCGCTCGCTGGCGCTGACGTGGTGATGGCGGTGCGCAACGTGAAGTTGGGCGAAGCGCTCGCGCAGCGGCTCGGTCCGCAGGTGAGCGGGAAGCTCGAGGTGAGGTCGCTCGATCTCTCGGACCTTCAGTCGGTCTCTCGTTTCGCCAAGTCGTGGAGTCGGCCGCTCGATCTCCTGATTGCAAATGCTGGCGTGATGGCAACTCCCGAGTTGCCAACTGCACAGGGTTTCGAGCTGCAGGTCGGAACGAATCACCTCGGACACTTCGCGCTCACCACGTGGCTGCCGCGTGCGCGCGTGGTGGTCGTCTCCAGCGCGATTCATCGGCGCGGCAACCCCGAGCGTCTGCTCGCCGCCCTCGAGAAGAAGCCAGTGAAGTACTCCGGCTTCGGTGCGTACTCGGACTCGAAGCTCGCCAACGTGCTCTTCGCGAAGGGCCTCGCGCAACGCGGCGTCGAAGCAGTCTCACTCCACCCCGGAGTGATTCCCACGCCCATCGCCCGCACGCTCGGTTGGTGGGGCGAGACGTTTCAGAAGATCGGGAAGTACCTCTTCGTGAAATCGATCGAGCAGGGCGCAGCGACGACGATCTTCGCCGCCACTGCTCCGGGGCTCATCTCTGGCTCGTACCTCTCTGACTGCAAGGTGACTCAGCCTTCGCCGATGGCGTTCAATCAAGCGCTCGTTGAGCGTGTGTGGGAACTCAGTGAACGAGCGATCTCGATTTGACTCCCCCTCACCCCGACCCTCTCCCGAAGGGAGAGGGAGACAGAGGGCTCTCTCCGAGATTTGATGCGCGGCCGTGCAAGGCCCAGGCGGCATCGTCGAAGAGCTCGTTCATCAATTCAGTGACCCCTTCGCGTTCTACCGAGAGCTGATTCAGAACAGCATCGACGCAGGCTCCACGCGCATCGAGGTGTCGCTCTCGTACCGGCCCGCGCCCAAGAAAGAGGGGCTGCTGCTGGTCTCCGTCTCCGACTGGGGCGAGGGCATGAATCGCGACGTGATCGAGAACTATCTCGTCACCAAGTTCCGCTCGACCAAGGAGAACGACCTCACGAAGATCGGAAAGTTCGGCATCGGCTTCGTCAGCATCTTCGCGTGCAAGCCAGACGTGGTGACCGTCGACACCGGACGCGACGGAGAGTTCTGGCGCGTGCTCTTCCGCGCCGACACCACGTGGGAACTCCTCAAGCTCAGTGAGCCACTCGAAGGCACGCGCGTCACCCTGCACAAGGAGATGAGCGCGCACGACTACGAGCAGTTCGTCCTCAAGTCGAAGGAGTCGATCTCACGGTGGTGCCGTCACTCGGATGTCGACGTGACGTTCGCCGCGGGGAAGCCTGATGGCAGCCAGCCGCCGAAAGCCGCACACGTGAAGGAGCCGCTCGACGTCGACGCCCCGTTCCAGGTCGAGCACGTCGAAGATGGCACGCACATCATCGCGGGGCCGGCGCGCGTTCATCCTCCGGTGACCGGCATGTACAACCGCGGTCTCACGCTGCTCGAGACCACCGAGGTGCTCGAGCCTGGCGTCACCATGAAGATCGTCTCGCGGTATCTCGAGCACACGCTCACCCGCGACAACGTGCGGCGCGATCGTCACTTCTCTCGCGCGATGTCGCTCGCGAAGGATCTGGTGAACGACAAGCTGCTCCCGCGCCTGCCGCAGGAGCTCGCGCTCGCCGCTGAACGGAAGGATGGCGCGGCGGATTTCAGGACGCTCTTTCTCTACGCGGTCACGAGGTTGAAGCCGAAGCAGCTGAGCTATCGGCTGTGTGGTGGTGGAAGCGTCACGCACGATGCGCTCGTGAAGAATCTCGGGCAGGCGGGGTTTCTGACGCTCTCCCATTCGCGGACGCCGCTGGTGGATCGGTTGCTCGATGGGAAGTGGCCGGTGCTCGAGCTCACGGCGGGCGATGAGATGTCGGCGGCGGTCACTCAGTTGCTGAAGGTGAAGCGGACCGTGGTGGCCGATGAGCAGTTCACGTACGCGGCGCCTCCTGAGGTTCCGACTCCGAAGGAGTTTGCGAGCGCGCTGGTGAAGTTGCTGCAGGAGGCGGGCGCTTCGGTGAATGCGGTCGAGGTGTCGGAGGTGCGAGGGGCGGCGGCCAAGTTGCCGTTCGTGATGCTCGATGCGCTCTCGCGGCCCGTGCCTGACGAGGTGGCGAGGTCGACGGCGTTCGCTTGGAAGTCGCCTTCCCTCGTGTGTTTCAACCTGGAGCATGAGGCGATTGCGAAGGCGGCTCCGTTGTTCGCCAAGGCGCCGCGGCTCGCGGCGGTGTTGATGGCTCGGTTGGTTTTGGTCAGCGCCAACAAGCTCGATTCGGCTCGCTGCGACAACCTCACGAAGTGGGCGCTCACATGATGAGGACACGCCCCCTCACCCCGACCCTCTCCCGATGGGAGAGGGAGGTACGTCATGAGTGCTAAGGATCTCGAGAGCGCGCTGCGCGCAGGCGGCGAGAAGGTCGGCGAAGGACGCATTCGCATCGACTCTGCGCGCGCACTGCAGCGACTGAAGGACTTCCGCTTCGCCGATCCCTCTCACTGGGTCCTCGAAGTGCTCCGCGCCGCGACGCTCAGCTACGCGAAGAACGTCGAAGTGCGCACCGACAGCGACGACGTCGAGATCTCCTTCGACGGCAAGTCCTTCCCCACTGACTCGATGAAGACGCTGCTCGAGCAGGCGCTCAACGCCGCGAAGACGGACGACGAGAAGCGAACGAGGCTGCTCTCTCTCGGCGTCGCCGGCGCGCTCGGGGTCACCGCGAGCTTCGTGAAGGTCAGCAGCGGCGGAGTCGCGCTCACGCTCAGCGGCGACGAGGTCCAGATCGAAGCGAGCAAGACCAAAGGCACGCAACTCCACCTCCGCAAGGCCTTCGGTTGGCGAGTCGCTGCCGCATTCTTCCGCGGCTCACCCGAGGCACGCGCGATCACCGAGTTCGCCCAGCGGTTCCCTGCGACGCTCACGCTCAACGGCGAAGTCGTGAAGCTCGCCGCGCAGAAGCAGGTTGGATCGAAGGTGGTCGAGGGCAAGGGCTTCCGCCTCGAGGCAAGACTTCCACTCGGCCCTCCACTCGCGACGTCCCGCATCGAGATCGACGTGGCCGGAGTCGTGGTTGCCGAGCGCGAGAAGCGACTCCCTGGACTCCAGCTCGAGGTCTGGCTGCGCGCCGACGACGTGCGGCGCAACGCCTCGGGCTCCGACGTGGTCGACGATGACGAGATCTTCGAGGCCGCGATGCTCGCGCTGCGCAAGGTCTCACGCGATCTGCTCACCGAGCACGGCGAGAAGCTCGCGGCTGATCCCGTGTGGAGGACTCACTTCAAGGAACAGCTGAAGGAAGAGACCTCGCTCGACGCGCAGGTGAAGCAGCGACTCCACAAGCTGCCGCTCTTCAGCGATCCCGCGGGCGAAGGGATCTCCATCGAGGAGATCGCCGACGAGTCGCACGAGCGATCGATCGTCTACATCGCGAAACGCGAATACCCGAAGGGCAGCTTCCCCGCGGCCACGGTGCTGCTCGAGGGAGAGCACTACGCGCAGCTTCTCCCCGAAGGGCGACGCGTCGACGTCGCCGAGTTGGTGAAGTCGAAGCAGAAGATCGCGCTCGCCCGCGCGCGCCACGAGGCGATGGAGATGGAGGAAGCCGTCCTCCACGATCGAAATTGGGTCGCCCGCTCGAAGATCGACGCCACCGCGGTCGAGGGCGAGGTCGGCTTCGAAGCGGGCGGCAACGGCGCTTTCGTGCGCGTGCTCCACAAGGGCCGCTTGATGGAGTCGGGTGAGCTCACCGCGCTCTCCCCGCTGCGTCTTCGTGCCGTGGTCGACTGGAATCGTCCGCTCGCCGACAGCTACTTCGTTGCGCAGGAAGGCGACTCGAAGCTCCTCGGCCTGGTGCTGAAGTACATCGAGCACACCGCCACGCGCGCGATCTGCGAAGCGCTCCCGAAGCCCGAGGTGTTGCCACACGCGTTCGATCTGCTCACTCGTCTCGTCACGAATCGAAACGTGCCGTTCACCGAGCTCCCGGCGGAGCTCAAGGCCGCGCCGCTCTTCCCCTGCCTCGAGAGCGATCCTGTCTCACTCGAGGCGTTCTACGGCGAGCCGAAGTGGCAGTACGTCGAGAGCCGACGCAACTACGGGTTTCTCGAGGGTGGACGTGTGCTGGTGCTCCCGTCCGCGTTGCGCGAGGTGCTCAAGAAGTTGGCTCCCAGGAAGCTCGAGGACGTCACTCAGCGGCTGCGGAACGAAGAAGACGTGCGGCGCCGCCTCGCAGGCCCGAAGCAACTCCCCGAGCTCCAGCACGTCGGCGTGAAGGTCGCGATCGACGAGGAAGGTGTGCGCGGCGAGGTGGGCATTCCCACCGTCCCCGCCAACAAGCTGCTGCTCACCGTGCTCAAGGGCGGACTCCTGCTCGAGACCACCGAGCTCACCGCTCGCTACAACCGCGCGGCTGCCGCCATCGACTGCGACGCGCTCACGCCCAATTCACGATGGGACGGTGCGGTGCGTGACGACGTTTTCAAGCGCGTGGTGGGCATCGTGCACGACGCCCAGCGTCGGCTCGCCGCCGAGCTGGTGAAGGAGAAGCGCTCTCAGTGGAAGTTCGGCGCCGAGCAGTTCTTCATCGCGTTCCTGAAGAAGGAGCTGGTGTCTTTCGGTCCCGAGGGTCTCGATGACGTCACGCGCGTGGTGGTGAACGCGCCGGTGTTCGAGAGCATGCACGGCCCGCGCTCGTTGATGCAGCTCAGGGAGCAGGTGAAGCGCGACAACGGCCGCTTCTACGTGATGACCAATCGGCGCGACGTGCCGCCGGACTTCGAGGTGCTGGTCGAGCTCCCCGGCGTCTCCGAGGTGCTCGGTGAAGTGCTCGGGGTGAAGCCCGAGGACCCGACCAGCGCGCTCGCCACGCTCGATGCAAGGCAGCGGCTGCAGGCGCTCCCGCTCGCCGAGTTCAAGCTGCCGTCTCCGCTGCCCCTCGAGGTGCGTCACACCAACGCGCGCTTCACCGTGCTCGCGGGCCTGCGTGAAGGCGTCGGTGATCAGGCCTCGGGCCACGTGCACCTCGACGGTCGCGTGTATTCGGTGCTCCTCATTCCCTGTGCGCTGCCGCTGGAGGTGGTGATCGACGCGCCCACCTTCGAGCCCAACGCCTTCCGCGAGGTCACCGCGGATCAACGCCAGGAGATCGTGAAGCTGGTCTCCAGCGCGATGCAGCTCGTGGTGAAGAAGGCGCTCGACGCGCCCGAGAACGATCCCGCGGCGCGGCGCGCGATGCTGACCGCGATCGGCCGCGGCATCGACAGCGTGCTCCCTCCGGAAGATGCGGAGCGGTTGCTCACGCGTCCGCTCTTGCCGTGCACCGATGGGAAGCTCCGCAGCGTCCGCCAGTGCGACGAAGAGTCGCCGCAGTTCGTCACCACGGACCTGGAGGGTGAGTTGCCCAATCGCCGCTCCATCATCAACGCGAGCGAGGCACCGGTGCGGTTGGCCGTGAGCCGTTGGCCGCGCGCGGTGAAGGTCGACGGCGAGCTCGAGGTGCAGAACATCGCGATGAAGAAGCGCGCCTCGGTCGCGAAGGTCGAAGAGATCGTCGCCAGCGTGAAGTCGCCCTGGCGCCAGCAAGTGAAGGAGCGGGATCTCACCGGCGAGATCGTCGTCACCAACCAGAACATGGGCCGGCTCGAGGTGTTCCTCGACAAGAAGCCGCTGTGCGTCCTCGAGAACGCGCTCCCCGCACCGCTGGCGGGGGCGATCGACTCGCCGCGCTTCACGCCCATGCCTGGCTTCAAGGGCGTGGTGCAGGACGGCAACTTCAAGGAAGCCATCGAGGCGCTCACCGGATCAGCTGAGCGACTCGCCGCGCAACTCGCCTCCGCGCCGCGCGTGATGGAGCTCGATGAAGCGCTGGTGCAGCTCGCCTTCTGGGTCGGCTCCACGCTCGCCTGGCAGTGGAAGGGAAAGAAGAAGCTGAAGGGGAAACCCAAGAAGAAGGAGAGCGCCGAGACGCAGCACGAGCTGATGGCGAAGGAGATTCTCCGCGCGAACGACAGCACCACGCTCTCCGTGCAGGACCTCGTGGAGCAGCAGCGCGAAGACGGCCGCATCGACGTGACGAAACACGGCGGCAAGTTCCTCGAGCAGGGTCGCAAGGCCTGGTGGCCGAAGGTCGACGAAGAGAAGTGGGCCGAGCCGCTCGGCTTCAGCTACCGCGATGTCTCTTCAGAGCTGCTGCTCGCAGAGTCGATTCGCAAGAGACCGAAGTTCGACACGGTGGACTCGCCGCTCCCCAGTCCGTGGCGTGAGCGCATTCAAGCGCCCGGCATGGAGGGAGAGATCGCGATCGGTCACGCGCCCGACGGCAAGCTCACCATCGAGGTGTTGCACGAGCGCATGCTCATGGAGACCTGGTCGAGCGAGCATCCGATCGGTGGTCTCGCGCGCGTCGACTCGATCGCGGTCACGCCCAATGAGCAGTGGAACGGCGTGAAGCGAGATGCCGCGTTCAAGTCGCTGGTCACCGCCACCGAGAGCGCGCTGGAGCGGCTGCTGGTGCGACGTCTTACCTCTTCGGGATCGCGTCCGTTCGCGATCGCCGCGGTGAAGTGGCGCTCGGGCCAGGCGGGTCCACTCGCAGGAGTGGTGCCCACGCTCGAGCTCTTCCGAGATCTCAAGGGCGGCCCCATGACCGTCGGCGAGGTGTTCGAGCTCGCGCGCAAGAAGGGCAAGGTCCCCGTCGCCAGTCCGAATTTCACCAACGACGCGAGTGGCGTGGTGCACGACTCGCCGGAGACCCGCTCGGTGCTCGCGTTGCTGGGCCTCGTTCCCGAAGACGTCACCGGTGAGCTGCGGCGCGCGAAGAATCTCGAGCAGGCGCTCACCGCGCGGCGTCTCGAATCGCTCACGTGGAAGGGCGAGAGCCTGGTGAAGGTGAACATCAACACCGTGCAGCTCAAGGGAGAGCTCGCGATTCGCACGTCCATCCCCGAGAAAGACGAGTCGGGCAAAGTGACGATCGCGAAGGACGGCATCTCCATCGGCGCGCTCGATCAGTCGTGGCCCGGAGTGGTGGGCGTGATCGACGTGAAGGACCTCACCGTCAACGACGACTGGACTCACGCCGAGCCCACCAAGGCGCAGCGTTCACTGATTCGTGAGCAGGTCGAGCGGCTCTACGCCGAGCTCGCGGTGAAGGCGCCCACGTATTCGCACGAGCAACGTGAAGTGGCGCTCGCGTACGCGCTCCGGTTCTTGATGGATCAGGGCACCAGGACTGCGTCCGAGCTCCCGCGCCTCAAGGGAGTCTCCGCCGAGCTCGCGAGTGCACCGCTCTTCCTCACCGTTGAAGGAGAGAAGGTCACGCTCCGCGCGGTGGCGGACGAAGTGAGTACCCGCGAGCGCGTCTCGGTGCTCACGCGCAGCATGGGCAGTCCGCATGGCATCACCTCCTGCGTGCTCGCCACCTCGTCCATGAACGCGCCGTGGCTCGCGTCGCTCGAAGATCTCTTCGGCAAGACGAAGGTGTGGCGCGTGACGGATCTCGCCGAGTGGAGTCAGTCCACGCGCGAGGCGGATCCGCCCGAGGGGGCGCCTGAGCTGCAGGGACTCCGTTTCCTGCGGCGCGAAGTGCGGCTGCTTCGCACTGGCGCGCTCGGTCATCTCACTCCCGATGATCTCGAAGACGTGAAGCTCAGCCGCGCGGGCGGAGGAACTGCGATGCGCTACGACAAGAAGCGCAAGCTCGCGCTGCTGGATCCCGAACATCCCGACATCGCGCGCGCGTTGAAGGAAGCGCAGCAGCGTCCCGAGCGGCTCTGGGTGTTGCTTGCGTCGCTCTTCGGCCTCGTGAATCGCGAGCTCACGCACGTGACTGACGTGCACGAAGCGCAGCTGCTGCTCGCGCTCGCGGGACATCTGGCGAGTAATCCCAAGCTGCTTCCCACGGAGCCCTCGTGATCATCCGTCGCGCCACCGAAGAAGATCTTCCGACGATCATCGCGTTGCTCAATGACGACGAGATCGCGCGTTCACGAGAAGGCTTCGCTCCCGAAGTCACCACGCAGACGCGAGAGGCCTTCATTGAACTCTCGAACGATCCGAACAACGAGCTCCTCGTGGGAGAGCTCGATGGAGAACTGATCGCGACGATGCAGCTCACGATCATCCCCGGGCTCTCTCGCAACGGAATGCGCCGCGGATTGATCGAAGCCGTGCGTGTCCGAGCCGATCAGCGAAGCAAGGGAGTCGGCGCGGTCTTCATGAAGCAGGTGATCGAACGCGCGCGTGAACGAGGCTGCGGAATGGTGCAGCTCACCACCGACGTCCGCCGCACCGCCGCGCAGCGCTTCTACGTACGCCTCGGCTTCGAGCCTTCCCACGTCGGCATGAAGCTCAGGCTGTAGAACAAGAAGAGCCGCCTCTCCGAAGAGAAGCGGCTCTTCAATTTCACCAACTGATCAATCGATCAATCAGCCGAGGCAGCCGCGCCGGCCGCCTTGAGCGCACGCGCGAGATCCACCGCGCGCTGACCCGTGATGCTCATCTCGGCGATCTCGTTCTTCGAGAGGCCGTTGGTGTTCAGGTCGTACTTCGCGACGAGCGTCTTCTTCGCGTACGCGACAGCCTTGTCGATGTCCTTCGCGGTCACGGTGGCGCCGGCCTTGAAGTCACGGTGATCGATGAACTTGAAGAAGATGTCCGCGAGCTTCTTCTCCGCGGTGGTCAGCTTGGGCAGCGCCGTCTTCACGTCAGTGCGCGAGACGCGGCCATCTTCACCGCCGGCGATCTTCAGCTGCTTCGCAACGTGGTCCAGCGCACGATTCACATCAGCCTTCGCGATACGAGCCATCGAGAACTCCTAAGGACTGCGAGGTTGAGCTGCGGGGGTGGGGTGCTGCGTTCGGGGAAGGGCGCTTAGCCAGCGTCCCAACCCAAATCTCTCTGGAGCGGCATCATCAAAGTCGCGAGCGTGGCGAGCAGCTCGATGTCACCCGAGGCCTTGATGTCGCCCTTGCCGATCGCCGCGACAGGATCGAGCGAGCCATCGACGAACGACATGAACGCGTGCGGAGTGAACTTGAGCCGCAGCGCCGCCTTCGGATTCGCACCGACGCGAATGGGCTCGTCGAGATCAGCGAAGGTGAGCGTGTACGCCTCGTCGCCGATCTGGAACGAGATGTCGCCGTTCACCGCGAGGAAGTCATCGAACCGGGAGATCAGGAGAGCAGGCAGCTGCCGCATGAACCACGTCTTGATCTGCGAATTGCCGGACACTGGTTGGGATCCCCTCTGTTCGGTGAAGCCGGCGGATAAGGCCACAGGGGGGACGCCGGACTCAAGCGGGGGACGGCGAAAAACAGCGAGTCCCGAGGCGCTATTCCGGGCCCCGCTGAGTCCCTCCCTCGGAGAGGCTCCTCTGAACATCTGCGTGTGTTTCCGGTCGAAGGCGGGCTAGAGGGGCGCCCTCTTTCCTGAAGTTTCCTTTTCGGAGGTCATCATGTCGTTCCGCATTTCGATCGCCACGCTCGCGCTGATCAGCACCGTGGCCCACGCCGAGTTCAAGGCCGCCTACGTCGACATCCAGCGCGCGGTGCAGGAGGTCGAGGAAGGCAAGGCCGCCAAGCTCCGTCTCCAGGGCATCGCCGACGCCAAGCAGAAGGCCTTCGAGAAGGAGCAGAACGCGCTCAAGGCCGAGGTCGAGGCGTACACGAAGCAGAAGGCCACCATGGACGACAAGGTGGCGGCGGCGAAGGAGACCGAGCTCCAGAAGAAGATGTTCGAGTTCCAGCAGCGCGCCGAGAAGCTGCGCCTCGAGCTCTCCGACATGGAGCGCAAGGAGCTGGGCACCATCTTCCCCAAGCTCGAGACCCTGCTCGGCCAGATCGCCCAGCGTGAGGGTCTCACCATGGTGTTCGATCGCAGCAGCTCGGGCCTCGCGTGGGCGCCCGCTTCGCTCGATCTGACCAACGAGCTCATCCGCATGTACAACTCGACGTACAAGTCGGGCGGGCCTGCGAAGACCCCGGCGCCTGCGCCGGCCCCGGCTCCCAAGCCGTAATCGCGAGCTCGTGCTCTCTGTCTCTTCCAAGGCCGCGCTCCTCGCTTCCATCGCGGGGTGCGCGGCCGCTGCGTTCTGGTTCAGAGGGAAGCAGAACCGCGCTCACGTGATGGGCGGGAAGATCAGCAACCCCAAGCTGCTCTGGTTGTTCTTCGCGATCTGGTTCTGGCTCTTCGAGTGCGCGGTGCTGGCCTTCGAGCCCTCGCTGCCTCAGAGCTACCGGATCGTCTTCGGTGTGCACGCGCTCTCGTTCTGGCTGCGCGGTGGAGCCGAGATGTTCATGCTCTACGTCACCCGCAACTGGAAGCCGCCGATCGGCATCGGGCACGACGTGTTCTGCATCGTGACGGTGTTGGTGTTGTGCGCCGCGCTCCCTTTGCCTCTGGACTCAGCGTGGGGACTCTTCGCGCCCGCACTGGTGGCGATGCTGCTCTTCAGCCTCGGCGTGGAGGTGCTCTACGCCGCGATGTTCTTCCAGGCGGTGGAGGGCAAGACGACGGGCGAGAAAGGCGTGTGGTTCGCGAGCGAAGACGAGGCGCGCTTCAAGCGGATCAATCGCGTCACGACGACCTTCAACGTGCCGCAGGTGTTGTTCCAACTGATACTGCTGGGTGTCGCTTTCACGGCCGGTTGATCGTGACTCACTTGCTCGCGGCTCGTGGGAACGGTTCTATGCCGCATGCCCCGAATTCCCACGACGCCGAGCGTTCGCACTTTCACTGAGACCTGGAGCAACGACTTCAAGGACGCGGTCACCAAGGCCGCGGGGAAGAACGGCAAGCTCTCCACTGCCGAGGTGAAGAAGCTCGCCGCGAGTACGGGCCCGGACAAGATGTTCGCGGACACGGCGGCGCAGCTGTTGAAGGCCGCGGGCAATCACGCGCAGCCCGTCGAGACGCTCGTCGCTCAGGCGCGTGCGTACGCCCAGCGCGCTGCGGAAGCGGCGGCGGGTCCCGACAAGAAGATCTCGCTCGCTGACGGCGCGAAGCTGCCGAAGGATCTGGTGGAGGATTTCTTCCTGCTTCGCGGTCGCGCTGTTCCGTCGACGACTCCGGTCACTCCGGCTCCCACCACCGGGCTCCCCGTCGCTGAGCTGAAGACCAAGGTCGAGGCCGCGGTGAACGGGCTGTGGCTGACCAGCGAGAGCGACGCGAAGCTCAAGTTCCTCACGGGCACGCAGCTGAACGGAGCGGCGATCACGCCCGCGATCGTGCGCACCCAACTGAGTGCTCAGCACGACGCGGTGATGAGTGACGTGATGTAAGGCATGACGCCGCTCGCTTCGCGCAGCGAGACCGAAGTTCGCAGCGCGAACGCGTTCCTCACCCAGCTCGCGACGCCGATGGATCCAGCAGATCCGGATTCGGTGGCGAGCGCTGCGAAGTTCGCGGAGCTCAAGAAGCTGCTGCAGGACAACCTCACGGACCTCCAGGTGATCCGCTTCGGGAGGATCAACATCTCGACGTTCATCGTCGGTCGCACCGCCGCGGGTGAGCTCGCGGGCGTGCTTACCGGACAGGTCGAGACCTAATTCGCCCCTCTCCCCGCTGGCGCAGGGAGCGGGAGAACATCAGTAGAGCGACTCAGTGAGCGCGACTTCGCGAGGCGTCTCGAGCTCGCGAATGAACTGCACCATCTCGCGCTCGCTGGTCTTCTTCGCCTTGATGAGATCTTCGAACGCGTAGCGGGTGGCCTTCATCGCGTGGTTCTCGTCGCCCAGCTTCTTGAGGAAGTGGGAGAAGAGGACGGGACCAAAGCGGCGATAGAGGGCGACGAGTTCCGTGGAGCGCATGCGGAGTTGTCGGATCAGGCGGAGCATGGTCGCGCCACTGGGTGACACCAGACACGCCAGCCTAAGTCGTTGAGTGATCAGGTGTTTTTCACCTTCTGAGAGCGCTTCGTCACTCGCATTTACGCGCTGATTTCCGATCTCATTCGACTACCGTCTGCCGCTCCCCCAGCTGGAGCGCTCATGTTGCTTTCCGTCGCGGTGCTCTCGGTGGTGTTGGCCGCAGACAAGCCGCCCGCCGAAAAACCGAAGCTCGCCGTGCTCGACGTGCAGGCCGTCGGCGTCTCCAACGAAGCGGCCGTCGCGCTCGGCGAAGCGATGACTCAAGAGCTCGCGCGGCGCGGCTTCTTCGAGGTGATCTCCGCGAACGACATCCGCACGCTGCTGGGAGTGGAGCGCCAGAAAGCGCTCCTCGGCTGCGGCGACTCGAGTTGCACCGCCGAGCTCTCCGGGGCGATCGGCGCGCGCTTCGTGTTGCAGAGCTCGCTCACCCGACTCGGAGATTCACTGCAGCTCTCCATTCAGATGCTCGACTCCGCGAAGGCGCAGACCGTCGCCCGCAGCGTGCGTCTCGCGCATGACGTGAAGCAGCTCGCCTCGGTGCTCCCGTGGGCGCTCGCTGAAGCCACTGCCACTCCGCTTCCGCCTGCTCCGAGCAAGGCGCTCCCGTGGACGCTCATCGGCGTCGGCGCCGCGGCCTTCGCCGGCGGAGGGATCGTCGCCATCGACGGCTTCAGCCGTGAACGCGCGCTCAAGGCCGAGCTCCGAGATCCCACTGGCGTCTTCAAGCCGCTCGACGTCTACCGAGAAGAGGTCGACGTCATCACCCGCAACAAATGGGTCGGCCTCTCGCTTCTCGCGGGCGGCGCGGCGCTCGTCGGCCTGGGCATCTACCTCTTCCCGAAGGATCCGGGTGGAGGTGGCATCGCGCTCC
>CBIHPJ010000151.1:0-14326 GCA_966211295.1 uncultured Myxococcales bacterium | reverse complement strand
GGGGAGTTCGGGTTCTTCCTCGAGGTGCCTCCGCTGCATCCGTTGCTCGCGGCGACGGCGAGCACTGGCACCGGCGCGCTGGTGCAGGACACGGTGAGCAAGTTCCCGTACCTCAACTCGATGCTCGCGATTCACGTCGACGGACTGATGCCCGAGGAGACCGGCGCGACCGTGCGACTCAAGGACGGTGCGAACTTCAAGTACTCCATCAACTACGACTTCAAGCCGAAGCTCTGGGAGTCTTTCAAGTTCGCGTGCAAGGAGATGGCGAAGCTCCAGTTCGCCGCGGGCGCGAAGAAGGTCTCGTCGCTGCACTTCGATCCGGTGGTGATGTCGAGCGTCGATGAGCTGGGCAAGCTCGACGCTGCGCCGTGGGAACCGCTGCGCATGCGCGTGCTGACCGCGCACCAGATGGGCGGCTGCGCGATGGGCAAGGACGCGAAGACGTCGGTGGTGGATCCGCAGTTCAAGTTCCACACGATGGACAACCTCTACGTCGTCGACGGCTCGGTGCTGCCCACGTCGCTCGGCGTGAATCCGCAGGAGACGATCTACGGACTCGCGCGGTGGGCCGGGCAGAACCTCGCGAAGATCGTCGCGTAGCCGCTCTCGTTCAGGACCGTTCGAGCGTGACCTGCGCAACGTCGAGGGTCGCGCCAGGGCAGCAGCTACCGCGTGCGAATGAGACCGTCGCGGGCATGGTCACCGGACGGAATCCGGGCGCCTCGACCTTCAGCGTGGCGCTCGCGCTGGCGCCTACGGTGAGGAAACAGACCGTCCCTTCGCACGAGAACTCGCGGGGCTGTTCCCCAGGAGTTTCGAGCGTCACCTGCACGCCGTTGACGGCCGCTCCCGCTGCGTCGCTGACCGTGACGCTCACCCTGGCTACCGGGCACAAAGGGCACGGGCTGCACGACGCCGACCCCACCAGCGCGAGGATCGCGCTGACCACCTGAACCGCTCTGGACATGGCGGGAAGATACCTGACGACGGCTCGCACATGCACCCACCGAGGGCCAAACGAGTCCGATGGCCCTCGGGAGGCGTGTGCTAGGAAAGAGTCGAGATGCCCGGGCCGACCGAAACGCGCGTCACGAAGATCTCGAAGTTGAAGGACGTGAAGGTCAGCGGCGAGAGCTGTCTCGTCATGATCGCCGGCCCCTTCCTCGGGAAGAAATATCCCCTCGTGGATGAAGACGAGTTCACCGTCGGCCGCGACGAGAAGAACTTCATCGTCTGCGACATGGACAACGTGAGCCGCCGCCACGCGCAGGTGGTGCACCGCATGGGGAAGTTCTTCGTGCGCGACTTGGGCTCGACGAACGGCACGTACCTGAACGACGAGGAGATCCGCGAGGAGCAGGCGCTCCGCTCCGGCGACCTCGTGAAGATCGGCAGCGCGATCTTCAAGTTCCTCTCGGGCGGCAACATCGAGCAGCAGTACTACGAAGAGATCTACACGCTGACGATCTGTGACGGTCTGACGACCATTCACAACAAGCGCTACTTCCTCGAGTTCATCGAGCGCGAGATGGGGCGCTGCCACCGCTACAACCGCGCGCTCTCGCTGATGATGATCGACATCGATCACTTCAAGTCGATCAACGACACCAACGGTCACCTCGCGGGTGACTACGTGCTCCGCGAGCTGGCGGCGGTGATCAAGCCGCGCGTGCGGAAGGAAGAGTGCTTCGCGCGCTACGGCGGCGAAGAGTTCGCGTACGTGATGCCCGAGTCAGGCGGCGACAACACCCGCAAGCTGGCCGAGAAGATCCGCCGCATGGTCGAGGACCACCGCTTCACGTTCGAGGGCAAGGACATCAAGGTGACCTTGTCGATCGGCGTGGCGGACCTCGTCGGCGACATGACCGAGCCGCTGCAGTTCATCAAGCTGGCCGACGCCAATCTGTACAAGGCGAAGAAGGGCGGCCGGAACCGCGTGGTCGGCTGAGCGTCTTCACGGGCGCGTGATGTTCACGCCCTCGGCGACGCGCCAGCGGTAGCCATTCCTCTCCGCGGGTGGAACCAGCAGACTCAGCGCAGTGCTGCGCGCTGGTGCGGGACGGCAAGGTTGCCGCCCGCTACGTGGGCTTCGACTGAAGATCAGGACGCGCGGACTTCGCGATTCGTCACCCCGCGCATCGTGCGGGCGCCTCGGTCGGAGTCGTTCTTCGTCAGATACGACAGGCTGATCACGCCCTCCAGAATTACATCGTCATCGGTGACGATCAGGCGCGACTTCTGCTGCTTCGACATCAGACTCTCTGCCGTCGAAAGATCGTCATCAGCTTGGGCGGAGACGACGTCGCGGCTCATCACGTCCTGCACCTTCGTGTCCCATGGCTTGCCTTCGGCGACTACGCGCACCGTGATGTCGCGATCGGTGATCGTACCGAGCACCTTCTCGGAGTCGTCGCAGACCGGCAGGAACCCGATTTTCTCTTCCTTCATCTGTCTTGCTGCGTCCCGAATCGTGTCTCCAGGTGAGACGCAGCTCGCGTCACTCTTCATGATCTCTCTGAGCTTCACGGTGACCTCCCCGAGCGGAAATTCGCTCTTGGTTCACCGTAACGAGCGCCCATGAATTGCTGCGATTAGCCATTCGGCAACGCGACGGGGTGCTCCATGCCCGACCTGTCTGCACCGGCTTATTGGCTTTCCCGGCTGATCATCGAACGAGGCATCGCGGCGATTTACTGCTCGGCCTTCGTGGTGGCGCTCAATCAATTCCCCGCGCTGTGCGGAGATCACGGCCTCACTCCTGCGCGCGTGGTGATCGAGAACCGCACGTTCCTCCAGTCACCGAGCCTGTTTCATCTCGGCGGCTATTCGGATCGCCGGCTGCGCGCCGTGGCGTGGACCGGGATCGTGCTCTCGGCGCTCCTCGTGCTCGGGTTGCCGCAGCAGCTGCCGTTGCCCGTGACGATGGCGACCTGGTTCGTGCTCTGGGTGCTGTACCAGTCGATCGTCAACGTCGGCCGCACCTTCTATTCGTTCGGCTGGGAGACGCTGCTCCTCGAGGCGGGCTTCCTCGCGATCTTCCTCGGCAACGCGCACACCGCGCCGCAGTGGCCCGTGTTGCTCGCCTTCCGCTGGCTCGCGTTCCGTGTGGAGCTCGGCGCGGGGCTCATCAAGTGGCGTGGAGATCAGTGCTGGCGCGATCGCACCTGCATGGAGTTCCACCACGAGACCCAGCCGATGCCGAACCCGCTCAGCCGCACCTTCCACCGGCTGCCGAAGCGGTTTCATCACTTCGAGGTGTCAGGGAACTTCTTCGCGCAGCTGGTGCTTCCGTGGTGCCTCTTCCTCCCGCAGCCGATCGCGTCGATCGCCGCGCTGATGATGATCGGCACGCAGCTGTACCTGATCGTCAGCGGCAACTACGCGTGGCTCAATTGGCTCACCATGATCTCCATCGTGGCGGGCGTCGCGGTGCCATTTGGTGATCAGTCCTTTGCGCCGACGTCGCCGGTGTTCACCGTGCTGACGCTCGCGCTCGCGTTGATGGTGGTGATCCTGAGCTACTGGCCGGTCCGGAATCTGTTCAGCCCGGCGCAGGCGATGAACGCGTCGTTCGAGCCGTTCCACCTCGTGAACACCTACGGCGCGTTCGGAAGTGTGAGCCGCGAGCGCTTCGAGGTGATCATCGAGGGCACGCTGGAGTCGGACGTCACTCCGCACACCAGATGGGAAGAGTACGAGTTCAAGGGCAAACCCGGCTCGGTGCGCAGGATTCCGAAGCAGTTCGCGCCGTACCACCTGCGGCTCGACTGGCTGATGTGGTTCATCCCGCTCTCGTCGCGTTACGCGGAAGGTTGGTTCCTGCAGTTCCTCGTGCGGCTGCTCGAGGCCGACAAGCCGACGCTGAAGTTGCTCGCTCGCGATCCCTTCGAGGGAGCAGCGCCCACCTTCGTGCGCGCGCGCATGTACCAGTACTGGTTCGCGGGGAAGGAAGAGCACAAGGCGACCGGCGCGGTGTGGAGGCGGCAGTACGTGAGCGAGTATGTGCGCCCGATCTCCCTGCAGCAGAAGCGGACTGGAATCAAAGCGGGGTCCATTCGCCCGAGCGCGTAGAGTTCGCGCCCATGAACAAGGTGATGGGATTTCTGGCGGTGATGGTGCTCGTGGGCTGCGGCAATCCGGCGGACCAGGCGGGCATCGCCGCCAAGTGCACCACCTCGAGCGACTGCGCGAAGGTGGGCGACAAGCAGCTCACGTGCCTGACGGGCTTCAAGGGCGGCTACTGCGGTCTCTCGGGCTGCACGAAAGATGAGGACTGCGTCACCGGTTCTGCATGCGTGAAAGAGAACGGAACGAATTACTGCTTCCGCGTATGCACCGACAAAGCGGAGTGCAACGCGAACCGCACCGCCGATTCCGAGGCGAACTGCAGCGCGAACATCGAGCACGTGGGCACCAGCACCGCGAAGGCCTGCGTTCCTCCGTCTGCGTGAGATGGGCGCTCTTGATCGCGCTCTCGCTGAGCGCCTGTCGCACCACGCCCACCGGCGGAGGCCGGGTGTACGGCGAAGGTCTCGCCTCCTTCTACGGAGCGGGACTCAACGGACGTCCGACCGCGAGCGGTGAGCGCTTCGACAAGGAGGACTTCACCGCGGCGCACAAGACGCTGCCGTTCGGCACCTGCGTCGAGGTCACGTCGCTGAGCAACGGAAGAACGGTTCGCGTTCGCATCAACGATCGCGGTCCGTACGTCGGAGGGCGAATCATCGATCTCTCCGAGGCCGCGGCGCGTGAGCTCGGGTTGATCTCCGCTGGAGTAGGTCGCGTGCGCCTCAGCGCGTGCGGGCGCTGAACTCCCACCCTCGAAAATTCGAGGCGGACTGCGCAAGTTGCCGCGCAATGGGGCCCAGACGCAATCAGTCCCCGGGGGATTCGTGATGGCACGAGACGTGGACTGTGGGGCCGGCCGGAGGAACAAGCAGTGGTACCGCAGGCTTCAGATAAAGACAGGTTCGATGCTCGGTTGAGGCGGCAGCTCCTCACGCCGCTTCGCTTCAGCTTGCTGATTGGTGCAGTGCTCTTTCTGGTCTTCGCCGTGTGGGAGGGAACGCAGGCTCCCTCGTTGCTGGCGTGGTCCGGGCCCCTGCGGTTGCTGATCGCCGGAGCGCTGGTCGCGCTGTGTGGCGCGTCGTTCACCTCGATGAGGCGCAGCATCGATGCGCTCTTCTTCATCGGCACCGCGGTCTCGGCGACCGGCGTGATCGTCCTGGGGACTCGAATCCCCGAGGGGCGGCTCTTCATGCTCGCCTCGCTGCTCCTGCTGATCCCCTTCCTGGCGGTGCTCGCCTCTTCGATGAAGATGGGCCTCGCCAGCGGAGCCATGGTCCTACTCACCGGCAACGTGGGCGCAGTCGTGATGCGGGCCTCTCCCGCTGACTTCTTCGTCCTGCACCTCTTTCTTCTCCCCGCCATCGGAGCGGCGGCGGTTCTCGCGGCGTTGACGAGACGTGCTCGGCTGCGGGCGTTTCGGCTCGAGCTGGCCCTCGAGCATCAAGCCCTCCACGACGCGCTCTCTGGCGCGCTCACGCGGGCTGCCTTCTTTGCGCGAGCCGAGGTGGCCCAGGCGAGTGAGGCGAGCTCCAGTGCGCTGGTGCTCGACGTCGATCACTTCAAGACGATCAATGATCGTTTCGGTCACGCGATGGGCGACGAAGCGATTCGCAGGTTGGCGGCCGCGGTGAAGGCCGAGCTGCGTGACGGAGATGTCCTGGGCCGGATGGGCGGCGAAGAGTTCGCCGTGCTCCTGCCTGGTCTCGACGAGAGCGCCGCGATGGTGGTCGCGGAGCGGCTGCGCGCCGTGGTCTCCTCGCTCACGGTCGAGTCGCAAGGGCAGCAGGCCTCGATGACGGTCAGCGTCGGCGTGGCGCAGGCCAGAGCAGGAGAGTCGCTGGAGACGCTCCTTCACCGCGCGGACGCGGCGCTCTATTCGTCCAAGCGAGGAGGCCGCAATCGAGTCTCCTCGGCAGAGCTCGAGCCCGTGAGGTGGGCCACGGCTTGAACTGATCGAGGGCTACACCAGCAACGCCAGCTCCTCTTCGAAGCCAGCCACCAGCAGGTGGGGGTCAGGGATCCTCCCAGCGTCGCTGATCACCTCGACCACCACCTCACCGGCATAGCTGACTAGGCTGATGCCGAGCGCGAGCCGCGCCGACTGCGGCACCCAGAACATGATCCGCGAGACCTCGGTGCCGGCGAGGCGAACGCGCTCGCGAGGACCGGGCACGTTGGTGAGCACCAGGCTCGCCTTGGGACCGAAGAAAGAGACGATCAAGCGCACCACCGCCACGGGGAGCAGGCCCATGAGCCACAGGAGGCCTCGGGCCACGATCGCCTCGGCGGAGCGCTTCACTCCACTCATGGTGCGGCGAACGGCCTGGAGCCGCGCGAGTGGATTGGGCTCGCTCACCGGGAGCGGCAAGATGACGAGGCCGAAGCGGTTGCCCAGCTCGGCGAGGGCCTGCTCGCCGCTGCGCAGGTTCACGGGGACCATCGCGTGGAGCTCGCGCCTGGCGTTCTCGTTGCGTGAGGCGAGATATCGGCGCAGGGCTCCCGCGACGCAGCTCACGAGGACGTCATTGAGCGTGGCATCTCGACGGCGGGCGGCCTGACGCACCCGATTGAGAGGGAAGGGCCGCGTCCACGCCACGCGCTTCTCCACGCTGAGCGGTCCCTTGAGCGCCGTGGGTGGATCGACGGGAGACCCGACCAGGTGCGCGAAGGACGAGAGCATTCCCTTTCCCCTGGGCCAGCGCCGGTCCACGCTGGGGGGCGGCACGTTGACCTTCGCGGTCTCGTCGGCCAGCGAGAGCAGCACCGAGAGCAGCGCGAAGCCGTCGGCGAGGGCGTGATGCACGCGCACCACGAGCAAGCTGCCGTCGCGGTAACGGGGGACGAAGTGCAGACGCCACAGGGGCCGGTCGTGGTCGAGTGGCTGGCTGGCGATGGTGGAAACGAAGTTCTGGAGCCCTCGTTCGTCACGCGGGCCGGGCTCCACTCGCAGGAGGTGCTCGCTCAGCTCGAAGTCTGGCGCGGGCTCCCAATGGGGCGAGCTGAGCGAGAAGCGGGGCTCCACCACGCGCTGCGTGAAGCGAGCGATGCGCAGCAGGCGATCCTTGATCAGCGCTTCGAGCGTCAGGAAGTCGAGCGGAGCGGCCAGCTCGAGCAGCCCGGTGACGATCATCAGGTTGTCGGCGCGATCCATGTGGAACCAGGCGGCGTCTTCACCTGAGAGCTGCACCTTCTGCATGGGGCCCCCGCGTCGTTCCTTTCCCGTAACGGGCCTGACGCGCGCCTGTTTCCCAGGGCCGCCTGAAAGACGAGCTCAGCGCGCGCGGTTCATGAACGAGCGGATCCAGACTTCGAACTTCTGAAGCATCGCCTGCAGCAGCGCGCGTGTGCCGTCGTTCGTCATCGAGCCCGAGCTGTCGAAGAGCTTGTTCGAGTTGGCGAGGTACACCTCGGGCTGCGGCATCGCGGCCATGTCGAGGAAGACGAGCGCCTGTCTGAGCTGATGGTTTGCGCCGAAGCCCCCGAGGCTTCCCGGCGAATGGCTCACCACCGCCGCGGGCTTTCCGTTCCACACGCCCTGTCCATACGGCCGTGAGCCGACGTCGATCGCGTTCTTGAGCGGGCCGGGGATCGAGCGGTTGGACTCGGGCGTCACGAAGATCGCGGCGCGCACCTCTCGAATCTCATCGCGGAATCGTTGCCAGGCCTTCGGCACGTTCGCCTCGAGGTCTTCGTTGTAGAGCGGAAGGTCGCCGAACTTCGGGAAGACCAGTTCGAGCGTCGGCTGTGCGAGCTCCACCAGCGTCTTCGCGACGAGCTGGCTCAAAGACTTCTCGCGCAGACTGCCCACCAACACGGCGATCTTGAGCTTTCGGTCCATGCGCACCGGGGTAACTGGCGACCGCGTACGCCACAACATCCGTGAGGTCACCGAGCGGTAACTGGCTCGAGTGTTGCCAAGCCGTGTGGTTACCAATGATCCTCGGACCAACGAGGCAGCCGTGAGGATCGGCTGGAGTGCTCCCTCTTCGGCGGTGATCGAGTCAGGACGATCGGCTCAGGCGTTCGCGCACTACACTCGCGCCATGCGCACGATCCTCGTCGTCTCGCTCTTCTCCGCTGCGACCTTCGCCGGTGCACCCGCGATCGTGGAACACGTCACTGAAGCTCCGAAGCCTGGCGTCGGACTTGGCACCGGCAGCTACTCAGTGAGTTCCGGCGAGGAGCCGTTCTTCAAAAAGCTGGTCCGCGGCGAGTTCAAGACCGGCGGCATGATGACCGAGTACGACATCACGACGAAGAACGGCGTCTACGTCGGCTGGTTCGGGGTGGTGCGCGCCGTCAAAGAAGAGAAGGGTGAGACGCTGCTGGTCGTCGAGCACAAGGGTTTTGACGGCCTCACGGACAGACACATCCTCGCGCTCGACTTCAACGGCAGCGGCGACTTCGCGGTCAGGATTCCCGGCGTCGGCCACAAGATCGAGCGGCTCACGCTGGTGAAGGTGTACGGCACCGCGACGGTGGCGAAGGGGCCACCGGAAGTGAAGGCCGAGTTCGTGCGCAACTGGCACTGGGGAACCTTCACTTTCATCATGGCGGCTGGGAAGCAGCGCGGCAGCGAGGCCTGGCGCAAGCTGAACACGGTCAACCTGAACGACATCTACGACCCGTATCCGAAGGACGGGTACTACGAAGCTCGCCTCGGAAAGCGCTGATCACTTCTGCGGCTGCGACGCGTTTCTCCTCGCGCGCTGCTCTTCCATGCGTTGCCGGATCTCGCGCATCTGCTTCATCGCGTCCTGAATCGTCGGCTGCGGCGGGGGAGGCACTCCGCCTGCGGTGACTATTTCTTTGGCGACGCCGAGTGCACCCCGCGAGGCGTGGCCTCCGGAGTACCTGTTGGGCTGAGGCGCGGCGACCATCGCGCTCGTGCCTGAAGTCATCACCTCGGTCGCGAGTGCCACTGCGAGTTCTTTGTTCCCTTGTGCAGCAGCGAGCTGCGCGAGCCGGAGCTTCGCTTCGCACCAGAGCTCCTCGTCCATGTCTCGGAGCTTCTCTTTCTGTCCTTCGAGTCGGGTGACACCTCGTCGGTAGAGCTCTTCAGCGGGTTCACCGCGCTGCTCCGCGAGACCGGCGGCCACCACTGCTGCTCCGTTCCACGCGTCCAACTTTCCAGCGGCCCAGGCCTCGGCGAACTGCTGCGCCCAGATCGGATCCTTCGGAGCCTGCAGGTAATCGAGCGCTGCATAGCGAGCGTGGATCATCGCTTCGCCGGGGACGATCGAAGCCGCGAGGAGAATCGTGAACGCCTCCTGCGAGCGGGGCAGGGACTTCACTTGCGAGATCGCAGCCGCGCGCACACTGGCCTCGTCTGAGAGCGCGAGCCGAGCGGCTTCCCACCGCAATGGATTCGACTTTTCGATCAGCAGCGCCGCGGCGCGACTCCGGAGCAACGGAGGATTCTTGCGTCCCCGCAGCGCCTCCATCGCGAAACGCGACGCCGCATCAGGGTCGGTGCGCGTGAGGCCGCTGAGCAGGTCGACGTCGCTCAGGTCACCGCGCGGGCCTGGCGAGGAGAGCGCGGCCAGTTCGGTGCGGCAATCGGCCGAGGTCAGCGATTGGATCGCCAGTGCGCGTGGTCGCACCTCGGTTCCTCGCGCGACGGTCGCGAAGAATGAGCAGAGCTCACGATCTCCACGATTCGCCTTCAGTATGGCCTTGGCGGTGAGCAGCTCGAACGCGCCGCTCGTCTTTCCTTCGCCTCGATGCACGGCGATCAGCTCGCTGATGCTCGGCCGCGGAATCGGAGCGCTGCGAGTGAACGTGCCGTGGCGCGCGTCGATCTTGAAGCTCAGCGTCGGCCCAGGCGCTTCAGTCGGTCGGCGATTGCCACCTTGCGGGACCTCGATGGTGATGACGTCTCCGTCGGCCCTGATGTTCTGGAACCAACCGCTGCCGCAGTCGCTGAACGGCAGGAACTGCTGCTCTTCTTCGCTCAACTGCTCGAGCGGCCGCAGCTCGGTGCTCTTGCCTTTGGAGTCGTAGACAACGAGCTCAGCCCTTTGGTCGTCGAACTGCGTCCTGAACTCGGCGACCCATTCACCCGAGTCGGCCACGACGTAGGTGCCGCGGTACCAGCTGTCGAGACTCCAGCGCGGCGTGCCTGCGCCCTTCTGCCTGAGCGCCATCGCTCTCGCCGTGACCTCGAGCACGAAGCGGCCGTTCGCGCTCGCGATCTTCTCGTCGACTTCGTCCCGTGGAATGCAACCCAGGACCGCGACAATCAGCAGGCTCGTGAGCATGGATCCCACTCTGCTCGCCGAGTCGGCGACGCGACATCGGGCAACAGGAGGACGCCGCGCCTCAGAAGCTGAACCGCACGACCGCTTTGCCGCCGAGATACGTGTCTGACGCGCCGGCCGCGACGTACGGATCCGTCGGCTGCGTGGTGAACGTCATCCCGTAGCGCTGGAACTCGAACGACGCGCGAATCTGCATGAAGGGCAGCACGCTGACGCCGAGCCCCGCGCTCGCTTCGATGCCGAACGCGCTGCCATTGGGGAAGTAGGCCGCCGAGATGATCTCGCCCGAGCCGAACACGGGCACGATTCCGAACTTGCCCCACAGTCTCAAGATTCGCGGGACCAGGGGAACGTCGACGCCGAGGCCCACGCGCAGTCCGACGAACGCGATGTTCGGCAGTCCGTTGAGTCGCGTGCCATCGGGCAAGGCGCCCACCGTGAAGCTCTGCGAGCGCACTCCGAGGTACGGCGAGAAGGTGAGGGCGAAGCTCTTGATGGGCGCGATGTTGAAGCGCACTCCGCCGTCGATGCGCAGGGCCGAAGTGGGGAAGGGATCCGGAATGCTCGAGAGGCGCGACTGCAGCCACGGAGCGAACGCGATGTTGAACTCCACGCCCAGCCCCGCGAGCAGATCGTCGCGCATCAGCGCCAGTGGGTAGAACTCGAGCCCCAAGTACATCTGCCCGTAGATCGGCAGGTCGTAGCGGCGCAGATTCGAGGTCGCGACCTGCGAATAGTCGAGGCGGCGATTGAGCACCTCGGCGCCCGCGTCGATCACCAGGAACTTCGGCTTCTGCGTCTTCTTCGCCGAGGGCGGGGGCGTCTCTTCGCCCCGATTCTCCTCGGGCTCCGGAGTGCGGTTATCAGGCGGAGGCGCATCGGGCGGACGCGTCGGCTCCTTCTTTTCCTTCGGAGGAATGGGCTTCGTCTCTTCAGGGGGCTTCGTTTCCTCGGGAGGAGGCGGAGCGCGCTTCGCACCAAACGCTCCACTGAGGAGGTCCATCACCGCCTGCAGGTTCTTCCCGGAGAGCGTGCCGTTCTTCTCCATCGGGAAGCTCTTCCGCGCCTTGGGAGCTCCGGCCTTGTTGAACACGAAGACGTCGAGCGAGAGCGCCTTGCCCTTCTTCACCACCGAGCCGGTGACGAAGAACTGCACCGACTCCTTCTTCGCCTTCTTCCAGTCGGGCTTTCCGCTGGTGGTGGTCTTGGTCGCGGGCACGCACTCGGCGGTGTCGCAGACCGAGCTCACGATCTGGTTCCTCACCGAGGCAGCGCTGGGGCCAGTGAAGCTGGGGAAGGACACGCGCTGCGCCGCCGAGGTGGTCGCGGTCAGTGCCACGAGCGCCAGGGCCGTTCTCAAAGTCATGGGGTTCCTGAGTGTAGTCGCGCAGCCGTGCTAGGAAAGTGCTCGATGAGTTCAGCCAATCCGGCGTTGGCGCAGTTCATTCGCGGCATCCCTCTCTTCGCTTACGTGGGAGACGCTGATCTGAACGACGTGCTGCGGCTCTTCCGCCCGGTGGAGCTCACCGCGGGCGAGGTGCTCTTCGGCGAAGGCGATCCCGGCAAGGCGATGTGGATTCTCGGCGAAGGGGCCGAGGTCTCGGTCGCCACCACCTCAGGGCAGAGCCGTCCCGTGGTCGTGGCGTACGCGAAGAAGGGCGACGTGCTTGGCGAGATGGCGCTCGTCGATGACGGTCCTCGCAGTGGCACTGCGATCGTCACCCAGTCCGGCCCGGCTCATCAGATCGACGCCCAGGAATTTCACGCCATGCGCGCGTCCTTCGTGCCCGCGGCGTTCAAGGTCTTGAGGAAGATCGCGGTGGATCTCTGCGCGCGCCTGCGCAGCACCAACGAGCGGATCGTGCCTTCGGGTCATACGGCCATCGAGACGCCTCCGCTCCCGCCTGGTCCGCGGCCTTCGAAGGAGATGGTGGATCGCTACCCCGCATTCAAGGCGCTCCCGGCGGTGGTGAAGCTGGCGCTCGCCGCGAAGCTCGAGGTGATCGAGCTCACCGAGATGTCGCCGATCTTCGCCGAAGGAGAGAAGACCGACGGCGCGTACTTCATCGTCGAAGGAGAGGTCTCCGTCGGCCGCAACGGGAAGACGCTCGCGAATCTTCCGGCGGGCACCATGTTCGGCGTGGTGGCCTGCATCGACTCCGGAGTTCGCTCCGCCAGCTGCGTGGCCACGGGTCCCGCGACGCTGCTGAAGATGAGCGACCGCGACTTCGATCAACTCTTCTCGGCAGGGCACCGCTTCGCGTTTCAGATCGTCGATCTGATCGCGCGCCAGCTGGTGCAGCACGTGCGAGAGGCGAACTTGATGCTCCCGCTCCCCGGCCGGCAGTCGGGCATCGCCAAGGTGTCGAAACCGGTGGAGAAGATGCTCCCGGCCCAGCCCTCGGTGCAGGACCTCGACGTCATCTCAACGGAGCTAGAAGTCGAAAGCTCGCTGTCCATCGAGCTCGAGCTGGATATCGCTGAAGTCACTGCGGAATCTGACCGGCTGGGCTGAGGGCCGAAGCTCCCGATTCGAGGGGAGGCTGGCTTGCTTTCAGCGAGCTAAGTCCTTAATTGAAGGTCCATGTCCGTCAACATCCAGCTCGAGTGGACCCCGAATCCCAGCACGCTCAAGTACGTCGTCGACACGGCGCTGCTGCCGCGCGGCGCGATGAACTTCATCTCGAAGGACGTCGCTGAAGAGAAGTCGCCGCTCGCGAGCCGGCTCTTCGGCATCAAGGGCGTGATGGCGGTGATGCTCGGCACCAACTTCGTCACCGTGACCAAGGGTGACGAGGGTGAGTGGGACGAGCTCAACGACGGCGTGATGCTCGCGCTCGACAAGCACCTCACCGAGGGCGCCGAGGTCGTGAAGCCCGAGGTCCTCGAGGCGTGGGCCAAGGCCGCGGCTGAGACCCAGGGCTCCGGCGGCGCGATGGAGCAGCGCATTCGCGAGATCCTCGACGCCGAGATTCGCCCGGCAGTCGCGATGGACGGCGGCGACATCACGCTCGATCGCGTGGAGAACGGCACCGTGTACCTGCACATGCAGGGCAGCTGCTCGGGTTGCCCGTCATCGACGGCGACGCTGCGCATGGGCATCGAGACGCGCCTCAAGGAAGCGATCCCTGAGATCGTCGAAGTCGTCGCTGTTTGAAGCAGAACGGTGTGAACAACGCGAAGGCAAGAGAGACGGTCCCTGCGAAGCAAGTTCGCAAGGAGCTCCTCCCCAACCAGTCCGTCGAGCTGCTGAAGACGCTGCACCTCGTCACGCGTGACGGGCAGCTCAACGCGGACTCACGTCGAAAGCTCAAGCAGGTCAATCACCTCATCGGGCTCATTCAGCCGGGGCTTGATGACGTGCTCGAGCGCTTTCCTTCGGCCCTTGTCGTCGACGTGGGAAGCGGCAATTCGTACTTAGGCTTCATCCTCTACGAGCTGTTCTTGAAGGAGCGCGGTGAGCTCTTCGCGGTCGAGTCGCGTGAGGAGCTGACGGCGAAGGCGAAGCAGCGGGCCAGCGACCTCAACTACGGGCGGATGAAGTTCGCTTCCGCGAGCATCGAGAAGGCCGAGTATCCCGAGCGCATTCACCTGCTGACCGCGCTGCACGCCTGCGACACCGCGACGGATGACGCGCTGGCGGTGGCGATCAACCACAAGGCTGAGCACGTGGCCGTGGTGCCGTGCTGCCAGGCCGAGGTCGCCAATCAGCTCAAGGACGCGCGGCCAAAGGTGGATGCGGCGATGCAGTCGCTGTTCTCGCATCCATGGCATCGGCGCGAGTTCGGCTCGCACCTGACCAACGTGATTCGCGCGCTGGTGTTGGAGGCGAACGGCTATCAGGTCACCGTGACCGAGCTCGCGGGCTGGGAGCATTCGCTCAAGAACGAGCTGATCCTCGGTCGGCGCGTGCAGCACGAGAACGGGATCGCGAAGAAGCGGCTCGAGGCGCTGCTCGCACAGACCGGCGTCTGTCCCACGCTCGGTAGGACCCT
>CBIHPJ010000150.1:0-14334 GCA_966211295.1 uncultured Myxococcales bacterium | reverse complement strand
CACGACTTCAGGAGTTCGCCGATGGGCGGGCAGGCGTCGACATGTTCGCGCTCGTCGAGCTTCGTCAGTCGGCATCAGGTGCGGTCACCGCGAAGCTGAATCGCTCGAGTGGCCTCGCACCGTTCGACGCGTGGGTCCTCGAGCGAGCTCGCGAAGTCGCCTCGACGCAGTCGGACGCCGGCTCGACTCGCGAACTGCGGAGCGTGTGGCGGTTCGATGGCCGCGTGCTCTTTCAACGAAAGCTGGGTGCTTCCGACGCAGACGCTGGCGTGGGACGCGCGGCCCTCGGAGTGCTCACGATGGTTGGCTTGAGCGCTCTGTCGAGCATCAACCACGAGGTGCCACCGGGGCCGGACAAGCAGGAGCCGCCTCGACCACTCGGCCCGCGTATTCCAGGGCTGGCAGGCCGCTTCGACGGCACAGGGCTCTCGATCGTGGATCTCACGAACCCCACGTACGAGTGCACCGTGCAGCTGATGGAGGCGGACTGACGTCGCCTTGAGGGGCGCTGTGAGGACCCAACGGGGCGAATTCCGCACGCTGCGTCGACCTGCGGTCCCAGGATACAGCCGGCTGCACTGTGAGCCCGCAGGTCGAGTGAACGCCACGAAGCGACGCTCAACGAGTCACAGAAAGCTGAATTCGAGAGGCCTGCTCGGGTCGCGCGCCGTGTTGGCCACCCAACCCTCTACGCCCCGCGAGGCTTTCGCATTTTGAGGGCGCACCCTCCGGTCGCGAAATGGCCGCACACGTGGACTTGTTTACTTCCGCTGACGCATCGAGAGCAGCGCGCGAAGTCCCGGCGACACGCTCGTGAACTGCACACCCATGCGGTGCCACGTGCTCGCCATCGGATTTCCCGGAGTGACCCACGCGACGCGTCCGGTCCACTTCAGCTCCATGTTCCCGTGCAGCACGAAGCCGCTCACTTCCGCGCCCGCGGTGTGCAGCGTCGGAGTCTCGAGGCACACGCCCGTATCCGAGACATCAGCGCTCAGAGCGGCGCGACGGCCCACCGAGACAGGGAGACGGAGCGCCGTGCGGTTCTGTTGACGTGAGGTCATGCGCGAACGCTCTCACGGAGAGCGCTCGCATCAAGTTTACGGACTCAGCCGAACAGTCCCTTGAACTTGTTGAAGGCGCCGCCGATCGCGTGACCCACGTTGGTGGCCGCGTTGCCCACCACGCTTCCGGCGTTGCTCGCCGCGCTGCCGACCGCGCTGCCCACGGCCTTCGCACCGCCAAGCGCCGCGCCCGCCGCTGCACCGATGGCGCCGCTGACCTTGTCGAAGAATCCGGTGGAGTGCTCCGCGTAGTGCACGGCCACGAGGTTCTGCCGGAACTCCTCGACCGACATGCGCTCGCGCTGCCCCGTCGTCGGGTCGCGGTAGATCACCATGCCGTTGCGCACGCCCTCGAGCGACACGAGGTGATTCGACTGCTGGCCGTCGATCATGATGTCGAACAGCACGGGACGGTTCGGACGCTCGCGCGAGAGGATCTGCTTGAGCTCGTCGTCCGCTTCCGCATCGCTGCCGATCTCGCGGGTCTTGTATTCGACGCCGAACAGCTCACCGACCATCTTGGTGATCTGCTCAGCGTGGAGGCCGCGGTAGTTGCCGTCCTTCCCTCCGATGCTGGTCTGGCTGTACTCGAGGTACGTGTCGTCGCCGTTCGCGAACTCCATCGCGGCCGCCTGGAAGATCGCCTCCGAGGCGTGGCGCATGTCGCCCGCGGCGACGCTGGCCTGCTGGTCCCACTTCGCGTCGGTCACCAGCTCACCGCCGCCCAGCATGGTGACCTTGCCGTCCACCACGAGGCCCGCCATCAGGCGCGCGTATTCACCCGGCGCTTCGTGCGCGAGCTCGTACTGCATCGAGCTCACCGTGCACGTCGGCGCGCGGCCCTGCTGAATGCGGCCCGGGTTCACCAGGTCGTACATCACCTGGCCGACCACGCCTTCACCCGCGTTCGCCATCTTCTCGAGGCTGTCGAGCACGGTGACGCCGTCCTTGCCGGTGTCGCTCAGCATCGCGCCGCCGCTCTGCTCGAACATCTCGGCCATGCCGCGCGAGACCTTGTCGCCGCCCTTCGCCATCACGTTGACGATCTGCTCGCGCTGCTTCGCGGGCATCGCCTGGAACTCTTCGCTGCGGAACACGTAGTTCGCCTGGCGCGCCTTGTCGGCGTTGGCCGCGTGGGCGAGCTGATCCATCTGCGCCTGCGCCGCCGGGCTGAGACCCGCGCGCCCGGGAACGAGCGCCACGCCACGATCAGTCGCCTCTTCAGAGGCACCGACGTCACCGGTGTGATCGGGAGGCCTCGCTCCTCCACCGCGGCCGACCGAGTCGTCGTTGGTGCCGCGACCCACGGAGTCGTCATTCGTTCCGCGACCCACCGAGTCGTCATTGGTGCCATGACCCCGGCCCACCGAGTCGTCGTTGGTGCCTCGGCCCACGGAGTCGTCATTCGTGCCACGGCCCACGGAGTCGTCGTTCGTGCCACGACCCACGGAGTCGTCATTCGTCCCACGACCCACGGAGTCGTCGTTGGTGCCGCGACCTTCCGAAGGCGCGTTCGCGTGATCGCTCCGGCAGTCTTCATCGCGCGCGCCCGCAGCGTGAGCGGGACGCTCGAGCGTCACCGGCTTCGGCTTGAACGCCTCGAAGCTGCTGGTGCGGCCGGTGGAGATGTTGATCCTCGCCTGCTCTGGAGCGGACGGACGGGGAGTCGGACGAGGCGCGCTCGCACGCGGCTCCAGCTTCGCCTCGGCGGCTGCCTTCTTCGCAGCGGCTTGAGCAGCGGCCTTCCGAGCAGCTTCCTCGGCGGCTTTGCGAGCAGCTTCTTCGGCGGCCTTGCGAGCGGCTTCACGAGCGGCAGCAGCAGCGGCGGCAGCAGCAGCACGAGCGGCGTCTGAGATGGTCATGGGCGGGTCCTCGCTGCATTCTCGGACAGCTGTTCACTGAAGTGCCCAAGGAGTTGAGGTGGTTCGATGTACGTCGTGACGATCTCGCGGCTTGGGCAAATTCTGTCGCGAAATCCGCTCGGAAAAGCCTCTGAAAGTGTCAACGCCGCATGCACTTCGGGCGAATTGGGAAAGTTGTTTCTAAAGGCCCACGCCGATCGTGAAAGTGCCGGTCACGCGCGACGCATCGCCCGCGAAAGTGGTGTCCGCGGCGGCCTCCAGAAAGAACGGCGCGCTGCGAACATCGGTGAGATGCACGCCGACGCCGGTGCGAATGACCACCCGCATGTTGGCTGGTCGCAGCACCGGACCCATGAAGAACGCGATCGATGCGCCGGGTGCTCCGACCGCGCCCCAGAGGCGCCCTTCGGTCCAGCGCGCCACCTCCAGACCGGCACGCAGGCTGAACTCGTGCTCGCCTCGGTAGCGGTACTCGAAGGCCGCGTGTCCGACGAAGTGAATGTCGAACCAGCGACGCACTCCGAGGCGGCCGCCGAGCGCGACCGCGCCCAGTGCAGACCGCTCGGTGTCGAGAGCAGCGACCGCTCCGCCAGTGATTCCCCAGCGCGGCTCGAACTGCTCCTCCTGCTTCACCAGCTGATCGAGCACGAGGTCTTTCTGCACGAGGCGGTACGAATCGAGCGAGCGCCGGTCGAGCCCCTGCCAGATGCTCATCAAGTCGGACTCGCTCAGCTCATCTTGCGGAATGACGCGCGTGTAGCCGCCCTCGTCCGCGAACTGGAAACAGCGGCCGTGCGTGCAGCCTCCACACTTTAGCTCGCCGCTCATCCAATCGCAGCGCGAGGTGATTCCCTGCAGGCTTCGCACGCGCAGCGCCGCTTCATCCGGGCGCATCGGAAAACGCTGAGACACCAGCGCATCTCGAGTGGCGTCGCGTTGCGCGGAGCTGATGCCCACCAACCGGCAGCCGGCGAGGAGCAGCAGCGTGAGACTCAGCGGAACGAGGCGCATCGAGTGCGGCAACTAAAGCAGCTGTTCGAGCCCGAAGATCGCCACCCCTCCGAAGAGCACGCCAATTCCCAACCATTGGCGAGGCGCGAGCCGCTCTCCGAGGAAGAGCGCGAAGAGGAGCGCGAAGCCCACCGACACGTTGCGCACTCCGAGAATGCGTCCTGACTCGGCTGTGGTCAGTGCCTCGAGCATCAGCAGGAACGAGATCGCGCACAGCAATCCCGCGGCGACCATGCGTGGCTCCTTCACCAGCGAGGGGATCTGCGCGCGCACCTCTTTCCCCACGGTGAAGAGGAGCAGCGGAACGGCGAGGCTGATCGCTCCGACGAAGGCGAGCACCGGAGAGGCGCCGTCGCCGACCGCGCCCTTGTACCCCGTGTGGTACAGCGCGACCGATGCGCCAGTGAGCAGCGTCCAGCCGAGGTGCCAACGCGTGTCTGATTGGGCTCCCGGCTTCCTGGTGAGCGCGATCCCCAGCACCACCGCGAGCGTCGCGCCGCCCGCGAGCCACGAGGGCAGGGTGTGGAACGCGGCGAGCGAGAGCGGCCAGATGAACATCAGCGCGGTCGCGCGGGAGACCGTGTACGTGAGCGCGAGATCTCCGCGCGCGTAGGCCATGCCGAGGGAGAAGACGTAGGCCGCTTCTCCAACTCCCGCGAGCACGAGCCAGGGCAGGTGACGCGCTTCGAGGTGCACGTTCGACGTGGTGATCGCGCGGAGGATCGCTGCGACCAACGAGAGAATGAGGGCGGTGAGGGTGGCAGCGCGTTCCCGGCCCGGCGTCTTGGCGAGCGCGTTCCACAGGGCGTGGGCAATGCCGGAGCTCAGCGCGAGCCAGAAGGCCGGTTGCATCGATCACGAGTTAGCATGGTGTTCGTGTCCTCACTCCGAGCATGGCTGGTGCTTCTCTGCCTGTTCGGATGCACGTCTGCTCCCACGTCTCCTGCGCCGCCTGATGCACCGGTGCTCGAGGGAGATGGCGTCTTCGTCGTCGACTTCCGTTGGACGCTGAAGGGCACTGCTCCCGCCGACACCATCGTGCGTCTGCACCTCGATGCGTCGTGCGGCGGTCCCGCGTTGCGCGACTTCACCTCGGCCGAGCTCGCCGAGGGCGTCGCACTCGAGCTGGTGGGCGGAACTCCCAACGTCTTCAGCGCGGTGAGCATCGACACGCGAGGTCTCTCGTCAGCGTGCTCCGCTCCGATTCACGTCAACTACCAGCGTCCCGGGCGCCCCAGTGCACCGCAAGTGCGCATCACTCCGCCGGGTGCGACGCGGGCCACTCTCTTCACGATTCAGGGCACTGCGAATGACGGAGTCACCGTGCAGCTCTTCGAGGACAACCAGTGCCTCGGTGTTCCACTCGGCGAGCTTGCCGTGCCCGAGTTTCACGACGTGGGCTTCATCGTCGAGGTCGAGCCCAACGGCTCGCGGAGCTTCACGCTCCGCGCGATCAACGCGCTGGGCGAAGGCTCGCCGTGCACGGCCACGTACAGCGTGGTCAGCGATCAAACTCCGCCGGTCGTGCATCCGTACTTCTTGAGTCCGATGCCTTCGCCCGAGCTGAGCGCGTACGTCTCGATCAGCTACGACGCCGCTTCCGGCACCACCTTCCTCGGCCCCGGCTGCACCGGCCCCGTGATCAGCAACTGCAATGGCTATGCGTGCTCGGGTTTTGCGATGGAGTTCCCGATGGCCTCGAGGTCGTCCTGGAGCGCGACCGCGGCCGACGCGCTCGGCAATACGAGCGACTGCGCGAACGCGCAGAGTTGGGAGTGGGATCCCTCGGCGCCCGCCCCCGAGATCGTGCTCATGGATTCCGGCTCTCAGTTCCTGCGTGCCCTCGTACCGGCGAGCTCCTGGTGGGTGGAGATCTTCGATGGGCCCACGTGCGGCGATCCTGATCATCTCCGCGTGCGGCTCTCGGCCGTTCAGCTCGCGGGCACGGGTTTCTACACCGGGCAATTCCAGGTTCCGTCCGACGGCGGAGTACTGGTCGCGCACGGGTTGGACGTCAACCTGACGACGGTGTCTGCCTGCAGCCAGCCGGTGCCCTGGTACTGAGTGAGGCCGTTCGCCTCGCGCTCGTCCCTCCCATTGCGCTCGGTGCTCATGGCCGGATAACCACGCCGCCCATGCGTGTTCCTGGGCTCGCGTTGTGCTGCATCATTCTCATGGGCTGTCCGCCACCGGTGACGGTCGGCTCGGTCGGCTTCTTCCGCGGCACACCGCTCGACATCAATCCCGGCGATGCGGTGACGCTCACGTGGTCCGCCGAGAACGCGGGCGGCTGCGTCCTCACTCCGGGAGACGTCGAGCTGCCGCCCTCGGGGGAGTTCACGGTCTCGCCGCAGACCACCACCACGTACGAGATCACCTGCAACAAGGGCAAAGGCCGCGTCACCATCGTGGTGAAGCCCAACGTGTCGATCGCTCGCTTCGGAGCGATGCCGATGCAGACCGTGCAAGACAGCGCCACCGAGCTCTCGTGGGAAGCAGCCGACGCCGAGTCGTGCGATCTCGAGCCCGGCATCGGCGAAGTGTCGACGATGGGCATGCACACCATCGTGGTCACGCAGACCACGACGTACACGCTGACCTGCAAGGGGCGAGGTCCCGACGCGCAGGCCACCACCACCGTGACCGTGGTGCCCGCGACCAACCTCGATTCGCCCACCAACATCGTCGTCACTCCGCAGGACGGAATGCTCAAGGTGACCTGGTCGCAGGGCGCGGGCAGCGCGGTGATCTACTTCGCCGAAGAGTCCGGCATCGATGCCACCAACATCGACAGCAAGGGCGGCCGCGTGATCTTCCGTCGCGTGCTGAGCCCCTTCACCATCTCGGGCCTGGTCAACGGGCGCATCTATTACCTGCGGATCTCCAGCGTGTCCGGCACGGTGGAGAGCGCGCTGGCCGCCGAAGTCTCGGGCGTGCCCAGTGGACCCGCGACCGGAACGGATCCGTACTTCAGCGAGCAGTGGCACCTCGTGAATCCCAACGGCGAAGACATTCGCGTCACCACTCCGTGGAGCGACGGCGTGCGCGGTGAAGGCGTGAAGGTCGCGGTGGTCGACGAAGGCGTCGACGAGGCCCACGAAGATCTGCGTCAGAACATCCTCACCGGGTTCAAGAAGGACTACCTCGGCAACGCGCCCGTTCGCCTCGCGGAGCACGGCACCTGCGTCGCGGGCCTGATCGCAGCGCGAGATCAAAACGGAGTCGGACTGCGCGGCGTCGCTCCTCGCGCGGGGCTGATGAGCTTCAACGTGCTGCAGGACCTCACCTCCCTCAACGAGTACGACGCGATGACGCGCAGCAAGGACGTGGTGAGCGTGAGCAACAACTCGTGGGGCGACGCGTGGGACAACACGGGGCTCCTCTCGTTCGCTGATCCGCAGTGGCTGCGCGGGGTGACCGAAGGCGCGACCACGGGACGCGGCGGCAAGGGCGTCGTCTACTTCTGGGCCTCGGGTAACGGCGGAGATCCGACCGAGGGCGGCATGGATGACTCGAACTACGACTCGCAGGCGAACAGCCGCTTCGTGATCGCGGTCGGCGGCGTGGGCAAAGACGGCAAGCGGCCTGCGTACGCGGAGGGCGGTGCGAACGTGCTGATCGTCGCTCCCACCGAGGGTGATGATCTCGTCGCGCTGGTCACCACGGACATCACGGGAGCTGCTGGCTACAACGACGGCAGCGATCCGAGCGAGCACGCGAACCCGAGCTACTCGAAGACGATGAATGGCACCTCGGGCTCCACTCCGATTGCCGCGGGCGTAGGCGTGTTGGTGCTGCAGGTGCGGCCCGAGCTCTCGTACCGCGACGTGCGCCGCGTGCTCGCGCTCTCCGCGCGCAAGAACGACGCGACGTCACCTGGTTGGGCGAACAACGGCGCGGGTCTCCACGTGCATCATGGCTACGGCTTCGGAGTGGTCGACGCGAACGCGGCCGTTGCCCTCGCCCGCAGCATCACTCCGGTCGGGCCGGAGCTCACCTTCGAGTCGCCGCTCTCTTCGCCCGCGCTGAGCATTCCCGACAATGATCCCGCCGGCGTCTCCACCACCCTCGACGTCTCGGGGAGCGGCATCGGTCACATCGAGGTGATCGAGGTCGAGCTCACCATCGATCACACGCGCACCTCGGATCTCGAGATCTCGCTGCAGAAGAGCGGCGGCGCGTCGGACATGCTCTATCCGTTCCACAGCTGCGTCGATCCCGACACCTTCAATCCGGGGCCGTGCAGCGACATCGACGCGTTCGTGTTCACCAGCGTGCGGCACCTCGATGAACCGGCAGATGGCCGCTGGACGTTGGTGGTGAAGGATCGAAGGTCTGCCACCGTCGGCAGCATCACGAGCTGGCAGCTGCGCATCTACGGGAGGCAGTGAGCGATGAACTCCGTACTTCTTCTGACTGTGTTGGCGCAGGTCGCGACGGCTCCGCTCGCTCCCGCGAAGACGCCCAGCGCTCCGCTCACGTGGAGTGACGGCAAGCGCACCTTCAAGCTCTACGAGAGCCAGGTCCTGGTCGCTGAGCCGAGGCCGACTGATGCGGGACGAGAGTCCCTGTTGAAGCTCGGCGCGACACTGGTGATCGATCGGCCCACGATGCGCGTGTGGAAGGTGACCGACGCGCTCGCCGTGCGCGCTTTGCTGCCTGAGCTGAGGCCGGTGCTGCACGACTCCAAGGCGCTCATCGGCCGCTACCGCGTGCCGCTCGCGCTTGTCTGCAATGGAGAACGGGTCGAGAAGCCGTGGCGCGAGGTGCTCGAGGGCAGCGGCGCGTCGTGCCTGCCGGACTTCTGGTACCCGCCGGTCCTTCGCTGATCAGAATTCAACCCTCACCCCGACCCTCTCCCGAGGGGAGAGGGAGACATACACGCCCCGAATTCGGCAGGTACGCTCCCTAGCGAGTTCCATGAGACGGCAGTATTCTCGTGTCGCTGTTCACCGGTCTGGAGACCTCCCATGCTGACTCTCGCCCTCGTTTCGCATCTCGTCCTCACGGCTGCGCCTGCTGAGCTGACCATCGACGTGAAGCCCGACGACGTTGAGGTGAAGGTCGACGGCAAGAAGGCCGGCCACGGCGGGAAGGCGATCACGATGAAGCTCAAGGCCGGCAAGCACGTGGTCCGCCTCTCCCACAAGGGCGACTCGCACGAGGAAGAGGTCGCGCTGAAGGCGGGCGAGAAGAAGACCTACCAGTGGGCGTTCGAGGGCACGAAGTCGGGCGCTCCTCCGACTGACGAGGTCGCCACGCCCACGGAATAAGTAAGTTCGCGCGATGCCTCGCATCGTCGCGATCGCCGATACGCACGGAGAACACTCGCGCCTCGAATTGCCCGAGGGCGACATCCTCATTCACGCCGGAGACATGACCCTGCGCGGGACGATGGAGCAGCTCGGCCACGTCGCGCAGTGGCTCCGCAAGCAGAAGCACCAGCACAAGATCGTGATCGCCGGGAATCACGACTTCGCGCTGCAGCGAGATCCGGTGAACGCGCGCGCGCTGTTTCACGGGCTCACTTTTCTCGAAGACTCCGAGGTCACCGTCGCCGGGCTGCGGATCTGGGGAAGTCCCTGGCAGCCGTGGTTTCACGACTGGGCCTTCAACCTGCGGCGCGGCGCGGAGATCGACGCGAAGTGGAAGCTGATCCCCGAGGGGATCGACGTGCTGGTCACCCACGGTCCCCCGCTGGGCTACGGAGATCTCGTGCACCGCGGAGAGCGCGTGGGGTGTGAGGATCTGCTCCGGCATCTCTCACGGGTGAAGCCGAAGCTGCATCTCTTCGGGCACATCCACGAAGACCGCGGCGAGTGGAGGTTGGGGCCTACGAGAATCGTGAACTGCACCACCTCGGAGGGAGATCTGCCTGCTACCGTGATCGATCTTCCATGACCCCAATGCAGCAGGACCAGCAGAACCAGCCGCCTCCTTCGCCTCCGCCTGCTGCTGCAGCTCCTGGTGGAACGAACCCGCGCATGAGCGGTGCTCTGATGCTGGGCATCGGCATCGTGATGATGGCCTTCAACGCGTGGACGTTGATGGACGACTCGACGTTCTATCCAAAGCTCGTGATCCTCGGCGCCGCGATCACTCCGCTGGGCGGATGGACGCTGGTGACGGGCATCTCGTACGACAAGAACTCGACGGTGAAGCCGCCCACGTGGTGGACGGTGGGCGCAGTGGCGCTCACGATCATCGGCCTCATCGCCGGGATCGCGTTCACCGTGATGATTTCGGATTGATCCCCCAAGGGGATCCTTCGCGATCAGCGAGCGGTGAGCGTACGGCCCAGCTCAGCCAGCTGCGAACGCAGCGAGCCGTCGTACATGTGGCTGCCGACCTGCGCGACCACGCCGCCGAGGAGCGACGGATCGACCTTGGTGTCGAGCACCACGTTGCGCTGCGTGATCGCCTCGAGCTGCTTCTTGAGCGCCTCGACCTGCGCGTCACCGAGCTTCGACGCCGACGTCACGCTGCCGCGCACGCGGCCCATGCGGCTGTCGACCATGTCGCGGAACTGGCGAGCGATGAAGGGCAACGAGCTGAAGCGGTTGCGCGCGTTCAGCAGCTTCATCAGGTTCGCGACGAGCGGGAGGATGCCCGGGGCATTCGCGATGACCGCTTCGATCAGCGCCAGGCGCTGGCTGGTGGCGAGCGCGGGGCTCGAGAGGGTCGCGAAGATCTCGGGCTGCGCGTCGAAGTACTTGGCGACGCTCTCCAGCTGCTCGAGCACCTTGTCCGCATCGGGACCAGCGGCATCGAGGAGGGCACGGGCGTAGCGGCGGGCGACAGGAACGTTCGACATGGCGGTGCGCCGCGTAGCAGGGGACTGGGGTCATTGCTAGCGCCGGGTGGGGAACCCCGCCGCGAGGGCGGGCGTCCTACCATCCCGGTTCTTTTCGCAAGGGAGTCCCGTGACCGCTCTCCTCCCGCTGGTCCTCGCCGCGCTCCCATCGGTCAACCTCGAAGGCTTTCCTTTCGTGCAGCAGAAGCCGGACTTCTGCGGCGAGGCCGACGTGGAAATGGCGATGCGCCGGGTGGGCCGCCAGGTCACCCAGGACGACGTGTTCAACGTGAGCGGGCTCGATCCACTCAAGGGCCGCGGCGTGTGGACCGACTCGCTCAAAGACGCGCTGAAGGCGCTGGGAGTCGATCCCGGTCAGACCTGGTACCGCGTGAATCCTGCGCGCGCGGAGAAGGAGATGAGCGCGCAGTTCGCAGCGCTTCACGAAGATCTGGTGAAGGGCACTCCGAGCATCGTGTGCATGCACTACGACGCGTCGCCCCACACCACCGAGCACTTCCGGCTGATCACCGGCTACGACGCGACGAAGGACGAGGTGATCTACCAGGAGCCCGCTGAGGCCGACGGCGCGAACCGGCGCATGGCTCTCGCGACCTTTCTCTCCCTGTGGCCCTTCAAACCGTCGAAGGACAAGTGGACGGTGATTCGTCTGCGCCTCGACATTCCGAAAGACGGGGCCGCTCCGCCGCAGCTCGAGTCACCGACTCCGGCCGAAGTCGCGCAGCACGTGATCACGTTGAACGAGACGTTGCCGAAGGGCTTCACGCTCAGCTGGGAAAAGCCCTTCCTCGTGGTCGGCAACGAAGCGCCCGAGAAGGTGCGCTCGCGGGGCAAGGACGTGGTGCGTTGGACTCGCGATCTCCTGCTGAAGGATTTCTTCGCGAAGGCGCCCGAGCATCTCGAAGAGGTCTGGGTGTTCAAAGACGCGAAGACCTACGAGGAATATTCGCGCTCGCTCTTCGCCACCGAGCCCACCACTCCGTACGGTTTCTATTTGTCGGGTCGCCGCGCGATGGTGATGAACATCAAGCCCGGCTACGGAACGCTCACGCACGAGCTGGTGCACCCGTTCATGGAGGCCAACTGGCCCAACCACCCCGCGTGGCTGAACGAAGGCCTCGGCTCGCTCTTCGAGTTCCCCGGCGAGCGCGATGGTCACTTCATCGGTCAGCTCAACTGGCGACTCCCCGGGCTGCAGGCGGCGCTGCGCACGAAGGAAGGCGTGCCGAAGTTCAGCAAGCTCCTCCGCACCACCGAGAACGAGTTCTACGCAGACGAGACCGGCGTGCACTACGCGATGGCCCGGTACCTTTGTTATTGGCTCCAGGAGAAAGGGCTCTTGATCAAGTTCGTTCAGCGCGCGCAGGCGCTCAAGGCCACCGACAACACGGGGTGGACGGCGCTCGAAGAGGTGCTGGGGGTCGACCCCGACGCGGTGCAGAAGGACTGGGAGAAGTTCGTGCTCGGGCTCAAACGCCGCTCGTGATTCAGTCCTCGGTTGGTGAGCCCCACGTCGCACCCCAAGCCTGAAGAGCTCGCGCAGTACATCGCGGGGCACCTCGAGGCCGAACAACACAAGGTCATCTTTGCCCATCTCGCGGGTTGCGCGCGTTGCCGCGGGGAAGTGGAGACGCTCTCGGCGATGAAGCTGGGCGCGACCGTCTCGGACACCACCGAGACCGACTCGATCGGTTTCGCCAACACCATCCAACGTCCCGTGCCGGGAGGCCGCCTCACCGTCACCAGGTCTGAAGAGTCGTTCCCCGCGTTGGCCAACGTGACGGTGGGCCAGGAGATCGGCCGCTACGTGGTGACCGGGCAGCTCGGCCGCGGAGCGATGGGCGTGGTGCTCGCCGCGTTGGATCCGCGACTGCAGCGCAAGGTGGCGATCAAGCTCCTGCGTCCCGACGTGCCGGTGGTGGAGTCGGCGACGCTGCGTGAGCGATTGATGCGCGAGGCGCAGGCGCTCGCGTTGCTCTCGCACCCCAACGTGGTCCCCGTGCACGACGTCGGTGACTTCAACGACTCCGTGTTCATCGCGATGGACTACGTCGAGGGCCAGACGCTCACCGAGTGGATGCGCTTCGGCGAACACGCGTGGCCCGAGGTGCTGCGCGTGATGCGCCAGGCGGGACAGGGCCTCGCCGCCGCGCACAAGGCGGGCCTCGTGCACCGCGATTTCAAACCAGACAACGTGCTGGTGGGCAGCGACGGCCACGTGCGCGTCTCGGACTTCGGCGTCTCGCGCAAGGTCCGCACCGAGGACAAAGACGAAGAGGAGACCATCACCGGCGTCGGCAGTTTGATCGGCACTCCCAATTACATGTCGCCCGAGCAGTTCGACGCGCGGCCCGCCGACGCGCGCTCGGATCAATTCAGCTTCTGCGTCGTGCTCTACGAAGCGCTCTACGGAGATCTGCCCTTCGGCGGCTCCACGCTGCGCGATCGTCGCGACGCCGTGCACGAGGGGCCGAAGGTCGCCCAGCCTCGTGGCTCGAAGGTTCCGAAGTGGCTGCACGCGTTGGTGCTCAAGGGGCTCGCGCCGGATCCCGAGCAGCGCTTCGCGAGCTTGGAGGAGTTGCTCACGCGCCTCGCCAATCCACCGCTCGACAGGAGACTGATCGCCGGAGTCTCGGTGGCGGTGATCGCGGTGCTCTCGCTCACGGGTTGGCTGGCGGTGCGCGAGGTGCAGCGACGCCGCGATGATCTCTGCCTCACCGCCGGCGATCGTCTCTCGAAGGTGTGGAGCCCCGAGACGCGCGCCTCGATGAAGCAGGCGATGGCGAACACCGGCAAACCGTACGCAGGCAGCACCTGGGAGCTGGCCGAACGCCAGGTGAACCACTTCGTCGAGGTGTGGAATCGCCAGTACGACGCGAGCTGCAAACAGGAGCGCTCGGGAGACATCAGGGCGGCGACCAGCGCGCGAGTGACCCAGCTCTGCCTCGAGTCGCGGCTCGACTCGTTGAAGTTGGTCACCGAAGAGGCGAAGGGTCTCTCGCTCCGGCTCGACACCTGGTTGCCTGCGCTCGAGGACCTCTCGAGCTTCGAGTCCTGCAACGAGTCAGAGGTGTGGACAGAGCCAGATGATCCTCAGCAGCGCGCGCACTTCCGCGAGCTGCGCGCTGTGCTCGACAAGGCGCGCGTTCTTTCGAATCTCGGCAAGGACACCGAGAGTCTGCCCCTGGCGAAGCAAGCGGCCGACGCTGCGCGCGCCCAGGGCTTTCGGCGGCTCGAGGCCAGCGGACTGTACATGCAGGCCTCGATCAATCGCCGGCTCGGTCTCCCGGCCGAGGCCGTGGAGCTGTACGAGGCGTCAGCGCTCGCAGCCGAGGCAGGCCGCGCCGACGAGCTGTTGTTCGATTCACGCCTCGAGGGTGCCATCGCGCTCACCAGCGAGCTCAGCCTCGAGAAGGGGAAGGCCGCGTTGCCCGGCGTGAAGACGGCGCTCGAGCGCGTGGGCGCCACCAAGCGCCGCCAACTCGATCTCGGCCGCCTCGAGATGGCGATCGCGACGCAGGAAGGTCGGGTGGACGACGCCGTCGAGATTCAACGAAAGCTGCTCGCCGAGTTCATCGCGATC